>JAMFSN010000017.1 GCA_026225295.1 Frankia alni
ACGAAGAGGCCGGCCGGCGCTTCCTCGATGACCTCGCCCGACGCGAGAAGTCGATCGAACTCGCCAAGGGCGATGTCGATGATCTCCATCTTGTCGAAGACGTGCGCCGAGTAGCGGTACTCGAAGCCGTACGTACGGCCTGGAGACCGGCCGATAACGGCCGTCGGCACGGCGCCTCCGGTGGACAACAGGTGCAGAGTGATTGCCCGGTGACCGTAAGCCGGCACCGTTCCTACCCGACCGTCCCTGTGTCCCCATCGTCGACCTGTCGCCCGCCGTGGCGGCGCGGACCCGCCGCGACGTGGCGACGTGGCGACGTGGCGACGTGGCGACGTGGCGACGTTCGGCGAGACCTACGCCCGGATCCACGTCATCAACTGCGCCCGGTCCCTCGACGACGCACTGACGGCCGGCGACCTGGTCGAGGGCGGGATCATCCTCGCCCCGCTACGCGAGACCGTTCGCGCCCTGCCCGCCGACCCCGGGTCGGTGTCCGAGTGACCGGCGACCCGCTCGACGTCGAGCTCGGGCAGCAGGAGGCGGGGCGAGAGTTGTTGTTACTGGCTAACGAACACCACCTTGCCGGGGTCGACCTCACCGTCGACGAACGGGCCGAGCTGCAGCGCATCCGGAAGGCGCGGCGGTCATGACGGTCGCCCGCCATCCCGATCTCTCAAATCCGAACCATGGTTCGGATTTGCCACCGTCGTGGCGCACGCTGGCCGTCCTGGCGCAGTTGCCCGCCGGTGAGATCCCGACCCGCATCAAGGCCCACGAGATCACGCCGCGTACGTCCCGGTGGCACCGGTGGGTCCTGGTCGTCGCCGTTCTGGTCGGGATGGCCGGTGGGACGGCGGTCGCGGTGCCGCTCGGCCATGCGGTCGCCGTCGCCCAGCACGAGCGGCCCGGCCGGTGAGCGCCTCGAACGAGCGCCGCGTCCGGATCGCCGCGCAGCTCGGTTTCCTGGTCGCCCGGGTCTGCACCCCGCCGGGGACGACGGACCCGTACCCGGGGGTTCCGGCGCTGTCCGATGACGGGGTCGACGTGCTCGAGGCGATCGTCGCCGAGCTGGTCGAGCAGTTCGGCCCGCCGCGGCGCCGGCCGTGACCGGGGTCGAGGTCGAGGTCGTGCGCGGGAAACTCCCCGCCGGGGTCGGGGTGCAAGGGGCGCGGTTCGACGATGGCCACGTCATCGTGGTCGTGGACCGCCGGGTGGTGCGTGGCCGGCGGGCCGAGCAGCTGGCAGTGGCCCGGCTCGTCGCCGCCCTCGGCGGCCGACCAAGTTGACCTTGGTCTCGGAACGCGAGATGAGGCCCGGTGAACCCGCTCACGGCTCGACGATGGGGACGGTGGCGAACACCAGCGCCACCGTCGTCCGGCGCGGATCATCCGTCGTCAGGAAATAGTCGATGAGCACAGCGGGCCCGGGGATCTCGCGGGCGACGGTCTCGGCGAACGCGGCGGCTGAAGCGCCCCGGCGGACCTCGACCTCGACCTCGGCGCCCAGACGCGAGACGACGATCGGCGCGGGGGCATCCTCGGGCCCGGGGCCGGTGGCCCTCATCGGGCCGGGGCGACGTCGAGCCGGACCTGATCCGGGTTCAGGTTGAAACTGTGGGCGGCGAGGATCGCCCGCCCCGCGACCTCAGCACCGTGCGCGTCGGGCGCGGCGATCGGCAACGTGATGATCGGACAGTCCGAGAGACGGCCGAGCAGGGCCACCCACCAGCGCCGGGGCGGTCCCGTCGGTTCGGGCCGCAGATGCGTCGGTGGTGCCTGAGAAGATGGCGACACGGTTGCGACCTCCAGCGGGGTCGTGCCGAGGCCCCGATCTGGCGTTACCGCGCCGGCCGGGGCCGTCCTTATGTAGGTGGTGGGGACGGTACACGCGGACTATCGGGTCCGATATAGCGAACCCCATATAGCTGACGATCCAGTCTGTGGCCCTGGTGTCGATCGGCGATCTCCGCAGGATGTTCGGCGGGGTCGGCGCCGCACGCGCGGACCAGCTCACGCGCCGGCCAGGGTTCCCCGAACCGGTCGCCACCCTGCCCTCTGGTCGGATCTGGGATGAGGACCAGGTCGCCGAGTGGATCAAGAAGAACAGGCCCACCCAGCGGGACGCCGACGAGTCCTGACGGGTACGAGGCCGGCCCCGGGGCCCGAGCTGTACGCCGGGGGTCGGCCTCGCCGGTCGCCGGCCACCCACGGGGCCGCCGACCGTCCGGCGCTGCCTGTCCGGGACGACGAGGCCGCGCCGAAGCTGGGGTGCCTACAGGGATGGCTGCACGAGGCCCGTCCCGTCGATGCGGCAGATCGCGGACGGGTAGCGGCCGGCGACCAGGGCGAGGTACTGATACACCTGGGCCCTCGAGGCCAACGGACTGAGTGCGGACTGAGACACCCGAAAAAGCCGCTGACCAGGACCGGAGCACTCCGTCTACACGTTGAAGCGGAACTCCACGACGTCGCCGTCGGCCATGACGTAGTCCTTGCCTTCGATGCGAAGCTTGCCGGCCGCCCGGGCCGCGGCCATCGAGCCGGCCGTCATCAGATCGTCGAAGGAGACGACTTCGGCCTTGATGAAGCCCCGCTGGAAGTCGGTGTGGATCACGCCGGCCGCTTCCGGCGCCGTCGCACCCCGGGTGATCGTCCAGGCCCGTGATTCCTTCGGGCCAGCGGTCAGGAACGTCTGCAAGCCCAGGGTGTGGAACCCGATGCGGGCCAGTTGGGCGAGACCGCTCTCGGACTGGCCGAGCGAGGCCAGCAGCTCGGCCGCGTCCTCGTCGGGCAGCTCGGCCAGCTCGGCCTCGATCTTGGCGCACAGCACGATGGCGTCCGAGGGAGCAGCCAGCGCGGTCAGTTCCTTGTGCCGGACCTCGTCGGCCAGCCCGTCCTCGTCCACGTTGAACACATAGAGGAATGGTTTCGCGGTGAGCAGGAAGAGCTCGCGCAGCGCCTCGCGGTCGATCTTGGGTTCGGCCGACAGCGGGCGACCGGTGTCGAGCACCGCCCGCGCCGCCTGCATCGCGTCGAGCAGCCCCTGCTTGGAGCGGTCGAGCCGGACTTCCTTCTCCAGCTTCGGCAGGCGGGCGTCGATCGTGGCGAGGTCGGCGAGCACCAGCTCGGTGTTGATGGTGGCGATGTCGTCCGCCGGGTCGACCCGCCCCTCGACGTGCACCACGTCCGGGTCCGAGAAGACCCGCACGACCTGGCAGATCGCGTCTGACTCGCGGATCGTGGCCAGGAACCGGTTACCCAGCCCCTGCCCCTCCGAGGCGCCCCGGACCAGCCCGGCGATGTCCACGAAACTGACGGTCGCGGGCACCATACGGACGCTGTGGAACAGCTCGGTCAACCGACCCAGCCGGGCGTCCGGAACCCCCACGACCCCGACGTTCGGGTCGATCGTGGCGAACGGATAGTTCGCCGCCAACACGTCGTTGTGGGTCAGCGCATTGAAGAGGGTGGATTTGCCGACGTTGGGCAGTCCCACGATGCCGATGGTCAAGCCCATGAACGACAAGTCTACGGGCGGGAAGCCGGTGATCGCGCAGCCGGGCGCACCCGGCCGCACGGCGGCCGCCGAGAACTGTCGGAGCCCCGTGATTGCCTGTGGACCATGGACTCGACCACCGTTCTCCTCCTCGTCATCGGCCTCGCGCTGGGCGCGGCCGGAGGCGTCGCCGCCGCCCGGCGGGCGAACGAGCCACGCCTGCGGGCGCTGGTGGGCGAACGCGACGCCGCCCGGCGCGCGGCGGAAACGGCGGTGGAGCGGGCCAACCTCAGCGAAGCCGACGCGGCCGGCCTGCGTACGGCGCTCGACTACGAGAAGCGGGCCGCCGGCGACCGGGTCGCGCTGGTGGAGCGCAGCCAGGACGCGCTCAACGACTCGTTCCGGGCGCTGTCCGCCGACGCGCTGGAAGGCGCGAGCCGGCGGTTCCTCGAGCTGGCCGAGGCGCGGATGCGCGAGGCGGGCGCCCACTCCGCCGGCGAGCTGGACGCGCGGCGCGAAGCGATCGCCGGGATCGTCGGGCCGCTCCATGAGGCCCTCGGCCGCATGGAGTCCCGCCTGCGGGAGATGGAAGGGGCCCGCGGCGAAGCCCACGCTTCTCTGCTGGAACAGGTCCGCGCCTCCCGGGAGGCCTCGGACGCGTTGCGCGGCGAGACCGCTTCGCTGGTCACGGCGCTGCGGCGACCGCAGGCGCGGGGGGCCTGGGGCGAGATGCACCTGCGCCGGGTGGTCGAGATCTCGGGGATGGTCGACCGGTGCGACTTCACCGAACAGGCCTCGGTCACGGGCGTCGACGGCACCCAACGGCCGGACCTGGTGGTCCACCTGGCCGGCGGCAAGAACGTCGTGGTCGACGCGAAGGTGCCGCTGGCCGCCTTCCTGGACGCCCATGAAGCGACCGATGACGAGGTCCGCCGGCAGCGGCTGGCCGCCCACGCCCGTCACCTGCGGGTGCACGTCGACCAGCTTTCGTCGAAGGCCTACTGGCGGCGATGGGAACCGACCCCGGAATTCGTGGTCCTGTTCGTCCCCGCCGAAGCGTTCCTGGCCCCGGCGCTCGACGTCGATCCGACACTGTTGGAACACGCCGCGACCCGGAAGGTGGTGATCGCCACTCCCACCACCTTGATCGCCCTGCTGCGCACCGTCGCCTACGCCTGGACCCAGGATGTGCTGACCGACCGGACCCGGGAGGTGTTCGAACTGGGCCGCGACCTCTACGCCCGGCTGGGCACGATGGGTGAGCACGTCGACCGGCTCGGGCGTTCCCTGGGCCGAGCGGTGACCGACTACAACGCGACGGTCGGTTCCCTGGAGAGTCGGGTGCTGGTCCCGGCCCGTCGCCTGGCGGCCATGAAGGTCGTCGAGACGGAACTGCCCTCGCCCGCGACGATCGAGAGCGGGGTACGCCCGGTCGCCTCGCCGGAACTGTTCACCGACCAGCCCGATCGCCCGGCCCCGGACGATCGCCCGATCGACTTCCCCTCGCCGCCGGCGGCGGTGTCCGGGTGAGAACCACCCGGTCGTTTCATGACCCGCCCGGTCGTTTCATGACCCAAGGTACGGATCGGTTCGCTCACCGTAGGAACCGGGCCGCCGTTCCCTGGCCGTAACCGTTGCGTTGCCGCGCTGCCGCGCGCGGCGCTGTACCGTCCCCTGCGTGAGGTCGCCGCAGTATCGGGACTCGGCGGAGCCGTCGGACTGGTCCGACCGGTCCGACGCCGGGAACCCGCGACGCCAGACGCAGCGCGAACGCGCTGCTCCGCCGCCGACCGTGGTCGCCGGCAGCGGACGCGGGCTCACCGTGCTGGGCGCCGCGCTCATCGCTCTGGTCACCGGATTTATCGGCGCGATCTTCGACTCGGTGGCGTTCGGGCACCTAGGTGTGCTTTTCGGCATCGGTTTCGGGATCGGTTGCCTGATCGCGGTCGGCCGGGTCCACAATGACGATCTCCTCGCCGTCGTCGTCATGCCACCCCTGATCTACGCGGTGATCACGATCCTGATCGGCCTGTTTCACCCCTCCGGCGGCGGTGACGGTGCGGGCCTCAAGAACAAAGTCATCGACGTCGGGTCGGAGCTGATCCTGCGCGCCCCCGTCCTGATCGTGGCGATGGTCATCGTGATCGTCGTCGCCGCGGTGCGTGGTCGCCGGGTTCGGGCGGCCCGGCAGGAACGCGAACGGGCCCTCGCCGCAGCCGGTTCCCGCGGGCGCCGTCCCACCGCCTGAACAACGCCCGCACCCAGAACGAGGGCTCAGCCGCGCCCGCTCCACCCATTTCTCCCCCTCGGTACCCATTACCTGACCCGCTGATGTCACCCAGAGTTTTTGGGGTTGCACTCTTCGTGACTGTCAGTGCTACGGTGAGTAGGTACCCCGGAGTCGTCCCGGGAAGTCTGGGCGTGACCCCGCCCGGCAGCGACGGGACGCGGTAGTCCGGGTCGGCCCACGGTTGAAGGCCCCCATGATCCCTGTCCTGCGATACGCCGCCATCGGCAACGGTCCGGCCCCCCGCGACCGGCCCTGGACCATCCGGTCCGACGTCTTCGCCGACCACCTGCGCGCGATCGTCGCCACCGGCCGCGTTCCGATCACCGCCGCCCGCCTCGGCGACCTGATCCGGTCCGGCACCCCCACGCCGCACGCGGTGGTCGTCACCTTCGACGGTGGGTCGGGCGGCTTCCGGGAAGCCGCGCTCCGGGCCCGGGACAGCGGCGTGGTATCCACTGTGTTCGTAGCCACCGGCTGGTTGTCCCGGCCGGGCCGGCTCGAACGGCGCGAACTGCGGCTGCTCGCCGCCGCCGGGGTCGAGATCGGCGCCGCCGGCCACACCTACCGGCGCTTCGACGAGCTGAGCCCGACCGACCAGCGGGCCGAGGCCCAGCGGTCCCGCGATGAGCTCGCCGACATCCTCGGACACGAACCGACCGCGTTCGCCTACCCTCACGGCGCGCACGACGCGTCAGCCCGGGCGGCGGTCCGGGCGGTCGGTTACCCCTGCGCCTTCGCCACCGGAGAACGGTCGGCCCGGACCGACGACGATGTCCTGGCCATCGGCCGCCTCACCGTGCGCGCGGTCACGTCCACCAGGACGCTCGGCTCGTGGCTGGCTCCCGATCAGCCGGCCGCCGCGTCGCTGGCCCGGCCGCAACCAGCCCGGGAACCGGTGTTGGCCGCGGCCGTGCGCCTTGTCCGCCGGCCGTGGACCACCCGCAACCGACCCGGCGGCCACGGCCGGCCGCCGGTCACAGCGGCTGGGGCGCGCACGGAAGCCCGGGCCGGCCGGACCGGGAGGCCGGTTCCCGGCGCGGGCCCGGATGAGCGGGCGGCTCCGTCGCGGGTCCCGGCCCAGACCGCCGGGCCGGGCAACGCTCCGGGCGGGGTCGCGGATGGGCGGCCGCTGGTCACGCTCGAGCTACCGGACCAGGTTTCCCCACCGGCGCCGGCCACGCCCGAGGTCGCAACCCCCGCCGATCAGGGCGGCGCGCACCGGTCCTGAACCCGGTCCTGAACCGGTTCTGAGGCCCGGAACGGGCCGGTCACCGCCGGCGGAAGGCTGAATCAGGTCTGGGCAGCGGCGGCGGCGGCCGCGGCCCGCTCCCGGGCCCGCAGTTCGCGACGCAGCTCGGGCGGCAGCGCGAACAGCAGATGTTCCTCGGCGGACGTCACTTCTTCGACGTCCCCGAACCCGTGCTCGGCCAGCAGCTCGACCACGCCGGCGACCAGATCTTCGGGCACCGACGCGCCGCTGGTCACCCCGACGTCCGTCACGCCTTCGAGCCAGGCCAGATCGAGATCGTCAGCCCGGTCCACCAGGTAGGCGGCGGGCGCGCCCGCGTCGAGGGCGACCTCGACCAGCCGCACGGAGTTCGACGAGTTGCGCGAGCCGACGACGATCACGACCCCGACCTGGGCCGCGATCTCCTTCACGGCGACCTGACGGTTCTGGGTGGCGTAGCAGATGTCGGCGCTCGGCGGCCCCTGAAGATGGGGGAAACGCTCGCGCAACGCGTCGACCGTTGTCTCGGTCTCGTCGACCGACAACGTGGTCTGGGACAGGTAGGCGACCTTCGTCGGGTCCCGTACCTCGACCCGGGCCGCATCCTCCGGGCCGTCGACCAGGTGGATCCGGTCCGGCGCCTGTCCGGTGGTCCCGACGACCTCTTCGTGACCCTCGTGGCCGATCAGCAGGATGTCGAGATCGTCCTTGGCGAACCGCCGGGCCTCGGTGTGCACCTTGGTCACCAAAGGACAGGTGGCGTCGATGGTCCGCAGTTGGCGTTCCTTCGCCTCGGAGTGCACCGTCGGCGCCACGCCGT
The DNA here is from genome assembly GCA_026225295.1 of Frankia alni. Taxonomy (GTDB): domain Bacteria; phylum Actinomycetota; class Actinomycetes; order Frankiales; family Frankiaceae; genus JAMFSN01. Next base: position 7,834 of record JAMFSN010000017.1, read on the forward strand.
GGGCTGAGAAGACCACGGTCGCGCCTTCGGGAACCTCCTCGGTCTCTTCCACAAAGATCGCACCGCGCGCCTCGAGCGTCTTCACGACGTGCGCGTTGTGCACGATCTGTTTGCGGACATACACCGGAGCGCCGTACAGGTCGATAGCCTGTTCGACGGTCTGCACAGCACGATCGACCCCGGCGCAATACCCGCGCGGCGCGGCCAGCAAGACCCGACCCATGGTTGGAAGTCTACGCGGAACGCCCCGAAAAATTCGCCCCCCAGGACGGACGTCACGCCGCCGGGGTCCGACCCGGGGTGCCGCGGCTCGTCCGTGACCGGCCGGTCCGCCGCGCCACCGCCCCCCGGCCGACCGGCCGGCGACCCGCCTGTCCGGCGACCCGGCCCGGACGCCCTACCGTGGGCCGGGTGGGACTTGAGTCGACTGCCGAGCAGCCATTGCCGGTCCGGACGATCGCCCGGGCCATCGGCGAATGGGTCGGCCGGCTCGGCCGGGTGTGGGTCGAGGGCCAGATCACCGAAATCACCCGCCGGCCGGGGATGAGCGTGGCCTTCCTCGTCCTGCGCGATCCGGTCGCCGACGTCTCACTGCAGGTCACCTGCCAGCGTTCGCTGTGCGACGCGATCGTCCCGCCGCTCGTCCACGGCGCGCGGGTCGTGGTGTGGGGCAAGCCCGACTTCCACCTGGCCCGGGGCACCCTGCGGCTCACTGCCTACGACATCCGCCCGCTCGGCGCCGGCGCCCTGCTGGCCCGCCTCGAGCAGCTCAAGGGGGTACTCGGCGCCGAAGGCCTGTTCGCCGCGGCCCGCAAGCGCCCGCTGCCGTTCCTCCCCCGCACCGTCGGCCTCATCACCGGCCGGGCGAGCGCCGCCGAACGCGACGTGGTCGAGAACGCCCGGCGCCGGTGGCCGGCCGTCCCGATCACCCTGCGCGAGGTGGCCGTCCAGGGCCCGCTGGCCGTCACCCAGGTGATGGACGCGCTGCGGGACCTCGACCGCGACCCGGATGTCGATGTCATCGTCATCGCCCGGGGCGGCGGCTCGCTGGAGGACCTGCTGCCGTTCTCCGACGAAGCCCTGGTCCGGGCGGTCGCCGCGGCCCGGACCCCGGTGGTTTCGGCCATCGGGCACGAGCAGGACACCCCGTTGCTCGACCTGGTCGCGGACGTGCGCGCGTCGACCCCGACGGACGCCGCCAAGCGGGTCGTCCCCGATGTCGGCGAACAGCTGGCCCTCATCGCGGCGCTGGTCGGTCGGGGCCGGCGGGTGCTGATCCACCGCCTCGACCGCGAGCACCGGATGCTGGCCGACCTGCGCAGCCGACCGGTGCTGGCCGCGCCCGGCCGGGAGTTGGACACCCGCGGTCAGGCCGTGGACGCGCTGCGGGCCCGGGCCCGCCGCTGCGCGGTCGCGGCCATCGACCGGTCCGGGCACGACCTCGACCACGCCGCCGCCCGGATGCGCGGCCTGAGCCCGGCCGCGACCCTCGACCGGGGCTACGCGCTGGTGTCCGGGCCGGCCGGCGGGCTGGTCCGCGACCCGGCCGAGGTCTCGGTCGGGGACCGGCTGCTGGTCCGGGTGGCCGGTGGGGGCTTCACCGTCGAAGCGGTGGCCGGCGTCCAGGACAGTGCGCGGCCGGAGGGTCGGTCGGTGAAACCGATCGAGCGGTAGACGCCTTCGCCCATGGCCGTGGCGAACAGCTCCACCCGACCGATTCCCCGCTCGGCGAAGAACGCCATGAGTTCGACCATCACCGCCCGGGCCAGCCCCCGGCGACGGGCGGCCGGATCGGTGGACACGTTGGCAATGTGCCCGCGGGCGCCGGTCCGGTTGCCGGGCGAGGGCAGGTGGAGGTCGACCCAGCCCACCCCGCAGGCCAGCAGCTGGCCGGCCCGGTCGGCGTCCTCGGCGACCACGGCGACGAAGGTGTCGCGTTCGTGGGCCAGTTTGTGGGTCAGGGCCCGGGTGCAGTCAAGCTGCCAGTCGTCCCCGACCCGGGCCGGCGGGCTCGACGCGAACATCACCTCGCGCAACCGGGTGAGTTCAGCGGCGTCCGCCGGGCCGGCCCGCCGTATGGTCGCACCGGTCACGCCGTTCGGCACCGCGCGATCCGCGCCCGGGTGATCCGCCATCCCGATCACCCCCGAGAATCACCTCACCGTGGGCCGCCCGATCAGGGCCCCGAACCCGGACGAGCCTAGGAGAACACTGTGGTCGGTTCCGACGTTCCGGACGCGGCTGTGGCCGGAGCCACGTCGCGGTCGGCGCCCGCCCCATCGGTAGCCGGAACCGAGCCGGCCGAGCGACCCGCTCCGGCCACCTTCGAGCAGGCCCGCGGCGAGCTGGAGGACATCGTCCGACGCCTCGAGGCGGGCGGCATCAGCCTGGAGGAATCGGTCACGCTCTGGGAACGCGGCGAGGAACTGGCCCGGATCTGCCAGGCGTTCCTGGACGGCGCCCGCCAGCGCCTGGCCGCCACCGACCCGGCGGCCGGCTGAACGAGACGGCTGGCGGAACGGTGCCACCGCGCAACGACGGTGCCACGCCCGCGTCAGGGTTGGGCCTGGACGAGGGACCCGGCCAGCACCCGGAGGTCGGCCTCGTCCGCCCCGCCCTTGCCGCCGCCGTCCCCGACGACCAGCGTCACGCCGGCATTTGTCCGGGTCAGCGCGAGGTGCCCGGCCGGATCCCGGTACCGCTGCCAGGCCACCCCGCCGGCGGTGACCGATCCGGCCAGCGCGCTGCCCTCGGGAACCAGGTGCCCGACCGCGTCGGTCGCGTTGGTCTGGTCAAGTTCGGCGAAGGTGCGGTCGCTCCCGGACCGGTCGACGACGTACCCGATGGTCAGTCGGGCGGCCGCCGACTCCGGGACCGGACCCGACGCACCGGAACCGCCCGCGCCGTCGGCCGGCACGGTGGCGTTCACCGAGGTCGCCTTCCAGAAGCTGGGCAACCCGGCGGGGACGTAGGGCTGGTAGGCCGCCTGACCCGCGAACGAGTGGACGGTCTCGCCGGTGGCGACGACCGTGACCGCTGCGTGGTGCCCGCGCGGCAGCACCGCCCACACCAGGGCGACGCCGCCCATCAGGACGAGCAGGGACAGCACCATGTCCCGGACGGTTTCCTGGCCGCGCGCCTTCTTTGCCACACCGGCCATCTTCGCCGACCGACGGCCCCCCGTGCCGGGCGGCCGTCACGCCCCCTCCGCGCGACGGCCGCCCACTATGACGGTTCGACGCTGAAAACCGCCCAAAGGTTGCCCGCCGGGAACGAAACGATTTCCATTGGCCGCATCCGGCCCGTCGCGGGACAACCCGCCGCCTGGAGCAAGCGTGAGAGGCGTTGTCCCAACTACGCTGAGGGCGTGGCTAACGACAGTGCCGTACCGGACACGCTGGCCGTCCAGGGCCAGGCTCCCGACCGCAACCTCGCTCTCGAGCTCGTCCGGGTGACCGAGGCCGCGGCGCTCGCCGCCGCGCGCTGGGTCGGCCGGGGTGACAAGAACGGTGCCGACCAGGCCGCCGTCGACGCGATGCGCCGCCTGGTCGGCACCGTGTCGATGAAGGGCGTCGTGGTCATCGGGGAGGGCGAGAAGGACGAGGCCCCGATGCTCTACAACGGCGAGGAGGTCGGGTCGGGCGAGGGCCCGGAGTGCGACGTCGCCGTCGACCCGGTGGACGGCACGACCCTGACCGCCAAGGGCATGAACAACGCGATCGCCGTGATGGCGGTCAGCGAACGGCACTCGATGTACGACGCCTCGGTCTGCTTCTACATGGACAAGCTGGTCACCGGGCCGGAAGCCGCCGACGTGGTCGACGTCATGGCCTCGCCCGAGGACAACATCCGGGCCGTCGCGAAGGCCAAGGGCATCTCGCCGCGCGACGTCACCGTCTGTGTGCTGGACCGGCCCCGCCACGAAAAGCTGGTCAATGAGATCCGCGACACCGGGGCCCGGGTGAAGCTCATCGCCGACGGCGACGTCGCCGGCGCGGTGATGGCGACCACGGGCCAGACCGGTGTCGATCTGCTGCTCGGGATCGGCGGCACCCCCGAGGGCATCATCTCCGCCTGCGCCGTGACCTGCCTGGGCGGCGTCATCCAGGCCCGCCTGTGGCCGCGCGACGACACCGAACGGGCCGCCGTGCTGGCCGCCGGGCACGACCTTGACCGGGTCCTCACGACCAAGGACCTGGTCAACAGCGACAACGTGTTCTTCGTGGCGACCGGGGTGACCGACGGCGAGCTGATCGACGGCGTGCGCTACCAGCCGGGCGGGGCGACCACGTCGTCGCTGGTCATGCGGTCCCGCAGCGGCACGATCCGGCACGTCAACAGCCAGCACCAGCTCACCAAGCTCCAGGCGTACTCGACCGTCCCGTTCTGACACGCGGGATGGCGGCGCGGGCAGCGGTGCGGCGCCTCTCCGGCGCCGTCCGGCGGCTCGACCGGCCCGGTCCGGGGGGCGGTTCCCACGGCGACGCCCGCGACGTCGCCGATCTGCCGGCCGCGGTGCGCCGGTTCCTGACCCATCCGCGTCCGCCGGTCCTGCTGGCCACCGTGGCCACGGTGGCCCTCGCCCGCGCCACTCGCGGCCGGTGGCGCGGCGCGGACGCCGGGGTGGCCCTCGGGGCGCTGGTCGCCCAGCCGTTCGTGGAATGGGCCATCCACCGCGAAATCCTGCACGCCCGCCCGGACCGCCGGTTGGGCGAGATCTTCTGGGCGGCGGCCGGCTTCGGGCACGCCCAGCACCACGCCGACCCGGCCCGCCTGGACACGATGTTCCTGCGCCCTCAGGAGATCATCCCGCTCGGCGCGGTGGCGGTCGGGGTCGCGCTGGCCGCGCCACGACCGGCAGCCACCGGCGCCGTCTGCGTCGGCCTCGGAGTGCTGGCCTACGACTGGACGCATTTCCTCATCCACACCGCCCACCAGCCCCGGACGGCCTTCTACCGGCGCACCTGGCGCAACCACCGGCTCCACCACTTCCGCAACGAGCGCTTCTGGCTCGGGGTGACCAGCCCGGTCGCCGACGTCCTGCTGGGCACCGAACCGGCCCGCGACACCGTCCCCCTCTCGCGTGCCGCGCCCGCGCGTTAGCGTGGCCATGCGCCACTGGTGACACAGCACGACCGGACACGGGAGCAGGGACCGATGAGCGAGCAGGAGTACCGCCTCGAGCACGACTCGATGGGCGACGTACGGGTGCCGGCCACGGCGAAGTGGCGGGCCCAGACGCAGCGGGCGGTCGAGAACTTCCCCGTCTCCGGCCAGCGGGTCTCCCGGTCCCATATCGCGGCGCTGGCCCAGATCAAGGCGGCCGCCGCCAAGGTGAACGCCAAGCTGGGCGTGATCGACGACGACATCGCGACCGCGATCGGCGCGGCCGCCGAGGAGGTCGCCCGGGGCGACTGGGACGACCAGTTCCCGATCGACGTCTTCCAGACCGGCAGCGGCACCTCCTCCAACATGAACACCAACGAGGTGCTGGCCACCCTGGCCACGGAGCAGCTGGGTCGCCCGGTGCACCCGAACGACCACGTCAACGCGTCGCAGTCGTCGAACGACGTGTTCCCCTCCTCCATCCACGTGGCCGCCACCGGGGCCATCGTCGAGGAACTGATCCCGGCCCTGGACCACCTGGCCGCCGCGCTCGGTCGCAAGGCCGAGGAGTTCGCCGACGTCGTGAAGTCGGGCCGGACCCACCTGATGGACGCCACCCCGGTGACCCTCGGTCAGGAGTTCGGCGGGTACGCGGCGGCCGTCCGGTACGGCGTCGAACGGCTGCGGGTGTCGCTGCCGCGGGTCGGCGAGCTCCCGCTGGGCGGGACCGCGGTGGGAACCGGCATCAACACGCCGCCCGGTTTCGCGGCCGCCGTCATCGACGAGCTGGCTGCCGCCACCGGCCTGCCGCTCACCGAGGCCCGCGACCACTTCGAGGCCCAGGCCTCCCGGGACGGCCTGGTCGAGGCGTCCGGGATGCTGCGCACCATCGCGATCTCGCTCTACAAGATCTCCAACGACCTGCGCTGGGCGTCGTCGGGGCCCCGGGCCGGACTGGCCGAGATCCACCTGCCCGACCTGCAGCCCGGCTCCTCGATCATGCCCGGGAAGGTCAACCCGGTCATCCCCGAGGCCGTCTGCCAGGTCGTCGCGCAGGTGGTCGGCAACGACGCGGCCGTCGCGTTCGGCGGGTCGGCGGGCAACTTCGAGCTCAACGTCATGCTGCCGGTGATCGCCCGCAACGTACTGGAGTCGATCCGCATCCTGGCTTCGATCAGCCGCCTGTTCGCCGACCGGTGCATCGACGGCATCTCGGCCGACGCCGAGCGCTGCCGGGTCTACGCCGAGTCGTCGGCCTCCATCGTCACGCCGCTGAACAAGTACATCGGTTACGAGGAGGCGGCCAAGGTCGCCAAGCAGTCACTGGCCGAACGCAAGACCATCCGGGCGGTGGTCATCGAGCGCGGTTACGTGTCGGCCGGGAAGCTCAGCGAAGAGCAGCTCGACGCGGCGCTGGACGTCCTGTCGATGACTCACCCGTAAACACCACAGATCAACTGATGGGGCGCCGTCCGGAATCCGGTGGCGACGGATAGCCTTTTGGCGGTGGCCGCGGCCGGCGCGCTGCGGGGAAGCATTACCGAGAGGCCAACGATGTACGACTACGACGTTCTCGTCATCGGTTCCGGGCCGGGTGGACAGAAGGCGGCCATCGCGGCCGCCAAACTCGGCCGGCGGGTCGCCGTCGTGGATCGGCGCGACATGGTCGGTGGGGTGTGCATCAACACCGGCACCATCCCGTCCAAGACCTTGCGGGAGGCTGTGCTTTATCTCACCGGGCTGGCCCAGCGGGAGATGTACGGCCAGAGCTACCGGGTGAAGCAGGACATCACGGTGGCCGATCTGCTGGCCCGGACCCAGCACGTGATCGGCCGCGAGATCGAGGTCATCCGCAGCCAGCTGGCGCGTAACCACATCCAGATGGTGAGCGGCACCGCCAGTTTCGCGGACCCGCACACGATCATCGTCGACCCCGGCGACCAGCACGACAACGTGCGGCTGACGGCCGGGAACATCATCATCGCGACCGGCACCCGGCCGGCCCGGCCCGAGGCGGTGGACTTCGACGGCAAGACCGTGATGGATTCCGACCAGATCCTCGAGCTCGAACACATCCCCTCGACGATGGTCGTGGTCGGCGCGGGCGTGATCGGCATCGAATACGCCTCGATGTTCGCCGCGCTCGGAACGAAGGTGACCGTCGTCGAACGGCGCGACCGGATGCTCGAATTCTGTGACCTGGAAATCGTCGAGGCCCTGAAGTACCACCTGCGTGACCTGGCGGTAACGTTTCGGTTCCGGGAATCGGTGGCTTCGGTCGAACGCCACAATGGCGGGACCATGACCCGGCTCGAAAGCGGCAAGAAGCTGCCCGCCGACGCCGTCATGTACTCGGCCGGGCGCCAGGGGCTGACCGAGAAGCTGAACCTGAGCGCCGCCGGCCTCTCGGCCGACAACCGGGGCCGCATCAAGGTCAGCTCGGACTTCAGCACCGAGGTGAGCCACATTTACGCGGTCGGCGACGTGATCGGGTTCCCGGCGCTCGCGGCCACGTCCATGGAGCAGGGCCGGCTGGCCGCCTACGCGGCGTGCGGGGAAGAAGTGCACGCCATTCACTCCGACCTCATGCCGATCGGGATCTACACGATTCCCGAGATCTCCTACGTCGGGAAGACCGAGGACGAGCTGACCGAGGCGTCGGTGCCGTTCGAGGTCGGCATCGCGCGGTACCGGGAACTGGCCCGCGGGCAGATCGTGGGCGACTCCTACGGCATGCTCAAGCTGCTGGTCTGCTCGGAGGACCGGCGCCTGCTGGGGGTGCACGTCTTCGGGACGGCGGCCACGGAGCTGGTCCACATCGGCCAGGCGGTCATGGGCTGCGGCGGCACGATCGACTACCTGGTCGACAACGTGTTCAACTACCCGACGTTGTCCGAGGCGTACAAGGTCGCCGCGCTCGACGCCATGAACAAGATGCGGGCCGTGGCCCGGTTCCAGACCTGAGTGGGCGCGCCCTCCTCCGGGCTGGCTGGGAGGCGACGCTGTCCGGGCTGGGAACTGTCCGCGCTGACGAAGATCAGAACGCCGGGACGACGGCGGTTGGCGAGCAGGGCACCCGGGTTGCCAAACGGTCACGTCAGCAGCCGTTCAGACGCTCGGCTCCGGGTCAGGGCCGGCCGGCCCGAGCCTGTGGCCTGACTTCGAGGATGCCCTAACACCGTTAAGCTCGGTTCCGTGAGGACGGGCGCCCCGATCGACCGCGGTGTGATCGTCACGACCGCCCTCCGGCTGGTCGACGAGCACGGTCTGGACGGGTTGACCCTGCGCCGGCTCGCGGCCGAGCTAGGCGTCCAGGCGCCGGCCCTCTACTGGCACGTCCACAACAAGCGCGAACTGCTCGACGCCATGGCCGAGGAGCTGGCGAGCGCGCTGCTACCCGACGCGCTGCACGAGCCCGCGGCCGGCCAGCTCTGGTGGGAGTGGCTCACCGAGCGGGCCCGGGCGCTGCGGCAGGCCATGCTGGCCCGGCGGGACGGCGCCCTGGTCATGGTGGGTAACCGGCCCACCCCGGCCGCGCTGCCGGGGATCGAACGCTCGGCAACGGCACTCGTCCGGGCCGGGCTCACGCCGCTCGAAGCACTGCGGGCCCTCCAGGCGGTGAGCGCTTACGCCATCGGTTGGGTGGCCGAGGAACAGGCCGAACAGCGCCGGGTCCAGCAGGGGCCCGCGGCGCAGGTCGCCGAGAGCGACCGGATCCTGGTGGCCGCGATGACCGATGCGACCCACTTCCCGATGATCGCGGCCGCCGCCCAGGGTATGGCCGGCCCCGCCGACGGTCCGGAGCCCGCCGACGGGGACACCGAAGGCGCCTTTGAGTTCGGGTTGACGATGATGGTCGACGGCTTACGGGCCCGCGCCGGCCGGGCGCGGCCGGACGGCGATCCGGCGACCGGCCGGGCACGATGAGCCGTGACCGCTGACCAGGTCAGGAACTACCTCATCGATCCAGGCGTGGCCGGCGCCGGCGGGCTGACCAGCAGGTCCGTGAGGCGGTCGAGTTCGGTGACCGGATCGTCGGTGAACCCGCTGTGGACCGGCGACATCTGCACGACGGTGCTGCGCGGCGAGGTCAGCCACCGGAACCGCTCCCCGGGGGTGAGCGCGCCGGCCGCGCCGGCCGCGCCGCCCCCCGCGCAGATCCGGGCCAGCCCGTCGAGCTGGGCGCGCACCAGGTCCAGGTCGATGCCCGGGTCGAGCACGAGGAGCCGGGCCGGGTTGACGAGCGTCCGCGCGCCGAGGAACCCGAACGCCTGACACCACAGGATCACCCCGACGTTGAGGCACTCGCCCCGCTCGACCCGGGGCACCGCGCGCACCACGGCGTACTCGAAGACGTCAGCCACGGCCGGACTCCCGCAGCCAGGAAGGAGCGCCGGACCGGCCGGAGCGGGCCGGGGTCCCGGCTCCGAACGCCGACGGAAGGGCGTCCGGGGGCAGCCGCGTCATCGCCTCCACCCACGGTCGGGCGCCCCCGACCCGGGACAGCAGCCAGTCGACGTACCGGGAGCGGTCGACGTCCAGCCAGCCCGCCGGTACGTCGGCGACCGCCGCCCGCAGCACCGCCGCGGTGACCAGTGGGGCGAGCGTCTCGTCGGCAGCCCGGATCCGCCCGGCCAGGTCAGCGCCGTCCGGGTCGGCCGGGTGGCCGGCCCCGGCGGCCAGCGGCAGCAGGACGTGCTCGGTCCACTGCGGCAGCACCCGGTCGACCGCGTCCCCGGCGCGGGCCCAGTCGTGCTGCGGGTAGAGGGCCGCGCCGTGGTCGATCAGCCAGATCCGGTTCCCCCAGACCAGCAGGTTGGGGTTACGCCAGGTGCGGTCGATGTTGAGCACCAGCGCGTCGAACCACAGCACCCGGGCCGCGAGCGCCGGATCCACCCAGGCCGCTCCGCCCGCGCCGCGCCCGGTGGCCGGCGCGACCGGCTCGTAGGTCACCGAACCGGGCAGGAAGTCCATCCCGAGGTTGGGCCCGGCGCTGCCCCGCAGAAGATCCTGGATCTCCGGGTCCGGCTCGGCCCGACCCAGCAACGGGTCGATCTCCATGATCACCAGCTCGGGAACGTCCAGGCCCAGCGCGAGCGCCAGCTGCCCGCAGACGATCTCCGCGACCAGCGCCTTCGGCCCCTGCCCGGCGCCGGAGAACTTCACCACCCAGGTTCCGAAATCATCGCCTTCGACCAGGCCCGGCAGGCTGCCGCCCTCCCGCAGCGGTGCCACGTACCGGGTACCTCGAACCGTCCGCACCATTCCTCCGATTTTGTCCATGGCACTCCCGTGTTGGTCCCGTTGGCGCTGACGACCGAAGTCGCGACAGTCTGGGCCGGAACGCGCAGCCCCCGTCCAACCGGCGCGTTCGGTATCCGGAGGCCGACCTCCCCATGAATGAACGGCTCGTCCCGTCGCCTGTCTTCATCCTCTCTCCGCCCCGATCAGGCTCGACGCTGCTGCGATGTATCGCCGGTAGCCACCCGGAGGTGCACGCCCCTCACGAACTGCACCTCGGCGACCTGCGGGTCGTGACCGGAACCCGGATGGGTGAATGGTCGCTCGACCCCCTGGGCCTCGACACCCGGGCCACCCAGTACCTGCTCTGGGACCGCATCCTGCACCGCGAACTGGAACGCAGCGGCAAGTCCGTGATCGTCGAGAAAACCCCCCAGCACGTGTTCATCTGGGAGCGGCTCCGGGAGTGCTGGCCGCAGGCCCGGTTCATCTTCCTCCTCCGCCACCCCGGTCAGGTTTCGCTGTCCGCGGCCGAGGCGGCCCGCAGCGTCCCGCTGCGCACCCGGTTGGCCATGGGCCTGGGCTTCGTCTGGGACGGGGTCCGGCACGGCTGGGAGAACAACCCGGTCAACGGCACCGAGCAGCTGGTCGGCGGCATGCAGCGGCTCGATCGGGCCCGGACCGCGTTGCCCGGTCTGACGGTGCGCTACGAGGAACTCACCGCTGAGCCGGAGCCGGTCGTCCGGGGGCTGTGCGATTTCCTCGAGGTCGTCTACAACCCGCGGATGCTGTCCTACGGCGACTTCGACCACGGAACGTTTGCCCTCGGGGTCGGGGACTGGCGGGAGAAGATCCGTAGCGGGCGGATCCAGCCGTCCGCGGCGCCGCCGTCGTTGGCGCAGACGCCGAAGGCCCTGCGGGAGCTGACGGTCCGGTGGGGCTACGCGGACGGCGGACCGGAACCGCGCACGGCGCCGGTCGAGCGGGTGGCGCGGCCGGGCGGCCAGGTCACGGCGGGCAGCGGAACGTAGCTCCCGGGCCGCGCGTGCGGCGCGGTCCCCGTCGCGGCGCGGCCACCAGCGCCCCCACCGCGACCGTCAGCACAACCGTTCGGGGTGGGGTTCTCACTACTGACCGTCAGCCCTGCTGGTTGACGCCCAGGCCGATGGGGCAGCTGTTCCCGGTGCCATGGTCGGGGCAGTACCCCCACGGCACCTTGTCCAGGTACTGCTGGTGCTCGTCCTCGGCAAAGTAGAACGGGCCGGCCGGGACGATCTCGGTGGTGACGGCGCCGAACCCGGCCTCCCCGAGCACCGCGCCGAAGGTCTCCCGGGTCTGCTCGGCCGCGGCCTTCTGCGCCTCGGTGGAGTAGAAGATCGCGGAGCGGTACTGGGTGCCGACGTCATTGCCCTGGGCCATGCCCTGGGTCGGGTCGTGTCCCTCCCAGAAGACCTTGAAAAGCTCCAGCGCGGAGACCTTGGCCGGGTCGTAGACCACCCGGACCGCCTCGGTGTGCCCGGTGCGACCCGAGCAGACCTCCTCGTAGGTCGGGTTCGGGGTGAACCCGCCCGCGTAGCCGACGGCCGTCGTGTAGACGCCCGGCACCTTCCAGAACATGCGCTCGGCGCCCCAGAAACAGCCGAGGCCGACGTCGAGCACCTCGAAGCCGTCCGGGTACGGCGGGACGATCGGGGTGCCCAGCACGGTGTGCGGGGCGGGCGAGGAAAGGATCGGGCGGTCGCGGCCGGGAAGAGCGGTCTCGGCGGTCGCCATGGTGGACTTGTAACGGTTGAACAGCAACGTGAACACCTCCACCAGGTCGAACATCAGGCCGGCCCCGGGCGTTCCCGTCGCATGGGCGACGGGCCCACCGGGGGCCGGGACCCGTTCGGGTCGACGTTACCGACCTACCGGAGCTACCGGAGCTACCGGAGCTACAGCGGCAGATCCTCGAGCATCTGGGTGACGAGCGCGGCGATCGGCGACCGCTCCGACCGCGTCAGGGTGACGTGGGCGAACAGCGGATGGCCCTTCAGCGTCTCGATCACCGACGCGACGCCGTCGTGCCGACCGACCCGCAGGTTGTCGCGCTGGGCGACGTCGTGGGTCAGGACCACCCGGGAACCTTGACCGAGCCGCGACAGCACGGTGAGCAGGACTCCCCGCTCCAGCGACTGGGCCTCGTCGACAATGACGAACGCGTCGTGCAGCGAACGGCCGCGGATGTGGGTGAGCGGCATGACCTCGAGCATCCCACGATCGCTGATCTCATCGATGACGTCCGACGACACGAGCGCGCCGAGGGTGTCGTAGACGGCCTGCGCCCACGGGGCCATCTTCTCGTTCTCGCTGCCCGGCAGGTAGCCGAGGTCCTGGCCACCGACCGCGTACAGCGGGCGGAAGACGACCACCCGCTTGTGCAGGCGGCGTTCCAGCACCGCTTCCAGGCCGGCGCACAGGGCCAGCGCCGACTTGCCGGTCCCGGCCCGGCCCCCCAGCGAGACGATGCCGATCTCCGGGTCGAGCAGCAGGTCGAGCGCCACCCGCTGCTCCGCCGACCGACCGTGCAGGCCGAACGCCTCCCGGTCGCCCCGCACCAGGCGGACCTTCTTCTCCGGCGTGACCCGACCGAGCGCGGAGGCGCTGCCGCCCGGCGCGGTCAGCACCAGACCGGTGTGGCACGGCAGTTCGGCGGCCTCCGGCAGGTCGACCAGCTCGCGGGCGTAGAGCCGGTCGAGATCCTCGGATCCCACGCCGAGTTCGGCCATCCCGCTCCAGCCGACCTCCACCGGGGCCAGCGCCCGGTACTCCTCGGCCGGCAGTCCGACCGAGGCGGCCTTCACCCGCAGCGGAAGGTCCTTGGTGACGAGCACCACGTCCAGACCGTCCTTGGCCAGGTTGAGCGCGACCGACAGGATCCGGGAGTCGTTGTCGTTGACCCGGAACCCCGGTGGAAGGACCGAAGGATCACTGTGGTTAAGTTCCACCCGTACCGTTCCGCCCTCGTCGAGCGGCAACGGAACATCCAGGCGTCCGTGCCGGATCCGCAGATCGTCGAGGATGCGGAGCGCCTGGCGGGCGAACCAGCCCAGTTCGGGATGGTTCCGCTTGGCTTCGAGCTCCCCTACGACGACCAGGGGGAGCACAACGTCGTGCTCGGCAAAACGCAGCAGTGCGCCGGGGTCGGACAGAAGCACGCTGGTGTCGACGACGTGCGTTCGAGGCACAAGCCCACCCGCTTACGTTGGAGGAGGTCCGGGATCCGACCTCAATGACGAGGCCGGGACCCGGCCCGTCGTCCGTTGTCGCGAAAGCGGCACCGAGAGGCCTCCCGAGTGGTCCGGCCCTACGCCGAACCACCAGCTGAAACGCTGTCGTCAGTCACGGTAGCGCCCGGCGGGCTTCTTCGCGACGCATTTGCACGGGTCCGCTCGGACGAGCCGGCGGAGCCGCCGGCGGTCCGCTGATCCTTGGCACAACAGCGCCGACGGCCCGGGAGGATGTCTCCCGGGCCGTCGGCGCGCTGCGTGTCGAGGCTGTCCCGGTGCGCACCAGGACAGCTTCGTCAATCAGTCGTTGAGCCGATTGACCAGCGCTTCATGCTCGTTCCACAGTGCGGCCGGCACCCGGTCCCCGAAGGAGTTGTAGTGCTCGGGGATGAGGTCGGCTTCCTGCTTCCAGACCTCGGTGTCGAGGCTCAGCAGCGTCTCGAGGTCGTCGGCGGCCAGGTCGAGACCGTCCGTCGGGAACGACCCGACGGACGGCAGCACCCCGAGCGGCGTGTCCACGCCGTCGGCGGTGCCCTCCAGGCGTCCGACGATCCACGCCAGCACCCGGCTGTTCTCGCCGAATCCGGGCCACAGGTAACGGCCGTCGTCACCCTTGCGGAACCAGTTGACGTAGTAGATCCGCGGCAGCTTGGACTGATCGGCCTTCTCGCCCAGCGCGAGCCAGTGGCTGAAGTAGTCGGCCATGTTGTAGCCGCAGAAGGGCAGCATCGCGAACGGGTCGCGGCGCAGCTTGCCGATCGCGCCGGCCTGCGCGGCGGTCGTCTCGGACGCCACGATCGAGCCGAAGAACACCCCGCGCTGCCAGGTCGGCGCCTCGGTGACCAGCGGGACGGCGGTCGCCCGGCGACCACCGAACAGAATGGCCGAGATCGGCACACCCTTCGGGTCCTGCCATTCGGGCGCCATGGTCGGGCACTGGCTGGCCGGAACGGTGAAGCGGGCGTTCGGGTGGGCCGCCGGGTGGTCGGCGGCCGGCGTCCACCCGGCCCCCTTCCAGTCGGTCAGGTGCGCGGGCTTGTCCTTGGTCAGGCCCTCCCACCAGACGTCGCCGTCGTCGGTCCGGGCGACGTTGGTGAACACGGCGTTGCCCCACAGGGTCGCGACCGCGTTGGGGTTCGTCTCGGCGCCGGTACCCGGCGCGACCCCGAAGAAGCCGAATTCCGGGTTGACGGCGTAGAGCCGACCGTCCTCCCCGAAACGCATCCAGGCGATGTCGTCGCCGACCGTCTCCGCTTTCCAGCCGGGGACCGACGGGATGAGCATGGCCAGGTTCGTCTTGCCGCACGCCGAGGGGAAGGCCGCCGCGACGTAGTGCGCCGCACCGGTCGGGGCGGTGATTTTCAGAATCAGCATGTGCTCGGCCAGCCAGCCCTCGTCGCGGGCCATGACCGAAGCGATACGCAGGGCGTAACACTTCTTGCCGAGCAACGCATTGCCGCCATATCCGGAACCGTAGGACCAGATCTCCCGGGTCTCCGGAAAGTGGCTGATGTATTTGGTGGTGTTGCAGGGCCACGGAACGTCTTCTTCGCCGTCTTCCAGCGGCGCGCCCAAAGAATGCACCGCCGGGACGAAGAAGCCGTCATCGCCAAGTTCGTCGAGCGCCGCGGATCCCATGCGCGTCATGGTCCGCATGGAAACCGCGACATAGGCGGAGTCCGTAATTTCGACGCCGAGCGCGGAAATGTGCGAGCCCAACGGACCCATGCAGAACGGCACGACGTACATGGTGCGTCCGTGCATGCAGCCGGCAAAAAGCCCGTTGAGGGTGGCCCGCATCTCGGCGGGTTCCATCCAGTTGTTGGTCGGCCCGGCGTCGATCTCGCGCTCCGAGCAGATGTAGGTGCGGTCCTCGACCCGGGCCACGTCGGACGGATCGGAGGCGGCGTAGTAGCTGCCCGGACGCTTGTCGTCGGCGAGCTTCACGAACGTGCCCCGCTCGACCAGCAGGGCGGCGAGCTCGTCGTACTCAGCGTCGGAACCGTCACACCACCGGACCTGCGCCGGCTGGGTCAGGGTTGCGATCTCGGTCACCCACGCGATCAGTTTCGCGTGCCGGGTCGGGGCGGCATCGAGCCCAGGAATCTGCGCCGCGGTCGTCACAGCTCACACCTCTCTTCGCAGGAGCTGGCGGCGTCATCGCCATATCGAAACATCACCAGCGGAGCCAACACACAGGGACGCATACCGTCGGTGATGCCCAAAGCGATATCGCCGCAATCGAAGGGTGCGACGCACGACACAGGATCGGTGGAACCTGTCCGGCATCGCTGACCAAAACTGCGTGATCAACGCTTCGGAACAGCATCCCATGGATGGGACATAACCGGAACCGTCGTCGTATTGATGTTAACTGGCACACAGGGTGCGCCCCGGGTCACTACAGTTCCCCGACCGCTTCACGCGCGGCCTATCGTGCGGTCGCCACGCCACCGCGGATCGGCCGGCGCGATGGTTCCCCCGGCGACCGCTCGGCGCTATGGTCAGCTCGTGTCGAGTGCTACGGCCGACCGCCCGCACGCCCGCGATCTCGTCCGGCCACGAATGCGGGGCTGGCTGCACACGGCCGCGTTCCCGGTCAGCCTCGCGTCGGGGATCGTGGCGGTGGCCCTGGCCTCCACCGTGAGGGCCCGGTTCGCGGTCGGAATTTACGGTTTGAGTATTGCTGCCCTGTTCGGCACGAGTGCGCTGTACCACCGGCGGATGTGGTCGACCGCCCACGCCCGGTCGGTGATGAAGCGGCTCGACCACTCGATGATCTTCGTCTTCATCGCCGGCACGTACACCCCGTTCGCGCTGCTGGCGCTACCGGTGGGCGAGGCCCGGATCGTGCTGGCCGTCGTCTGGGGCGGTGCGGCGCTCGGCATCGGTCTGCGGATGGCGTGGTTGCAGTCGCCGCGTTACCTGATCGCCCCGCTGTACATCGCGCTGGGCTGGGTCGCCGTCTTCATCCTGCCCGATCTGCTGCACCACGGCGGGGTCACGTCGTTCGTGCTCCTGCTGACCGGCGGCCTTTTCTACAGCCTCGGCGCCCTGGTGTACGCGACCCGACGGCCGGACCCGGCGCCCCAAACCTTTGGCTACCACGAGGTTTTCCACCTGTTCACCCTGGTCGCCGCGACCTGCCACTACATTGCGATCATGTTCGTCCTGGCCGAGACCGGCCACATCGTTTAGATCGCCGAACCCCTGGGGCGTTCGTCGGCAGCGAGCGGGCGTCCCGGCGTGCGCTCACGCGGTCAGGCGCCGGTCCGGGGCGGCCGTCAGAATCAGCGGAGGTTGGCGATCCGCTGACGCCGCCGGTCTCCGGTCTCCGGTTCCGGAGCGTGGGCGAGCCGGGGCGGGCGCGGGGGCGGGTGTCACCGTCAGCGGGCCGCCGGGTGCGCGCTGACGCGGCCAGCCCGCAGCCGGCCGTGGGGCGCGGATGCTCCGTGGACAGATGTCATCGTCGGCGGGCTGTCTGGTGCGCGCTGACGCGGCAAGGGCTGGGTGGGCCCTGGGGCTGTCAGCGCGAGCGGGCGCCCCGGCGTGCGTTGACGCGGTCACGGCGCAGTTGTGAGACGACCGTCAGCATGAGAGGACGGCGTCGATCCGCTGACGATGCCACTGTCGGGCTTTCGGGCCACGGCGCGGCCGGGGCGACCAAGTGTCATCGCCGACGCACCACCGAAGGCGCGCTGACCAGGCCAGCCCCAGACCAGCCCGGCGGCGCCGCGCTTGGCCGGTCCTGGCGCAGTTCCGGGGTCGGCCTCCCCTCCAGGGGCACCGCCCGCTACTTCGACAGCGTGGGCCCTTCGGACCGGACCCGCTCGACCTCCCGCATCGCTTCCCGCAGTTGCCCGAGCCAGGCGTCGGCGTTCTCGCCGACCAGCTTGACGCACCACGACAGCGCGTCACTGCGGCTCCGGGCCACCCCCGAGTCGACCAGCGTGTCGAGAACCAGCCGCTCCGACTGCCGCAGCCGGGTCATCACCGGGACGGACAGGTTCGTGAACAGTTTGGTCGTGCCGCCGGCCACGACCCCCCAGGCGACCGACCGGCCGTAGCGCTGCTCGGCCTCGTCGGCGATGCCCATCCGGGCGCCCCGCGTCTCATCCCGGAACCGGCTGATCCGGCCGGCCTCGGCCGCCGCGACCGCGGCCGGCTCGCCCTCGACCTCCGGCGCCGGCAGGGTGCCGACCACCGTGATCTCGTCCCGATCGACGGTCAGCTCCGGGGCCCCGGTGAACCACCCGTCGGGCAGCCGCCCGGCCAACCAGGCCGCCGCGTCGTCCGCGGCCGGCGGGTCAGCCCGCTCGGCGAACCGACCCTGACCACGCCCACGATGTCCCGCCATGAAGTGCCTCCCCGATCCGCTGCTCGACGATTACAAAGTTACACCGAAACGCCGGAAAGTTCAGCGTTGATGCGAGCAGCCGGCGCCGCGGGCCGAACGGGCCGGCGACCGGGAACGATCCACGGGCTACTCCGGGCGGCGAACCCCCAGCTGGGCCCGCACTTCCTGGGCGGTGGTGGCAGGCCGCTCGCAGACGAACCCCCGGCAGACGTACACCGCCGGCTCCGGCCGGTCCCGCGTCAGTGGGCCGGCGGTGACCACGACCGCGCCCGGCGCGGTGCCGAGCCGGGCCAGTCGCTCGAGGTCGGGGCGGCCGACCACCGCCACCTCGGCCGGGCCGGCCACCAGCGCCTCACCGACGGCCCCGGCCCAACCGGCAAACCGGGGCCCCCGGGCCAGCAGCGGAGCCACCACCCCGAGAGCGGACTCGGCGGCATCCCGATGCTCGAAGGAGCCGGTCAGCGCGGAGTAGGTGAGCAGCGCTCCGGCCGCGGCCGAGGCTCCCGACGGGGTCGCTCCGTCGGTGGGGTCCCGGGGCCGGCGGACCAGGGCCTCGGCGTCGTCGGCGGTGTCGAAGAACCCGCCGTCGCCCGAGCGGAAATGGGTCAGCACGACCCCCAGCAACTCGCCCGACCGGGTCAGCCATTCCTCCTCCCCCGTCACCTGGTGCAGCGCGAGAAAGCCTTCGGCGACGTCGCCGTAGTCCTCCAGCACGCCGGCGTGTATTCCGACGCGACCGTCCCGGCTCGCCCGGCGCAACCGCCCGTCGATCAGGTGGACCTCGGACAGCAACGTGGCCGCGCCGCGGGCCGCGTCCACCCAGGCCGGTTCGTCCAGCAGCGCGCCCGCCTCCGCGAGCGCGGCGATCGCGAGGCCGTTCCAGGCGGCCACCACCTTGTCGTCGCGGGCCGGCTGCGGCCGTTTCGCGCGGGCGGCCCCCAACCCGGACCGGACCCGCGCGTAGCGCTCCGGATCGGCCGGGTCCACCGCCAACTGGAGCACCGAGGCACCTTCCTCGAAGGTGCCGGCGGTGGTCACCCCGAACACGTCGGCCGCCCAGCCACCGTCTTCGGGGCCCAACGCCTCGACAAGCTGGGCCGGAGTCCAGACGTAGCTCGCTCCCTCGACCGGGTACACCCTCGGCCCCGACGCGTGGCCCGCTCGATCGGCTCCGGGCCCGGCTCCATCGACCGGCTCCGGCGGCCGGGCGTCCGCGTCGAGCGCCGAGGTGAACCCCCCCTCGGCGGACCGCAGGTCGGTCAGCAGGAAGGTCGCGGTCTCGCGGGCAATCCGCTCGGCCAGCGGCGACCCGGTGGCCCGCCACAGATGCAGATAGACCCGTAGGAGCTGCGCGTTGTCGTACAACATCTTCTCGAAGTGGGGGACCGTCCACGTCGCGTCGACGCTGTAGCGGGCGAATCCCCCACCGAGCTGGTCGTACATTCCGCCGCGGGCCATCCGGGCGCAGGTCGCCTCGACCATGGCCAGGACGGCCTCGTCGTCGGTCCGGGCCCAGTG
Source organism: Frankia alni (assembly GCA_026225295.1). GTDB lineage: Bacteria > Actinomycetota > Actinomycetes > Frankiales > Frankiaceae > JAMFSN01. The sequence goes on from JAMFSN010000017.1 coordinate 27,325, forward strand.
CCGCAGGAGCAGCTCCAGAACCATCGCCGGCGGAAACTTCGGCGCGCGCCCGAAGCCGGCATCGACCTGGTCGTAGGAACCACGGAGACCTTCGACGGCGCGATCGAGGAGTTCCCGGGTGATCGTCGCTTCCGCCGCACTGCTGGCCACCGGTACCGGGTTCACCGCCGACAGCCGCCGCACGATGTCGACGCCGGATTCCTCCACCTCGCTCCGCCGGTTCGTCCAGGCGTCGAACACGGCGGCCAGTACCTGGCGGAACGACCCCATCCCGTGGCGCGGATCCTTCGGGAAGTAGGTGCCGGCGTAGAACGGAGCGCCGGTGGGCGTCAGGAAGACGGTCATCGGCCAGCCGCCCTGCCCCGTCATCGCCTGGGTGACTTCCATGTAGACCGAGTCGACGTCGGGCCGTTCCTCGCGGTCGACCTTGATGCTTACGAACCGCTCGTTCAGGAACGACGCCGTCGGATCGTCCTCGAAGGATTCGTGGGCCATGACGTGACACCAGTGGCAGGCGGCGTAGCCAACCGACAACAGCACCGGGACTCCGCGCCGCGCCGCTTCCGCGAAGGCCGCCGGACCCCAGGGCCACCAGTCGACGGGGTTGTCGGCGTGCTGGAGAAGGTAGGGAGAGGTCTCGCCTGCGAGCCGGTTTGCCATGGAGCCCAGCATTCACGCCCGGGCCGCGATGTGGTGGACCGGCCGGCGTGTCAACCGCGACATGGCCGCCATGACCGGTGCCCGGCCCGGCGCGGCCGCCCGCGGCACCGCGGTCGGGGCCGCGGATCAGCCTGACTGGGCGGCTCCGGCCAGATCGGTGCGGAGCCCCGCGGAGCGGGGCGGGCGGGCGGAGGGTGCGGGTGCGGGTGACCGGGGGCATGGGATGGACGGTCCACCGGGAGGGCGCGGACGGTCACCTCATTTTCGGTGACCTGTGGACAACCGGATGATCGGGTCCCGCGCCCCGGTTGACCGTGTGGACAGTTTCGGGCGTCCACCGGTCGGCCGACTACTCTTGAAGTCGCTAGATCTACTACCTGAGGATTGATGAGCAATGACCGATCCAGCCGGCGGTGGCAACGGCGCTACCGCACGCGTCGGAGGGGGGCCCACCATGAACGATCCGACGGCGAGCGCCCCGACGGACGAGGCGCCCTACCGCTATGACGCGCATCTGGCCGGCGAGATCGAGCGGCGTTGGCAGGATCGTTGGCAGAAAGAAGGCACGTTCGCCGCGCCGAACCCGGTCGGCGAGCTGTCCGAGGGCTTCGAAAAGGTCGCGGGCCGCCCCAAGTTCTACGTGCTCGACATGTTCCCCTACCCGAGCGGCACCGGGCTGCACGTCGGCCATCCGCTGGGCTACATCGCGACCGACGTCTTCGCGCGTTACCTGCGCATGACCGGCCACCACGTCCTGCACAGCCTGGGTTACGACGCGTTCGGCCTGCCCGCCGAGCAGTACGCCATCAACACCGGCCAACATCCGGCCGTCACCACCGCCGCCAACATCGACAACATGCGGCGGCAGCTCCGGCACCTGGGCCTCGGGCATGACACCCGCCGCGAGGTGGCGACCACCGACGTCGCGTTCTACCGCTGGACGCAGTGGATCTTCCTCAAGATCTTCAACAGCTGGTACGACGCCGAGGCTGACCGGGCCCGACCCATCGACGACCTCATTGCCCAGTTCACGGCCGGTGAGCGCGCGCCCGACGATGCGGCCGCGAACCCGGGCGGTCGGCCCTGGGCGCAGCTGTCGAGCACGGCCCGTCGCCGGGTGGTCGACGCCCACCGGCTGGCCTACATCTCCGAGCAGCTGGTCAACTGGTGCCCGGGTCTCGGAACGGTGCTCGCGAACGAAGAGGTCACCGCGGACGGGCGCAGCGACATCGGTAACTACCCGGTCTTCCGCCGGCCGTTGCGGCAGTGGGTCATGCGGATCACCGCCTACGCGGAGCGGTTGATCAACGATCTGGATCTGGTCGACTGGTCCGAGTCGATCAAGCAGATGCAGCGCAACTGGATCGGCCCGAGCGACGGCGCCAACGTCATCTTCCCGATCGCCGGGGCCGTGGATCCGGGTCGGTCCACCGAACCGGACGGGCCGCCCGCCGGGGTCGAGGTCTTCACCACCCGGCCCGACACGCTGCCGGGCGCCACCTTCCTGGTCCTCGCTCCGGAACATCCGCTGGTCGACACGCTGACCACCCCGACCTGGCCGACGGGGACCCCCGCCGCGTGGCGCAACGCGGGCGGCGAAACGGCAGGGAACGCGAACCCGGGCCCGCGCGAGGCCGTGACCGCTTACGCAGAGGTGGCCGGACGGCTCGGCGACCGGGTCCGCGGTTCGGAGGACCGGGTTCGCACCGGAGTCTTCACCGGCTCGTACGTCGAGAACCCGACCACCGGAACACCCGTGCCGGTGTTCGTGTCCGACTACGTCCTGATGGGGTACGGCACCGGCGCGATCATGGCCGTGCCGGCCCATGACCAGCGTGACTTCGAATTCGCCCGCGCCCTGGGCCTGCCGTTGCCGGTGGTCATCGAGCCGCCGGACCCGTGGCTGACCGGCCGGCCCGGCGCACTGGCCACCGACACCTCGACCTGGCCGGAGGCGTTCAGCGGCGACGGGACCTACCTGCCGCAGCCGTCGCCGGCGCCCGATCTGGTCGGTCTGTCGAAGCCCGATGCGATCGCCCGGACGGTGGATTGGCTGGCCGGGCAGGGTCGTGGTCGGGGCGTACGGTCCTACCGACTGCGGGACTGGCTGTTCTCCCGGCAGCGCTACTGGGGTGAGCCGTTCCCGATCGTCTACGACGAGGACGACCTGCCGATCGCGCTGCCCGACGGGGCGCTGCCGGTCACGCTGCCCGAGATGACCGACTTCCGGCCGACCGCTTCGGCCGACGACGACACCAGCGAACCGGTGCCACCGCTGGCCCGCGCCACCGACTGGGCGACGGTCACGCTCGACCTGGGCGACGGGCCGAAGGCGTACCGCCGCGAGACGAACACGATGCCCCAGTGGGCCGGGTCCTGCTGGTACTACCTGCGCTACCTGGACCCGACCAACGCCGACCGGTTCGTCGACGAGATCGTCGAGCGGTACTGGATGCAGGCCAATGACGCGCCGGCCGGCTCCGGTGAGGGGGGCGTCGACCTGTACGTGGGCGGCGTCGAGCACGCCGTGCTGCACCTGCTGTACGCGCGATTCTGGCACAAGGTGCTGTTCGACCTGGGGCTCGTTTCGACGAAAGAGCCGTTCCGCCGGCTGTTCAACCAGGGCTACATCCAGGCCGACGCCTTTACCGACGAACGGGGCATGTACGTCCCGGCCGCCGAGGTCGTCCGCGACGACCACGGCGACTACCGGTACGAGGGCGCCACGATCGACCGCCGGTACGGGAAAATGGGCAAGAGCCTCAAGAACAGCGTCAGCCCGGACGAGATGTATTCGTCGTACGGTGCCGACACGTTGCGGGTCTACGAGATGTCGATGGGGCCGCTGGACTCCGACCGGCCGTGGCGGACCGACGACATCGTCGGCTCCTACCGGTTCCTGCAGCGGATCTGGCGGAGCGTCATTGATGAGCGGACCGGTACGCCGACCGTCGTGGCCGACGCGCCGGACGCCGAGGCCCTGCGCCGGCTGCACCGGACGATCGACGTCGTCCGCACGGACTACAGCAACCTGCGCTTCAACACCGCCGTCGCCCGGATCACCGAACTCAACAACTACATCAGCAAGCGGTACGCGGGGCGCGTACCGCGGGAGCTGGCCACCGCGGTGACCCTGATGATCGCGCCGTTGGCTCCGCACCTGGCCGAGGAACTGTGGACCCGCCTGGGACACGACGGATCGTTGGCCTGGGAAGACTTCCCGGTGGCCGACCCGGCGCTCCTGGTCGACGAGACCGTCACCCTGCCCGTCCAGGTCAACGGCAAGGTGCGGTTCACGCTGTCCGTGCCGGCCGGCTCCGGACAGGAGGCGGTGCGGGCCCTGCTCGAGGCGACCGAGGACTACCGCGTCCACACCGCGGGCCGGACCGTCAAGCGGGTGATTGTCGTTCCCGGCCGGATCGTCAACATCGCCGTCGGATAGAGCCGCCCCGCCCGGCCGCGCCCGGTCACAATGATGGTGTGGACAGCGAAATCGAGGTCCGGCCCGGGTTCACCATCCCGGCCCGGGAGCTGACCTGGCGGTTTTCCCGGTCGTCGGGGGCCGGCGGGCAGCACGTCAACACCTCGGACAGCCGGGTGGAGCTGTCCTTTGACGTAGCCGGCTCGCCCTCGATCCCGGCTACGTTGCGTCGGCGGGCGCTCGACCGGCTGGCCAGCCGCCTCGTCGACGGGGTTCTGACGATCACCTCGAGCGAGCAACGCTCGCAGCTGCGCAACCGGGAAGCGGCCGCCGCGCGGCTCACCGACGTCCTGCGCCGGGCCACCGCGCCACCCGCGCCACCCCGCCGTCCGACGAAACCGACCCGCGGCTCCGTCCAGCGACGGTTGGACGGCAAAGCCCGGCGGGGGCGCACCAAGCGGCTACGCCACTCCGACGGCGACGACTGATCTGCCGCTGCGGCCAAGGCACCGGTCGCCGAAACCAGCCCCGCGGCGACCAACGGCCCGGCTCGCTTGAACGGGTGGCGTGCGGCCAGGCGCAGGCCGGCTGAGCGGCGGCTAAGCGGGGGGTGTCGCGACGACCGGTTCGACGAACTCCAGCCGGTTTCCGAACGGATCATCGGTGTAGATGTGCCGGTGACCCGGCAGATCATCGTCCGATCGGATCGGGAAGCCGGCCGCGGTGATCCGGGCCGCGAGGGCGTCGATCCCGTCGACCTCGAGCGCCGGGTGGGCCTTGCGGGCCGGGACAAACGGGTCTTCCACGCCGAGGTGAATCTGCAGGTCACCGCGGCCGAACCAGGCCCCGCCGCGGGCCGCCAGCACCGGCGGCTTGGGGATCTCGGTCAGACCCAGCGCGTCGGCGTAGAACGGGCGGGCCCGTTCCTCGGCGCCCCGGGGAATCGCCAACTGGACGTGATGCACCCGCCGGAGCGCGAATCCACCCCCGGCCACCGAACCAACCGAGCCGGCCGAACCAACCGAGCCGGCCGAACTGACCGGCACCGGGCCGGCCGGCGCACCGACCGGCGTCCGATCGGGAGCCGCGCCGGACCCCGGGTCAGTCACCGGACCCGGGGTCCTTCCGCCGCGCCGAACCAGGACTCTGGGCCGGCACCGCGGCCACCGCCGTCGCCTGACCGTCGGCCGAGCCGTCGCCTACCGCGCCTCCGGCCGCTGGGCGACTCTCCAGGCCGTGGAACTCGCCGCTCGCGACATTGCTCTTGACCCGTTTGAGGCTTCGCGACATCAGCACGAAAATCGCGGCCGTCGCGCAGCACAGCGCGACAACGACCAGGAAGCCGATTGCTCCCGCTTCAACCTTCATCTGCTCAGCGTAGACCCGGGCCGCCCCGGACCGCGCAGCCGAAGCTCAGCCCAGATCGAACTCGGACGGGGCCAGCCCCACCGCGAAACAGGCCTCCTTGACGACGTTCTGCTCGTCCTTGTCGAAGCTTCCGTCCGCGCCACCGATGATGATGCCGATCTGGATCACCGCGCGGGCCTCGGCCGGCTTCTTCTTGGTCTTGCCGATGTCCTGGATGACTCCCACCTTGCCGAAGTCGAAGTCGGCGGTCAGCTTGTCGCAGTATCCGTTGAAGATCTGCAGGAGCTGGTCGGCCGGGAAGTTGGACAGCACCTCGTTACTCGAGATCAGCCCGGCGACCTTGCGTCGCTCCTCCGGGTCGATTGAGCCGTCGGCCGCCGCCACCAGCGCACACATCGCCATGCTCGCGTCCCGGAACGACCCACTCTTGAGATCGTTCTTCTTCGCGACGAGCTGCGTCTGCATGCCCTGCGCGGACTGGCGGAGCTGGTTCCAGATCGGCATGACGTCCGTCCTTCTCGCTGTTCGGCCCCGCGCCCGCGGCGCGGAACCGGATGACCATCACCGGCATCCTGACATGCCCAACGGCCGGAACGGCGCAGGCGTCCCCGCGGACCGGTCGCCAGCCGGCTCGATCAGCCGGTCCGACCGGCGGTGGGACCTCAGCGAAGTCCGTTGAACAGGTCGTCCTCGGGCAGCTGGCCGACTTCGAGCAGCGACCGCGCGAGCTGGTAGTCCTCGGTCGGCCACGCTTCGCGCTGCACGTCGCGGGGCACCTTGAACCACCAGCCCTCCGGATCGACCTGGGTGGCGTGGGCGAGCAGCGCCTGGTCGCGGACGTCGAACCAGTCCGCGCAGGGCACCCGGGTGGTCAGCCGGGCGCTGTCCTCGAGCCGGTCCTCCCACTCCTTGAGCCGCTCGGCGTACGGCGACTCCAGACCGCGGGCCAGCATCGCGTCGTTCAGGGCGACCACCCGACCCTTGTGGAAGGTCAGGTGGTAGTAGAGCTTGAGCGGCTGCCACGGCCCGGGTCCGACCCCCGGGTAACGGTCCGGGTCGCCGGCCGCTTCGAAGGCCTCGACGGACACCTTGTGGGTCATGATGTGGTCGGGATGCGGATAGCCACCGTTCTCGTCGTACGTGACGATCACCTGGGGCCGGAACTCCCGGACGATCCGCACGAGCGGCGCCGACGCCTCGGCCAGCGGCGTCACCGCGAAGCAGCCGGCCGGCAGGGGCGGCGGCGGGTCACCTTCGGGCAACCCGGAGTCGACGAACCCGAGCCACTCCTGACGCACGCCCAGGATCGCGCGGGCCCGGGCCATCTCCTCCCGCCGGATCTCGGGGAGGTGTTCGCGGACCTCCGGCCGGTCCATCGCGGGGTTCAGAACCGAGCCGGCCTCCCCGCCCGTGCAGGTCACGACGAGGACGTCGACGTCCTCGGAGACGTACCGGGCCATCGTGGCGGCGCCCTTGCTCGACTCGTCGTCGGGATGGGCGTGAACGGCCATGAGCCGCAAGCGTGCGGCCTCGTCGCGCGCGGGCATGACACCATTGTCCCTGATGCCTCCGACCATGCCGCCCACCACGCCCGCCCCGCAGCCGGTGCCGGCCGCCGCCCCGCACCCCGCCCCGCGCCCCCGCCTGAGCGACCGCATCGCGGCGCGCACGCCCCGCTGGCTGGACATACCGTGGCTGGGCGGGATCAGGGTGGCGCCGTGGTTCATCCTGGGCACGATCGCCGTTCTGCTCACCGCGACGCTCGGCTCGTTCTATGTTTCGAACCATCCCGATCGGCTCGACTACGGAACCCGGTCGTTCTCCATCTCCGACCGGCAGGCGGAGCTCACGTTCGACGTGGAAAAGGCACCGAGCGCCGTGGCACAATGCACCGTCGACGCGCTCTCGTTGGACAGTTCGCTGGTCGGCCGCAAGACGAACGTCGTGATCGGCCCAGCGCCGGACGGCCGCCATACGACTACGGTGTCGGTGGTGGTCCCCACTTCATCGAGGGCGACCGCGGTCGAGATTGAGAACTGCTGGATCACCCGGAAGGGCTGACCGGGCAGCACGATCCGGTGGGCGGGCGGGAAACGTCGGAAAATACCGGCGACCCGGCACCGACGAAGCAACACTGACGAAGCGACAAACTGGTCCATAATTTGCCCAGGCGCATTGAAGAACTGTTAGCCTGGGTGATTCTTTCTGTTTCCCGAGGAGCGTGACGTGACGCAGCAGACGTGGCTGACCCAAGAGGCATACGACCGGCTGCAGGCCGAGCTGGACTACCTGTCCGGGTCGGGGCGCGTCGAGATCGCCCAGAAAATTGAGGCCGCTCGCGAAGAGGGCGACCTCAAGGAGAACGGCGGCTACCACGCGGCCAAGGAGGAGCAGGGCAAGCAGGAGGCCCGGGTCCGGCAACTGGCCGACCTGCTGCGCGACGCGCGGGTCGGCGAGGCCCCCCCGGCCGACGGCAAGGCCGGCCCGGGCCTGGTCGTCGAGGTCAAGTTCACCGGCGAGAAGGAGACCGAGAAGTTCCTGGTCGGGTCCCGGGAGGACCACAGCACCCCGATCGACGTGTACTCACCCCAGTCGCCGCTCGGCGCGGCGGTGAACGGTCACCAGGCCGGCGAGAAGGTCAGCTACACCCTGCCCAACGGGCGGTCGGCTTCGGTCCAGATCGTCTCGGTGAGCCCGTACATCTCCTGACCGGCGCCGGCCGGCCGCCGGGTCGGACCGGGCGGCATCGGCCCGCATTCCCGGATACGCCCAGAGCGGACGCATCCCGACTTGCCCGCATACCGCGGAAACCCGCCGTAGCGTCGAGAAGGTGGTAGGCCCGTTGACATCATCAGAGCCAGCAGCAGAGCCGACGCCCGCACCTGAGCCCACGACCCTCGGCGCGCTCCGCGACAGCGGGCACGTGCACCGGTCCGTCAAGGCTGAGCTGCGTGGCAATCTGCTCGCCCGCCTGGCCGCCGGCACCGATCGCTTCCCCGGCATCCTCGGCTTCGACGAAACCGTTCTGCCGCAGGTCGAACGGGCCCTGCTGGCCGGTCACGACGTGGTCTTCCTCGGCGAGCGCGGCCAGGGCAAGACCCGCCTGATCCGCACGATCGTGGGCCTGCTCGACGAGTGGACGCCGGTCGTGACCGGCTGCGAGATCAACGACCACCCGTACGCGCCGGGCTGCGCCGCCTGCAAGGTCAAGCTGGCCCGGCACGGCGAGGAACTGCCTGTTCACTGGAAGCACCGCGACGACCGGTTCGGCGAGAAGCTGGCCACCCCGGACACGAGCGTCGGCGACCTGATCGGCGACGTCGACCCGGTGAAGGTTGCCGAGGGACGCACGCTGGGTGACCCGGAAACCGTGCACTACGGCCTGGTGCCGCGCACCAACCGGGGCGTGTTCAGCATCAATGAGCTGCCCGACCTGGCCGAACGCATCCAGGTCGCACTGCTCAACGTGTTGGAGGAGCGCGACATCCAGGTCCGCGGCTACCTGCTGCGACTGCCGCTCGACATTCTGCTGGTCGCCTCGGCCAACCCCGAGGACTACACGAACCGCGGCCGGATCATCACCCCGCTCAAGGACCGGTTCGGCGCCGAGGTCCGCACCCACTACCCGCTGCGGCTGGAGGACGAGCTGCGCCTCATCCGCCAGGAGGCGGTACTGACCTGGACCGGCTCCCCGTTGGGGAACCCGGCCGTGCCCGACCATCTGCTGGAGGTGGTGGCCCGGTTCACCCGGCTGGTGCGCGAGGCCCCGCAGGTCGATCCGCGTTCGGGCGTGTCGGCCCGGCTGTCGATCGCCGCCGCCGAGACGGTGGCCTCGTCAGCGGTGCGCCGCGCGGCGCTGCTCGGCGAGGAGAGCGCGACGGCCCGGGTTGTCGACCTGGGCGCGATCGTTCCGGCCGTGCGCGGCAAGATCGAGTTCGATCAGCTCGAGGAGGGCCGCGAGGAGGACGTGCTGACCCACCTCCTGCGGCGGGCCGTCGCCGAAACGTTCCGGGCCCGGCTGGCCGGGACCGATCTGTCCGGTCTGCAGCGGCGGTTCGACCAGGAGGGCCCGGTCGAGACCGGCGACCTGGTGTCGGCCGCGGAGCTGTTGCGCCGGGTCGGCCCGGTTCCGGGTCTCGGCGCGGTACTGACCAAGCTGGGCGTCGACGGGGTCGAATCGCCCGGCCAGGCCGCCGCCGCGCTGGAGCTCGCGATGGAGGGTCTGCACCTCAACCGGCGGCTCGCCAAGGAAGAACTGCCCGGCCGCACGGTCTACGGCAGCTGACCGGACCGGCGCAGCCAATGAGTGGGCTGGGAGAGCGAGCGGACGTGTCGACCGAGGAACGAGGTCGGCGCGGGAGCAGCCGGGGTCCCCGCGCCTCGCGAAGCGATGGGCGGGGCGCGTTGGTTCCCAGAGCCACGAAGGGCAAGCAATGAGTGGTGGCGGTTTCCGGTACGGGCCCTGGGACGGCGGGCCCGACCCGCTCGCTCCCCCCTTCGACGTGGCCGGCGCGCTGGACGAGATGTCCGACGCGATCCTGGACGGACGCACCCCCCGCGAAGCGCTCGACGCCCTGCTGCGGCGGGGGGCGGAAAACCGGCGCGGGCTCGACGAGCTGCGCCGGGCCGTCGAGCGCCGGCGCCGCGAGGCCCGCCAGCGCGGCCGGCTGGACGGCACCCTCGAGGAGGTCCGCCAGCTGCTCGACACCGCGATCGGGCAGGAACGGGCCGCGTTGTTCCCCGACCCGTCCGACGACGCCCGCCTGCGCGAATCCGAGCTGGACAGCGTGCCGAACGACCCGGCCCGGGCGGTCCGGTCCCTCGCCGACTACGAATGGCGCTCGGACGAAGCCCGCGCAACCTACGAGAAGATCTCCGACCTGCTGCGCCGCGAGGTGCTCGACAGCCAGTTCCGCGGCATGAAGCAGGCCATGGAGGGTGCGACCCCCGAGGACCTCGACCGGGTCAAGGACATGCTGTCGTCGCTCAACGCGATGTTGGAGGCCGACGCCCGGGGCGAGGACACCGCCGAGGCGTTCGAGAACTTCATGCGCGACCACGGCGAGTTCTTCCCGGAGAACCCGGGGTCGCTCGAAGAGCTGGTGGACGCGCTGGCCCGCCGGGCCGCCGCGGCCGCCCGGCTGCTGGCCAGCCTCAGCCCCCAGCAGCGTGCCGAACTCGCCGACCTGATGGCCACGGCCATGGAGGACATGGGTCTGGCCGCCGAGATGTCCCGGCTGTCCGACGCGCTGGCCTCGGCCCGGCCCGACCTCGACTGGGGCCAGCGCGGCCGGGGCCGGCGCGGCCGCGGTGAGCAGATGGGCGGCGAGAACGGGCTCGGGCTCGGCGAGGCCACCAGCGCGCTCGAAGAGCTCGCCGAGCTCGACGAACTGGCGAGCGCGTTGGCTCAGGAGTATCCGGGTGCCTCGCTGGAGGACGTCGACCCGGAAGCCGTCGCCCGCGCGCTGGGCCGGGACGCGGTCGACGACCTGCGCGCGCTGCGGCAGGTCGAGCGGGAGCTGGAACGCCAGGGGTACCTGACCCGGGTCGGCGGCAAGCTGGAACTGACCCCCCGTGCGGTGCGCCGGATCGGGCAGACCGCGTTGGCCCGTATCTTCGCCCAGAACGACGCGCGGGGTCGCGGCGACCACGACAACACCGATGCCGGGGCGGCCGGCGAACTGACCGGAACCAGTCGCCCGTGGCTGTTCGGCGACACCCAGCCCCTGGACGTGGTGCGCACCGTCCGCAACGCCGTCCTGCGGCAGGGTCCGACCGGACCCGGCCGGCCGGTCCGGCTCGCCGTCGAGGACTTCGAGGTCGCCGAGACGGAGAAGCGCACCTCAGCGGCCGTGTGCCTGCTGGTCGACCTGTCGTACTCGATGGCCCTGCGCGGCACCTGGGGGATCGCCAAGTCGACCGCCCTGGCGCTGCACACCCTGATCAGCACCAAGTTCCCGCAGGACGCGATCCACGTCATCGGCTTCTCGGACTACGCCCGTGAACTGCGGCCGTCCGAGCTCGCCGGTCTCGACTCGGAAATGGTGCAGGGCACCAACCTGCAGCATGCGCTCATGATCGCTGGACGGCTGCTGTCGCGCCATCCCGGCGCCGAACCGGTGATCCTGGTGGTCACGGACGGCGAGCCGACCGCCCACCTGCTGCGCGACGGGACCCCGTGGTTCACCTGGCCGCCGCTGCCCGAAACGCTCGAGCTGACCCTGGCCGAGGTGGACCGGCTGACCCGGCGGGGCGCCACCATCAACGTGTTCATGCTGGACGACGAACCGCGCCTGGTGCAGTTCGTGGAGGAACTCGCCCGCCGCAACGGCGGGCGGGTGCTGTCGCCGGACGCGGGTCACCTCGGCCAGTACGTCGTGCGCGACTACCTGCGGTCGCGCGGCGGTCGACGCGCCGCGTCCGGCCACTGATCCACCGCCCACCGACAGGCGACCGCGATTCGCGGGGTCGGCCGCGTCAACGGCAGCTCCGGGGCGCGCCGGCACTGCCGGCGGAACCGGAGCCCGAGCCCGGCTCGGGACTGGCAGCGCCAACGAAGATCCACAACCCGTTGCCGCTGACGCTTACGAACCAGACCGCCTCGACATCGTCCGCAGACACCACAACGCCCGCGCACAATGACACCCAACCGGCTTCCCGCTCCGACGCCCCGTCGACAGCGTCAACCGGCGCTGGGACCTGCGTTCACAGTGACGCTATGGCCCCCCGGCCGATCTGCAGCGCCAGCGCACCCCATAGCGCCCGGACGCAACGACAGTCCCCTCAGCGCCGGGCGACCGTCAGCATCAGCGCGCCACACCGGCCCGCTGGCGCTGACTGTCCCGCCAACGCGGCCCGCCCCCACCGACGCGGAAGCGTCAACGCACCCTGGAACGCCCGCCGACCATGACCGCCACCGGCCCCCCGCCGACCGGTAGGACCAGCACACCCCGGAACCTGCGATCACAGTGCCACTTGCGGCGACAGCTGGGCCAAACCGAACCGGGGTGCGAGTCGGCCCAGTCAGCGGCCGCCAGTGGGCGCGTTCACGCTGACGGCGGGTCGGGCGGGTCGTCCGGGGACGGGCGACCGGCGACGGGGGCTGACGCACCGGTGACGTGACCTGGCGGCGCCCCGGCCGGCCCGTCGCTATACGGTGATCCCCATGCCGAACCGGGGCGCCTTCGGGGTCGTGCTGACCCTCCATATCATCACCGCCATCTTCGTGATCGGCCCGTTGGCCGTGGCCACGATGACCGCGCCCCGCCTGGTCCGGGGCGGCGATGCGGCCCTGGTCGCGCTGCGGGGCACGCTGCGCGCGACGCGGTCCTACTCCATCGCCTCGATCATCGTGGTCGGGCTCGGGTTCTCGATCGTGACCAAGGGGCCCTACGGGACGGGCCGCAGCGTCACCGATTCCTGGATCCTCTACTCACTGGTGCTCTGGGCGATCGCGGCGCTGGTGACGTTCTTCGTAGTGGGCGGATCGATCAAGCGGGCGATCACCGAGATCGAACAGGGACGCGACGCGCGCCGGCTGATCGGCCCGATCGCGGGGGCCGGCGGCATCGCCTCCCTGTGCTGGATCGCGATCGTCGTGCTGATGGTCGTCAAGCCCGGCGCCTGAGCAGCACCGGCGCCTGAGCGAAATCGGCCGCCCGGACTCAGGCGAGGGCCGCCCGCCGGGCGGTGGCCGCCTCGCCGCGGTGGACGACATCGTCGACCTTGTCCAGGATCCGCTCCCAGACGGCCCGGGGCAGGTCGTGCCCCATTCCCTCGATCTCCAGCAGTTCGGCGGTGGGAATGGCCGCCGCGGCGAGCCGACCGGCGGCCACCGGGACGAGCGGGTCGGCGGTTCCGTGGACGATCAGGGACGGCACCTCGAGGGTGGCCAGCGCGGCCGTCCGGTCCGGGGCGGCCAGGATGGCTGCCGCCTGGCGCAGCACGCCGGCCGGATTGGGCCCCCGGTCCCAGGCCAGCCCGGCCCGCTGCCGGATCCAGGCGGTGTCCGGCGGGAACTGGACCGACGCGACCAGGGTGAACATCTGCTCGGCCCGCTCGACGTACTCCTCGCGGGTGGTCGCGGCGGTGTTGAGGAGCAGCGAACCGGCGGTAATGGTCGGCCGGGCGACGGCCCGGTCGCCGGTGTCGGACGACACCGAGATCAGGCTGCGGACCCGCTCGGGCGCGGTCAGGGCCAGCGTCTGGGCGACCATCCCGCCCATCGACCGGCCCAGGACGTGCGCGGACCGCCACCCGAGGGCCTCGATCAGGCCGGCCGCGTCGGCGGCCAGGTCGGCGACGCTGTACGGGGCAGCGGCGGTCCCGGCCAGCACGGCCCGCAGGTCGGGCCGGCCGGCCGCCGCCAGGTCGGTCGAACGCCCGGTGTCCCGGTTGTCGAACCGCACGACCTGGTAGCCGCGCCGGACCAGCGCGCTGATCAGGTCGTCGGGCCAGCCGACGAGTTGCATCCCCAGACCACAGATGAGCAGGAGCGGCACGCCGTCGCGCTCACCGTGCACGTCGTAGGCCAGCTCGACACCGTTCGCATGGACCGTCCTCATGCGACGGACGGTAGCGAGGACCTTGCGCGGACGCGCGGAAAACGCGGAACTGAGGGTCGTGCGACCCAGCCGACCCGACGGACGAAGATGGCGGGGTGATGACCGACCCGCAGACCGTCCGGATCGAACAGGTCGACGTCGAGCTGGTTCTCCCGCTCCGGCAGCGGGTGCTGCGGCCCCATCAGACGGTGGCCGAGCTGATGAACCCCGGCGACCACGACCCCGACACGGCCCACCTGGCCGCGCTGCTGCCCGGCCCCACCGCCGCGGCCACGGTGGTGGGCACCGCGTCGGTCCGACGGGATCCCCCGCCCTGGAGGCTGGAGACCGACGCCGCCGGCTGGCGGCTGCGCGGCATGGCCAGCGACCCCGCGTACCGCGGTCAGGGCATCGGGACCAGCCTGCTGGCCGCCGCGTTCGAACACGCCCGGAACCGGTCGGGTGGCCCCGGCCCGGCGGGGAGGGCCTTGCTGTGGTGCAACGCGCGGGTGTCGGCGCTCGGCTTCTACGAGCGCGCGGGCCTGCGGACCGAGGGCGACCCGTGGGAGGAGCCGGCCATCGGCCCGCACGTCCGGATGTGGCGTTTCGTCTGATCGCCCCGGCCGACCAGGGCCTTCGGGTCGCCGGCCTCGCGGGACCGTAAAGGGACACGCCCGGGTCCGCTTACGGCCCCGCGACGGACCCGCCGGCCGCCGGTCAGCGGACGTGGTCGAGGGCCCCGCGCAGGTCGGCGACCAGGTCGTCAGCCGATTCGATGCCGACCGACAGCCGGACCAGGTTGGCCGGTACCTCCAGCGGTGACCCGGCCACCGAGGCGTGGGTCATCCGGCCCGGGTGCTCGATCAGGGACTCGACGCCCCCCAGGGACTCGGCCAGCGTGAAGATGCGGGTCCGGGCGCAGACCTCGAGGGCGGCCGCCTCCCCGCCGGCCACGGTGAACGACACCATCCCGCCGAAGTCGCGCATCTGCTTGGCCGCGACCTCGTGGCCCGGGTGGGACGGCCGGCCCGGCCAGTAGACCTGCTCGACGGCCGGATGATTGCCGAGCAGGCGGACGATGCGCCGCGCGTTGGCGCAGTGCCGGTCGACCCGGACGGCCAACGTCTTGCAGCCCCGCAGGACCAGCCAGGCGTCGAACGGCCCGGCCACCGACCCCATCGCGTTCTGGTGGAACGCCAACCGGTCGCCGAGCCCGGTGTCGGACACGACGAGCGCGCCCCCGACGACGTCGCTGTGGCCGCCCAGGTACTTCGTCGTGGAGTGCACGACGACATCGGCCCCGAGCGCCAGGGGCTGCTGCAGGTAGGGCGACGCAAACGTGTTGTCGACGGCCAGCAGCGCGCCGGCGTCCCGGGCGATGGCGGCCAGCCCACCGATGTCGGCCACGCTGAGCAGCGGGTTGGTCGGCGTCTCGCACCACACGAGCCGGGTCGAGCCGGGGCGGACGGCGGCCCGGACCGCGGCCAGGTCGGACAGCGGCACCGAGGTGTGCTCGACCCCCCAGTCACCGAGCACCCGCGCGATCAGCCGGAAGGTGCCGCCGTAGGCATCGGCCGGGATGATCACGTGCGCGCCGGGCCGGCACACGGCTCGCAACAGCGTGTCGCTGGCGGCCAGCCCGGAGGCGAACGCCAGCCCGCGGCGGCCGCCTTCCAACGCCGCCAGGCACTCCTCGAGCGCGGTGCGGGTCGGATTGGCCGATCGGCTGTACTCGTAGCCGCGCCGCAGCCCGCCGACCCCGTCCTGCGCGAAGGTCGAGGTCTGGAAGATCGGGACCGCCACCGCGCCGGTCGACGGGTCCGGATCCTGGCCGGCGTGGATCGCGAGGGTGTCGAAGCCGTGGCGGGCCGGATCCCAGAACGGGACCTCCGAGCCCGGGCCCTCGGCCGGCTGTGTGGGGTCAGCTCCAGCGCTCATGCGGTCACGGTAACCCGGCCCGGGGTTACCGGGCCGGGTGGCCGGCCGGACGCGGGCCGGCGCCACGTAGCCCGGGCGGTGACCCACCGCTAGTCTTCGACTTCAATAGGTGACTACTTGGCTACGGAGCGCCTCATGATCTTCCCGACGGTCGAGTTCGCGGTCTTCTTCGCCGTCGTGCTGCCGCTGTCGTGGCTGCTGATGCCGCACGCGACCGCCTGGAAGCTGTTCATCCTGGCCGCGTCCTATTTCTTCTACGCGTACGCGGACGTCCGCTTCGTCCTGCTCCTGCTCCTGTCGACCGCCGTGAACCAGACGGCCGCGAAGCTGCTGGCCCGGTGGCGCGACGGGCGGATCCTGGGCGTCGCGCTGGTCATCGACCTCGGGCTGCTCGGCTGGTTCAAGTACTACGGCTTCTTCGCGCTCCAGCTCGACCACACGCTGGCCGACGTGGGGCTGAAAACTCCGCTGCCGCTGCTGCAGATCACCCTGCCGGTCGGCATCTCGTTCTTCACCTTTCAGGCGATGTCCTACGTCATCGACGTCTACCGCGGACGGATCGAGCCGACCAGCACCATTGATTTCGCGGTGTACGAATCGTTTTTCCCGCACCTGGTGGCCGGCCCGATCGTGCGGGCCAGCGAGTTCCTGCCGCAGCTGTCGAGCCCCCGCGACCCGCGCAAGGTCCCCGTGACGGCGGCGGTCTTCCTGATCGTCGGCGGCCTGGTCAAGAAGGTGGTCATCGCCGACCTGCTGGCCACCCGGCTGGTCGATCCGGTGTGGGCGACGCCCGGCCAGCACTCCTCCGCCGAGGTGCTGGCCGCGGTGTACGGCTACGCCGTACAGATCTACTGCGACTTCTCGGCCTATTCGGAAATGGCCATCGGCCTGGCCCTGCTGCTCGGCTTCCGGTTCCCGGACAACTTCGACCGGCCCTACTCGGCGGTCAGCCTGCAGGACTTCTGGCGCCGCTGGCACATGACCCTCTCGCGGTGGCTGCGCGACTACCTCTATGTGCCGCTGGGCGGCAGCCGGCGGGGGCGCCGACGCACGTACCTCAATCTGATGATCACCATGGTGCTCGGCGGCCTGTGGCACGGCGCGGCGTGGACGTTCGTGCTGTGGGGATCCATGCACGGAGCGGGGCTGGCCGCGGAGCGACGCTGGGAGGAGCGGCGCGGTTCCGGCCCGATCCGTACGAACACCGCACCCGGACCGGCGGCCGTGGGGCGGATGCCGTCACCGCGGGTCGTCGATGATTCCGCCGGTTCCCCGCCCGCCGAGTTTCCGCCCGCCGAGTTTCCGTCCGCGCCGGACCCGCCGCACGCCCCGTGGCGAAAGGTGGTGCCGGCCACCGCGCTGGGCACCAGCCGGCCCGGCGACGACGTGTCGATCCACGGTGCGGTCACCGAGCCCGCGGCGATCCAACGCGCGGACCTGGACGGCGGGCCCCCGGGGGCCGGTCATTGCGATGCGAACGGACCCGCGGTGGCTCAGCGCCGGGTGGACGGCGGGCTCGCCACGGCGACCACCCCGGCCGGCGCGCCGGCGCAACGCGGGAGCACGCCCGAACCCGGTACCGCGGAGCGGGTCACCGGCGGGGTCTGGCTGCGCCGGATCCTGGTCTTCCATTTCGTCTGCGCGGCGTGGGTTCTGTTCCGCTCCCCCGACCTCGGCACGGCGGGCGAGATCTTCAAGCGGCTCATCCACGGCCCCGGCCCCTCGCCCCTGGTGACCCCGACCGTGCTGGCCGCCATTGCCGCCGGTCTGCTGACCCAGGCGGTGCCGCGTGGGTGGTGGACCCGGGCCCGGGAAGGCTTCGCCAGACTCCCGGTCGGGGCGCAGGTCATCGGGCTGATCGGGGCCGTCCTGCTCACCCACGCCCTGGTGAGCAACGCGGGCGCGGCGCCGTTCATCTACTTCCGCTTCTGACTCCCGGTCCCGTCTGCCACTGGGCCCGGGCGATCCCGTAGACGGCGCTGTCCTGCCACGGTCCGACGGTGGCGATTTCCTCGAACGTCAATCCGAGCTTCTCCGCGACCCGGACGGAGGGGGCGTTCGCCGGGGCCGGCAGGGAGATGATCCGGTCAAAGCCGATCGTGGTGAAGCCGTACTCGAGGGCGGCCGTCGCGGCCTCGGTCGCCAGGCCCTGGTTCCACAGGTCCCGGCGGATCGACCATGCGACCTCCGGGTCTGGCCACTCGGTCGTTTGGTACAGCCCGGCCCGGCCGGCGAATGATCCGTCTGCGCGCAGCTCCACCGCCCACATGCCGAACCCGCGCAACGCCCACATCCCGATCAGGTTCGACACCAGCCGTTCGGTCGAGGCGAAACCGAACGTACCGTGCAGATGGACCATCGTCTCCGGGTCGGCGTTCATCGCCGCGTACGGCACGAGGTCCGCCTCACGCCAGCCGCGCAGGATCAACCGGTCGGTGATAAAAGTCGGAACCGTGATCGTCGTCGGCTCGCCGAGGTTCACGCCGGTAGCGCTCGACGTCGGGTGGCGGCGAGCTGCGCCCGCAGAGCCGCCACCTCGGGCACCCGCCGGTGCGGCTCCATCGAGCCGGCGATCTGCGACGTACGCT
>JAMFSN010000124.1 GCA_026225295.1 Frankia alni
GCCGGGTGAAGGACCTGTCGCAAGAACTGTTGGAACAGCTCGGCGCGACCTTCAACTATTTCACTGGAAGGTTCACCGCGCCGAGCGAGCCTACGGTGCGGCGAGTGCCGCAAAATACCGACGCTGGCCGTTTGGACACGGCGGTTGGCTCCTGACTGTTCGAGCGAGCGCACCGCGACCCGGACGGCCAACTCGTGATCGCGTTGGACGGCAAGGTCCTACCCGGCGCCTGGACGGACACGAACGCCCAGGTCGCCCTGTTCTCCGCCATGATCCACGACGAGGCGGTCGTCATCGCTCAGACCCGGGTCCCCGACGGCACCAACGAAATAACCCAGGTGGCCGCACTCCTGGCGAACGTCCGAGCGATGCCAGGCCGAACCATCGTCACCGAGGAACGGTCCCACGGAAGGATAAGACGCTGGACCGTCTGGGTGACCGACGCCGACGGCATCGAGTTCCCCTACGCCGCGCAGGTCGCGGTGATTCGCCGGGAGGAGTAAATTTTTACTGTAGGGATGGCGAGCGCGCAACCCCCGGAGACATCCGCCCGTTCCGATGCTCCCGAGCCCACCGAAGGCACCCGCCGGGGCAGGCCAGGCCAGACACGACGCGCCCGGTGTAGGAGACGAAAAAGTCCACCGCCCCTGCCGGATCCGGTTTCTTGACCTTGGCGTGGTCTTCCCCCGGGACCATTCCCGACAGCCTGACAGACCGAGCACGAACCGTCACCGATCACCCTGTAGTGTCCACCGCGATCCAGCTCGTGCGGGCAGCGGTGGCCGCGCTGGCGGCGCGTTCGGCCGGGCTCGGCAGTCGGGCCGTTCTTCGAGCTGGTGAATTCGCTACTCGCCGGTGAAGCGGAACTCCGCCTGCCACGGACCGTCGTTTTGGACAATCTCCCAATAGCGCTCGGCGATATGATCCGGATCGAAGGCGGTCCCGGCAGCGATCTGTCCGGCAATCGTGAGCGTCGCCATCCGTATCCCGTCTGGCGCCAAATCGGCCCCGAGCATCGTCGCGGCCGACCGGAGAGCTGCTTTACCCAGAGAGACCGTCGCGAGAGCTGCGATGGGATGGTCTGCGAATCCGCCCCCGCTGACAAGTATGGTGCCGAAGCCGGCGGCCCGCATAGCGGGAGCGGCCACCTGCGCGACAACAATGGCACTAATGACGTCGACCGCATAGGCAGCCTGCAGGTGATCGACACTGGCCGTCATCAGCTGATCGGGCGTGCCCATGACCGCGTTGTAGATGATGACCCCCGGCGCTCCTTCGCCGCGGTAGAGCTCAGCCAATCGGGTGCCCAGGGCCTCGGGGTCGCTCGCGTCCGCCCCGATCGTATCGATCTTGGTGCCCGCGTTGGCCAAGCTGCCCGCGAGCTGATCCAGCCGGTCGGTGCTCCGAGCGACGAGCGTGAGTCGGTAACCTCCGGCTGCAAAGCGGCGGGCGACGGCCAGGCCCAGACCTGGACCGGCGCCGACCAGGAGCAGGTGACGGCGATCGACCGTGCCGATGCCGCCGCTGCCCTCAGGGTCGTTGGTGGGTGTGCCTGTCATCGGGGCTCCTGATACTCGGATCGGACTGGCTCTCGCGTTCCAGGTCGGCACGCGCAGCCCTGGCCTCCGGGGACGCGACGCGCGAGTCCGGATTTTAGAGCGCGGCGGGCGGCGGCCACCCGCCCACAGCTGTGCCGGTTCTGGTGTTGTCGTGGTGGCCGCTGGTATTCGGGTGGGCCGGCGGCGGAACGGTCAGCGGGCCATCCGGGCCATCCGGGCCAGGCCGTCGGCGGTCAGTGCGCGAGGTGGGTCTTCAGGAAGTCCGAGGCTCGGTCGAGCGCCGCACCGGCCTCGTCGAGCAGGCCCGCGAAACCTTGGAACACGTGGGGGACGCCCGGGGTGACCTCGAGGGTGACCGGGACATCGCAGAGGGCTGACCGTCCGGCCAGTCGGAGCGCGTCGCTCAGGAGGATCTCGTGCGAACCGACCTGGACGAGAAGCGGAGGCAATCCGGTGAGGTCGCCGAAGATCGGGCTGATGCGCGGGTCGGAGGCGTCGGCCCGGCCTACGTAGTCGGGGACCCGAGCCCGGAGCCCGGCCGGTGTGAGGACTGGGTCAAGTTCCTCCTTCTCAGCCAGTGTCTCTCCGGAAAGCGTCAGATCGGCGTAGGGCGACATCAAGAATGCACAGGATGGGAGGGGCGTCCCGGCCTCTCGTAGAGCGAGGAGGGTCGCGACCGCCAGCCCGCCTCCGGCGGAGTCGCCCGCCAGGGCGATCTGACCCGGCGCGATGCCCTGGGCGAGCAGTCCTCCGTAGGCCGCGTGAGCGTCGTCGATCGCGGCCGGATACGGGTGTTCGGGGCCCAGTCGGTACTCCACGGTGATGGCCCTGACGCCTGACCGTCGAACCAGATCACTCACCAGCGGAACCGACGTTGCCGCCGACCCGATGACGTAGACGCCCCCGTGAAAGTAGAGAATCACATTCTCTGACGCGTTGCCCTGAATGGTGACCTCGATGCCATCGACACCGCCGATCTTTACCGGCGTTTGCTGTACGTCGGGAGCCACCGGTACCTGGGCCATGACGTTGTTGAACGCGGCGCGCACCGACTGGACATCACCGGCCGTGTCGAGCCGGCCCTGACGCGAGATGGCGTCCAACTGGCGCTGCTGTTCCTTGCTCATTAGTGCTTCTCCCGACTCGTTGGATGAGAACCGGCTGGCCCGCCAGGTTGCGCGGCGACGTCGTCCTTGCCGGCATTGACCAGAACCAGCACGGCCACGAACCCGGTGGCGATGAGCCCGACCCTATCCAGGCCGAAGGCAGCGCAATGGTGATGACGGTGCCGTCGAGCACCACCATCAGTTGAGCGACCGCTGTTACGCCGAGGGCCCACCATCTGCGGCTGGGTAGTACCTCGGACGACCCGGGTGGGTTCTCGTGGCCCGCTGGCTCGTCCTGCGGGGCCAGTTCGGCGTCTGAGGCCATGGATCGAATGCCCCTTCCCGGTCAGGCTACGAGGTTTGACTGACGAGCCGCAGTGGCGCCAGCGCCTGGCTCCAGGAAATGACCTCGTCGAAAAGCGTCGCCAGCACCTGGGCCTGATGCGGGCCCGGTCTGAATTCGGTGAAGTTCTCGAAGTCGGTGAACAACGAGAGAGCGACGTTGGTCCGGACATCGGCCATCGACAGCTCACCGGCCACCAACCGGAGATGTTCGGCCGCTCGGGCGCCGCCGACGGCACCGTAGGAGACCACGCCCATCGCCTTGTTGTTCCACTCGGCGTAGAGGTAGTCGATGGCATTCTTCAAGACCCCTGACGTAGAGTGGTTGTACTCGGGGGTGATGAAGACGAACCCGTCGAACCGGCCGATGGTTGCTGCCCATTCCCGGGTGTGCGCGTTCTGGTACTTCCCCGTGCTCGGGGGCAGCGGCTCGTCCAGGTGGGGAAGCGGGTAGTCAACGAGGTCAACCAGCTCGAAGTCGGCGTCGCCCCGTCGACCGGCCTCGTCCATCACCCAGCGAGCGACCGTCTCGCCGCGGCGCCCGGGGCGGGTGCTTCCGAGGATGACGCCGATGCGGGTCATGGGTGGACCTGCGATCCGTAGCCGAGATCGAGGCGAACCGATTCCATCACCCAGAACGTCGTACTCTCGGTGAACACGTCCGCGGCGGCGAGCACCCCGGTATACTTCTCGATCACGGGTGCGGCGGCGACCGCCGTGACTTCGTCGAGATAGCCCTTCACCGCCGCCCAGGTGTTCTCGCCGTACTTCATGAAGTAGCGCGTCGGATCGACGGTGTCGATAGCCTTTCTCGAGTTCTCGCCGATATCGGCCATGTACTGCTGGTGCAACATCACGTCTTCGCGGGTACCGAGCCGGCCGAGATGACCGCCGATGAAATGCTTCCACGAGTAGGCGAGCGCGTTGGCCGGCGCCTCGACGTAGCCAGGGATGTCCTCGCTCAGGTTCGAGGTATAGACCGGCGCCCAGCCCGGATTCACGATGTCGATCAGAATCAGCGTGTCGTGGTCGGGCAGCTGGATGAGGATGTTGTCGGGCGAGTGGTTCGGTCCGTGCCAGGCCAGTTCGATGCGCTCGCCGCCGATCTGGAGGGTGCGGTCGTCCTGGAACGTCTCTTCGTTCGGGGGCCGAGCCGGATCGTCGTCCCGTAGCAGCAGCCGCCTCGTCTCCTCGTGCCCGATCCGGACCACGTTCCGGCCGAAGAGGAACGACGCGCCGGCGTGGTCGGCGTGGTGGTGCGAGTAGATCAGATGGGTCACCTTGTTGCTGACGCCGTTGGCGGCCGCGATCTCGTCGACCGCGCGCTGGATGTTGTGGCCGATGGTCGGGGGCGCGTCGAGCAGGACGACGCCGTCCGAGGTGGTCAGGAAAGCTGACTGGTACGTGCCGTCGGTGATCCAGTAGAGGTTCCGTTCGACGCGCCCGACGTAGTAGCCCTGCTCGTTCAGGGCTGGGCCGAGCGCCGACTTCGGCACCGGCGCGTAGTCCGGAAGTTCGTCTGCTCCTTCGCTCATGGACGGATCGTGGCTGCCGCGGAAGGCCGATCGAATCCCGCAGGCCCGTAGTCCGGTGGCATGCTGCCGGGATGGTCGTCAGGGCGCGGGCCGGGCGGTTGCTCGGCAGGCAACGCGAGAGCGCGGTGCTCGAGCGGCTGCTGAGGGCGGCGCGGAACGGTCATGGCTCCGTCCTCGTAGTGCATGGGAAGCCCGGAGTCGGCAAGACGGCGCTGCTCGAGTACGCCGTCGAGTCGAGCGCGGATTTTCGCGTCGTTCGGGCCGCGGGCGCCGAAGGGGAGATGACGCTCGACTACGCGGCGCTGCAACAGCTCTGTTCGCCGATTCTCGAGTTCAGCGAACAACTCCCTGATCCGCAGCGTGACGCGCTCCGCGTCGCGCTCGGGCTCAGCTCCGGACCGGCACCGAGCCAGTTTCTCGTGGGGCTCGCGGCTCTCGGCCTGCTTTCCGAGGCCGCTGAGCAGCAGCCCCTGCTGTGTGTCGTTGACGACGCGCAATGGCTCGACGACGCCTCGGCGCGAGCGCTCGCGTTCGTGGCGCGCCGCCTACTGGCGGAGGGGATCGCGCTCGCCTTCGCGACGCGCGAGGTAGGCAGTGGGTTGGCCCGCTTCCCCCAACTCCACGTGGAGCCGCTGGGTCGTCGGGATGCCCGGGCGCTGTTGGAATCCGCCCTCGCCGCGCGGCTGGACGAGGCCGTGCTCGAGCGGATCGTCGCCGAGACGGGCGGGAATCCGCTTGCCCTTCTCGAGCTTCCGCGCGGTCTGACACCCGCCCAGCTCGCGGGTGGTTTCGGCCTGCCCGCGACGCTGCCTCTGTCCACCGGGATCGAGCAGAGCTTCGGTCGGCGGCTGGCGCGGCTGCCCCGCGACGCGCGGCGGTTCCTGCTCCTGGCGGCCGCGGAACCCGTCGGCGACCCCGCGCTTCTGTGGCGTGCTGCCCAGCAGCTTGGGATCCCGGAGACGGCTGCGCACGCAGCGGAGTCGGAAGGCCTGCTGACGCTGGACGGTGCGGTGGTGTTCCGGCATCCGCTCGTGCGCTCGGCGGTCTACGGAGCGGCCGAGCCGAAGGAGCGGCGGGAGGCCCACCGCGCGCTTGCGGACGCGACCGATCCCCAGATCGACCCCGATCGCCGCGCGTGGCACCGTGCCCAGGCGGCATCCGTGCCCGACGACGAGCTGGCCGGCGAGCTCGAGCGCTCCGCGGCGCGGGCGCAGGCGCGGGGCGGCTTCGCTGCCGCTGCCGCCTTCCTCCAACGCGCGGCCTCGCTGACGCCGGCTCCGGTGTGCCGCGCGCAGCGCACGCTCGTCGCGGCTCAGACGAAATTCCGGGCGGGCGCCCTGGACGACGCGCTCGATCTGCTGTCGTCGACGGAGGTCGACGCGCTGGACGGGCTCGATCAGGCCCGAGTCGAACTGTTGCGGGCGCAGATCGCGTTTGCCTCGACGCACGGCAGCGAAGCGCCCATGATGCTGCTTCGGGCGGCCCGCCGGCTCACCCCGCTCTCTCGAACGTCTGCGTGCGAGACGTATCTCGAAGCTCTGTCGGCGGCGATGTTCGCGGGACGTCTGGCCGGACCGGGCGCAACCGCGCTCGAGGTGGCGCTGGCGGCGAGAGCCGCGTCGCGTCCGGCCGTTCTCGTCGGCCTTGAGTTGTGGCTGGACGGCCTCGCGGCGCTCTTCAGCGACAGCTATGAGGCCGCCGTCCCGATCTTGCGCCGGGCGCACAGCGGGTTCGACGAGGGCGACATGCCCGAGAGTGAACAAGTGCGTTGGAAGTGGCTCGCGACCGTTCTGTCCATCCACATGTGGGAGGACGTTCGCTGGCAGGCGATCTCCGAAGCACACGTGCAGATCGCCCGCGAGACCGGCGCGCTCGGCGAACTTCCGCTCGCGTTGAGCCAGCGCGTCTACGCGCATCTCTTCGCGGGCGAGCTGACGGCCGCGGCGCTGCTCGTCGATGAGGCCCGGGCAGCGACCGAGGCGACCGGCAGCAACCTGACTCCCTACGGTGCGGTGGGACTCGTTGCGCTGCGCGGCCGCGAGCCCGAGGCGATCTCTCTGATCGAGGAGAGCCGTAAGGACGCTGTCCAGCGTGGCGAGGGGATCGGGCTCTCCGTGCTCGACTGGGCTCAGGCGGTCCTGTACAACGGCCTCGGCCGCTACGACGAGGCCCGCGCGGCGGCGCTTCGCGTGGCCGAGTGTTCGCACGAGCTCAGCACCTCAAACTGGGGAATGGCCGAGCTGATCGAAGCTACGGTCCGAGCCGGAACACCAGAACTGGCCGCCGACGTCTGCGCACGCCTTACGCAGAGGGCGACGGTGAGCGGGACGGAGTGGGCCCTCGGGGTCGCGGCGCGCTCGGAGGCGCTCTTGGCGGGAGATCAACGGGCCGAGAAACTCCATCGCGAGGCAATCGCACGACTCGGCCGGACGAGGATGGCGGTCGACCTTGCTCGAGCTCACCTCCTCTACGGCGAATGGCTGAGACGTCAGCGTCGACGCGGTGATGCACGCCGCCAACTGCGGGCGGCCCTCGAGTTGTTTGCCAATTTCGGCATGGAGGCGTTTGCCGAGCGGGCCCGTATCGAGTTGGAGGCGACCGGTGAACATGCCCGCAAACGCACCGTCGAGACGAGGGGCAACCTCACCCCGCAAGAGGCGCAGATCGCGCGCCTCGCCAGCGAAGGCCTCTCCAATCCGGAGATCGGCGCGCGGCTCTTCATCAGCAAGCACACCGTCGAATACCACCTCCGCAAGGTCTTCGCCAAGCTCGGCATCAACTCGCGCACCAAACTCGCACACGCCCTGCCACCCGAGCCGAGCTCGGCGCTTCTCCCGTAGCACGCTCGCCGGCCGACCGCGCGGCACAACGGAGCTGGTCCAGCGGCGACGGAGCATGGTCGCAGACCCCAGAACCGCCCGGCCGGGCGGTTCCACCGGTGGAGCCACGACGTTCGGCGCGCAGGTGCACGTCAGCAAGCAGGCGCGAGCGGGCCCGCAGCGCGGCTCGGAGGAGCCAGCCGGTTGCTGATCGCAGTCGAGCGACGTACAATTTTCTGTACGCGCGTTACCGGTGATGTGGCCAGGAGGACGAATGAGAACGATGACCTACTCGGAGTCGCGGGCCCGCTACGCCGAGACGCTCGACCGCGTGGTGGACGACAAGGAAGAGGTTGTGATCACGCGCGCCGGCCACGAGCCCGTGGTCATCGTCTCCCTGGACGACTACCAGTCGCTCAAGGAGACGGCCTACCTGCTCCGCAGCCCGGAGAACGCCCGCCGGCTGCTGACCGCGATCGACCGGCTCGAAGGCGGAGGCGGAACCGTGCGGGACCTCGCCGAGTGAAGATCGTCTGGGACGAGAACGCGTGGGACGACTATGTCTGGTGGCAGAATCAGGACCGTAAGCTCCTGAAACGTATCAATACCCTGATCCAGGACGTCGCCCGCAACGGCAACGAAGGCATTGGCAAACCGGAGCCCTTGAAACACGGGTTCCAGGGCTACTGGTCGCGCCGTATCAACGACGAGCATCGTCTCGTCCACAAGATTAACGGTGACGAGATCCGAATCGCTCAATGCCGCTACCACTACGGCAGATAATCCAGCCAACACACGTGATGCCACGTACGCAGCGTGGCGATCGCCACGGCGGCCCGCTCGGCAGGCTCGTCGGCCACGACGGCGTAGACGTCCGACGCGAAGGACTCGGCGGCGTGGCCCAATTCATCCGCGCCAGGTCGTCGGGCCGGCGGGCGGCCACCCGCCCCCGGGGCGAACCCCGGGATCCACAGCGCGCCGATGGCCGCCGCCACACCGCTCTCCTTCCTTGACCTAGACTAAAATGTGAAAGATAAAAAAATTTGGTAATTGCAGGTGCGGTCACCTGACCGGAGCTGGATATCGTGTCTGCGCGGCGGGAGGAAGCGATGACGAGGCGTGAGCCGGAGAGCCGGGCCGGAGGCATGGGATGACGAGCGCCGATCCGGCAGCCGACCGCGCCCGCTCGCGCCCGGCACAGTTCCGGCCACCCAGGGTGGCCGAGTTCGTCGCCGGCAGCCTGCGCGAGCGCATCATCAACGGCGACCTGGCCTCCGGCGATTCGCTACCCAAGCAGGAAGACCTGATGGCGGAGTTCCGCATCAGCCGGCCGACCCTGCGCGAAGCCCTGCGTCACCTGGAAAACGAAGGACTGCTGACGGTGCGCCGCGGGAGCATCGGCGGCTCGGTGATCGAGGTTCCCACCGCGGCGACGTCGGCCTATACGTTCGGGCTGGTCCTGCAGTCGCGCAAGGCGACGATCAGCGACCTGGCGGCGGCGATCGAGCGGATCGAGCCACTCGCCGCGGCGCTGTGCGCCGCCCGTCCGGACCGGCTGGAAACCGTGCTGCCCGCCCTGCGGAAGAACGTCAAAAGCGCCGGCGCCGCGATCGACGACGGCGAGGAGTTCACGATGGTCAGCCGGCGGTTCCACGAACTGCTGGTCGGCGAGTGCGGGAACGAGACGGTAATCGTGATGGTCGGCGCGCTGGAGAGCCTGTGGTCGGAGCAGGAAAGACAGTGGGCGGCGCGGGTGACATCGGAGGGCCGGTACCCGCAGACTGAGCATCGCCGCCAGGTACTGGCGGCGCACACGTCGTTGGTCGACGCCATCGCCGCCGGGGACGAGGATGCCGCCCGCAAGATCGACGCCGGTCACCTCACGCACTCGCAGCGGTATGCCCTGGAGAACTCAGAATCCCAGGTGATCCGCGCGACGACCCTGCGCGACGGGCTGCGCGACCTCGGGAAGTGATCACCGAGCGCTCTTCCCGCCCGCTTACGCGCTCTCGGTCCGGCGCTGCGACCAGGAGTCCAGGGCCACCGCGACGATCACGATGGCTCCCTTCGCGATCGACTGGGTCGCGGCATCCCCGGCGAGCCGGTTGAACAAGCTGTCGATCGTCGCGATGATCAGCAGTCCGATCAGGGTCCGCCACATCGCGCCCGGCCCGCCCCGCAGCGAGGTGCCCCCGATGATCACGATGGCGATGGAGTTCAAGGTGGTGTCCACCCCGACGTTCGCCTGCCCACGCCGGTCTGCGAGGCCAGCAGCATCCCGCCGACCGCGGCGCACAGCGCGGTGAGCGCGTAGGTCGACGTCTGCACAGTGCTGACCCGCATGCCGGACAGTCGGGCCGCGTCCGGATTGCCGCCGACGATGTACACCGACCGCCCGTACACGGTGCGGGCCAGGACCGCCCGCCGACGGCGAAGAAGAACGCGAGGATCCAGATCATCACGGGGATGGTCAACCACGACGCGGTGCCGAGGTAGTCGAAGCCCGAGCCCTGGACGGTCACCGCCCCGGTCTTGTTGATGAGGTAGTCCAGGCCGGAGAAGATCGAGGAGGATCCGAGCGTCGCCACGAACGGGTTCACGTGCAGCCGGGTGATGATCAGCCCGTTGATCAGCCCGCCGGCCCGGCCAGCGCGATCGGCACCATGAGGGCGAAGGCCAGCCCGACCGGCATCGAATTGGCCAGGGTGGCGTAGAGGACCCCGGCCACCGCGAAGACTCCCCCGACGGACAGGTCGAACCCGCCGCCGATGAGCACGAACGTCATGCCGACCGCGACCAGGCCGACCGGCGCCGTGTTCACCAGCACCACTTTGAGGTTGCCGATATCGAGGAAGCCCGGCACCGCCACCTGGGCGATGATCACCAGGATGACGAGCACCGCGACCATCGAATAGCGGCTGGCGAGGTCGACGATGGCCGTGCCCCGGGACCCGTTCGGCGCCGACGGGGCTTTCACCATGCCCGGCTCCGGCTCGGTGCTGGTTGTCATCCGCCCTGACCTCCGGAGAACGCCTTGTCGAGAATGGCCGCGATGGAGAAGTCCGGCGCGCCGCAGTCTACGAGCGGTTTTGACCGCCGTCAAGGGAGTCGCGCCAGACCGCCGGGCGCTTCTCGGCGAAGGCCCGCGGACCCTCGTCGGCATCCGGATGACCCCAGTGGGCCTGCACGTCGGCCCAGCCGGCCCGCATCAACGGCTCGAGCCCGTCCGCGACGCGACGGAGCGCGCGACGGGTCCGCCGCACGCTCTCCGGCGACGCGGCGGCGATGAACTCAGCGACCTCGATGGCCCGCGGAAGCAGCATCGGCCCGTCGACCAGCTCGGTCACCAGGCCCAGATCGAACGCCCGCTGGGCCGACAAACGCTCGGCCCGCCCGACCAGCGCCATGCGGGCGATGACCGGCAGCGGCAGGCGCAGGGCGAGCGACGGCGGCTCCACCCCGCTCACCTGGCCGACCGAGACGTGCGGGTCCAGGAACGTCGCCGCCGGAGCCGCGAGGACGACGTCGGCATCGGCGACGAAGTGCAGGCCGGCGCCGGCGCAGACGCCGTTGATCGCGACGACGACGGGGGTGTCGAGAAGCCGGCCGGGCAGGAAATTCAGCTCGTCGTCGAGGTCGCGCCCCCGCGGTGCGCGCTCTCCGGCCAGGAACCCGGCGTCGGCGCCCGAGCAGAACCCCCGGCCCTGCCCGGAAATCACGACCGCGCGCAGGGACGGGTCGCCGGCCAGATCGAGCCACAGCGCGTGGAGTCGATCCATCAGCTCGGCCGACAGGGCGTTGAGCCGTTCCGGCCGGTTGAGCCGCACGACAGTCACTCCGGTCGGACGGCGGTCGATCAGGACAGGTTCGGTCATGGACGGCTCCCAGGTCGTATCCGGTCGGTCTCCGGTCAATTGTGGGTTTCCACCGCGTCGCTCGGTGCCCACGGCGTCCGGGTCCGAATCCCGCCAAGGTCGACCGCACGTGACCTGGACTCGACCACCACCGACAGCCTACGATATCAGCAAATGTTAAAAAGATTTTGGAGTAGGCGACGACGGCGTTCGCACCCGACCTGCTGGCCCTCGGCCAGGCCGCCGAGCCGGTCATCGGCTTAGACGGCCGGGAAGGCCCAGCGGTGACTCGGGGACGAGGGCCTCCAGCGACGCGCAGACAACATGATCGAGCGACCCTTGGCCCCATCGCTCGCGGAGGAAACCTTCTCCTATATCGAAGTGTCGACCGAAGGTGGCGTTCGAACGATCCAGCTGAACCGGCCGGGTGTGCGCAACGCACTGTCGAGCACCATGCAGGCCGGCCTGGTCGCGGCGTTCGCGGCGGCCGACCAGGACCCGGATGTCCGGGCCGTCATCCTGACCGGCTCCGACCCCGCGTTCTGCGCCGGCAACGACTTCACCGACCTCGGCCAGTTCGCCGACCGGTACGCCAACCGGTTCCGCGCCGATCCGGGTCGCGCCCTGCGCGCCATGACAACCCCGGTGATCTGTGCCGTCAACGGCGCCTGCGTCGCGTCGTTTCTCGTCGAGCACGGCGAGCAGTGGCGCTCGCTGTTCGGGGTCCACGTCAGCGGGCAGCTGGAGACCGTCACCGACGAAAAGAAGCAAACCGGTATCCACACCGCTCTGGATGAGAAGCACCGCGGCTACCGCCTGGCGTCCGCCGCGCTTCCTGAAAGCGCACGCCAGACGTATTCGACCTTTGCCGTGCTTCGTCTGGTCCCCGACGACTGACTGCTGACCTGGGACAACAGCCGGATGCAACTGCCGAAGTGACCGTCCGACCGTTGAGCAGCCGCCCGGCGCCGGGCGGGTGAACACCGGGATCGCCTGAACATGGCCGGCCGAGGACTGCCACGTCACCACTGACCGTCTCTGAGCGCACGAAAGACCACCACCGACCACACGGCAACGCTGGCGAGTCCCGACCCGGCAGCGACAGTGACAGCCTCGGTGCGGGCAGCGCCAACCACACGGCCGCGCTGCTGAACCTCTTTGTTCCCCTCGCACATTCCCCCTTCACGAAAGGCTGAACAATTGATCGGATTCTGGTGGAGGTGGCTCAGGCGGGTCCGGCTCCGACCGTCGGGTACTAGAACACGTCGGCGCCTGGCACTCCAGACAGTCCAGCGACCAGGTCGTGGCCCTTAGCCGCTATCCCAGGCCAGGGACTGTCTTCGATGTTTGGATCCCGCGCCGCGAGGGCGTGACCTGCTGCCGTGGGATGTTTCTGGGGCGGTGTAACCAACCGGTTTTTCTTATACGTTGGCTGTTGATCGATCGTACTGCAGTGAGGGATGGCGGACCGTGGCCCGGGTTTTCATCAGCCACGCCAGTGCTGATCTGGCTTTGGCGGTCGAGCTTTGCGATTGGCTGCGAGTTGACAACCATGACGTTTTTCTGGACCGCGAGCCGGACACGGGGCTGCGGGTCGGAGAGGTGTGGAAGAAGCGGCTTTACCAGGAACTACGTGACACCGACGCCGTGGTCTGCGTAGTGACCGAAGCATTCCTCGCGTCGACGTGGTGCACGGCGGAGGTTGGCATCGCGGACTACCGCGGCTGCCTGCTGATACCGATCCAGATGGAAGGGACCCGACCACATCCGCTGATGGAGCCCTCGCTGCACGCGGACTACGACGCGGATCCCGCCGCGACGCGCGCGGCCGTATCCGCGACGCTGCGCCGCCTGGATACCGGTGGGGTGGCGATCTGGCGGGAAGGGGACAATCCGTTCCCAGGGTTGGCGCCGTTCAACGGCCAGCTGGCGCCGCTGTTTTTCGGCCGGGAGAAGGAGAGCCGCGAGCTCGCCGATCAGCTGCGGTCGGCGCAGGACGGCGGTGCCGGCTGGGTTGTGGTAACCGGACCGTCGGGTTGCGGCAAATCATCGCTGTTGCGGGCCGGAGTATCGCCGAGAGTGGGTGCCGACCGTCGATGGCTCGTCGCCCCGCCGCTCATACCGGGCACGGACCCGGTCATGGCCCTGGCCCGCCAGGTCGCGGCCACCGCGCGACGCGCCGGGCGCGACTGGACGGTGGAAGCGGTGCGGGCGTCGCTGAACGACGACGACGGGTTGGATCGGCTCACCGAGGAACTGCTGCTGACCGACTCAGGGTCGGAACACCGACGACTGCTGATCGCCGTAGATCAGGCCGAAGAACTGTTCACCCGCGTGGACCCCGCCCGCCGGGACCAGTTTCTCCGCCTCCTACGCGCCGTGGTCGCCGGGCCGGTGCGGGTCGTGGCCACCCTGCGGTCGGAGTTCCTCGACGACCTGCGGAGGCTGCCCGAGCTGGCCGGGGTCGATCTCAACAGCTACGTCGTCAGCCCGCTGGCCCGCGACATGTTGCGGGTGGTAATCGAGCAACCGGCCCGGATCGCCGGCCTACGGATCACTCCGGAACTCGTGAGCCGACTCGTCACCGACACCGACCGAGGAGAGGCGCTGCCGCTGCTCGCTTTCACCCTGCAACAGCTGGCTGCTCACCGCAGGTCCGACGCGTTGACGGCCGCCGAGTACGACCAACTCGGCGGCGTGCAAGGGGCACTCGCGCACCAAGCCAACCTGGCGCTGGCCGGTGCCGCCAACACCAGCCACCTCCCGGAACACCAGATCCTCAGCGCTCTGGTCCGACTCGCCACCGTGGACGAATCGGGCCGCTACAGCCGCCGCAGGATACGCCGCGGGGAGCTCGGGCCAGCGCTGACCGTCGCCGTGGACGTTTTCGTTGAGCATCGCCTGTTGACCACGGAAACCGACAGCGCCGAACAATGGATCGGGGTCGCCCATGAGGCGCTCCTGACCGCCTGGCCACCACTACGCGAGGCCATTGACGACCACGCCACCGGCCTGAGCGCGGTCCGCTCCATCGAGCAGGCGGCCGCGGAATGGCGCCATGCCGAGCAGACCGACGATTACCTGTGGGACGCCCCCCGGCTCGCCGCCGCCCAGAACGACCTGCGCGGCCGCGACGCGACGACCCAGACCCTAACCACCCACCTGTCCTCCGACGGCCAGGCGTTTCTCAGCGCCACCAGACGCCGAGTCGGCGCGGCCCGCGCCCGCCGCCGCCGCCTGCTCGCCAGTACGATCAGCGTCCTGTCGGTGCTCCTCGTGGCCGCCCTGGTCGCCGCCGGTCTCGCCGTCCGTCAACAACACGACGCCCGGTCGGCCCAGCGAATCGCGATCGTGCGGGGACTCGTCGCCCAGGCCGACACCGTCCGCGCCACCGACCCCCGCCTCGCGCTACAGCTCGGCGTCGCCGCCGAGGGAATTCACCGCGACCCCGAGACCGACGCAAGTCTCGTCGCCACCCTGACCACCACCCGCTTCGCGGGCACCCTGACCGGCCCCAGCCAGCCAGTCGACACGGTCGCGTTCTCCCCCGACGGCCGTACCGTCGCCAGCGGGGTTGAGGATCACACCGTCCGGCTCTGGGACCTCACCGACCGAACAGAGCCCCGACCGCTCGGCGCACCCCTGACCGGCAACACCGGCAATGTCGTCGCCGTGGCGTTCTCCCCGGACGGCCACACCCTCGCCACCGCCAGCACCGACTCCATCGTCCTGTGGGACGTCGCCAACCGGACACGACCTTCACGGATCGGCGCCGCCCCGGTGCGACTCGGAGGTCCGGTCCAAGCCCTCGCGTACGCACCGGACGGACACACCTTCGCTGCCGGTGCCGGTCGCACCATCCAACTCTTCGACGTCTCCGCCGCTCCCCGGCCCCAGCCGCTCGGCCCGCCGCTCATCGGTCCCGCCGGCCTAGTCCGGGCGCTGACCTTCTCCCCAGACAGCCACCTGCTGGTCAGTGGCGGCGACGACAACGCCGTCCGCCTCTGGGACGTCACCGACCGATCTCATCCCCGTCCCCTCGGACCGCCATTGACTGGTCACTCCAGCACGATTGAGACGGTGGCGATGTCTCCCGACGGACGTACCCTCGCCTCCGGAAGCTACGACAACACCGTCCGTCTCTGGGACATCACCGACCGATCTCATCCCCACGCGCTAGGACGACCCCTGCTCGGCCACAGCAGCCACGTCTACGCCGCCGCCTTCTCCCCCGACGGCCACACCCTCGCCACCGGCAGCGCCGACCGCACTGTCATCCTGTGGAACGTCGCCGACCCCGCACACCCCCTGCGGCTCGGCGCGCCGTTGATCGGCCACGCCGACACGGTGAGTGCGGTCGCATTCTCACCAGACGGAAACACCCTGGCCAGCGGCAGCTATGACCACACCATCATCTTGTGGGATCTCGCCGATCGCACCCGACCCCGACCACTGGGACCACCGCTGACCGGACACCACGGCGCCATCTTCTCGGTCGCCTTTTCCCCCGACGGCCACACCCTCGCCACCGCCGGCACAGACGGAACCGTCATTCTGTGGGACCTTGCCGATCGCACCCGACCCCGACCACTGGGACCACCATTAACCGGACACCACGGAACCGTCTACTCGGTCGCGTTCTCCCCCGACGGCCACACCCTCGCCTCCGCCAACGACGACACCACGATCAGCTTGTGGGACCTCACTGATCAAACACATCCGCGCCAACTCGCCCCGCCATTGACCGGACACTCCGCGCCCGTTTACTCCGTGGCGTTCTCACCTGACGGACGGACCCTCGCCAGCGGAAGCAGGGATACCAAGGTTATCCTGTGGGACGTCACCAACCAGAATAAACCCCGGCAACTCGGCCCGCCCATCACGGACCATCCCTATCCGGTATTTTCCGTCCGTTTCTCTCCCGATGGACACACGCTCGCCAGCGGAAGCGCCGACAGAACCGCCATCCTGTCGAACATCACCAACCGCGCGCAACCCAGCGAACTCGGCACGCCGCTTACCGGCCACAACGACTGGGTCTTCGCCACAGCATTCGCACCCGACGGACGCACCCTCGCCACCGGAAGCATCGACCGCACCGTCATCCTGTGGGACCTCACCAACACCGAACACCCCTACCGACTCGGCGCAGCCCTAACAGGTAGCACCGCCGGCGTGACCACCGTCGCGATCTCCCCTGACGGACACACTCTTGCTGCCGGCAGCATCGACCAGACAATCATCCTATGGAACCTCACCGAACTAAACAGCCTCCGCAAGAACCCACTTCCCGACGCCTGCGCCCGCGGCGGCGGCGGACTCAACCGCGCCGCCTGGGCCTTCTACGCACCAAATACCCCGTACAGCAACATCTGCACGAGCTAAACCTCACCACACCGAGCCTCGCACCCAAAAACCCGACCTGATCGCTCATTGCAGGAGGGCGAGAAATCCATAGGGCCACAACTCGCCCCCGGCGTCGGGCAAAACGAGCGTAAGTTAGCGCCGCGCCAGGACGAGGTCGATGCGGGCCCTTCACCCCCGGTCCGTCCTGGCTCGCTGACCATGGGAACCCCGGCCACTACGGCGGGGCGGGGCGGTCGCGGCGCGACCACCAGCGCGGGCGTGATGCGGCCGGGAGGTTCTCCGTTCCGGCATCTGGATCACCGAGCCCGGTTGGCCCCTCCGACGAGGGTGGCCCGGCCGGCGTGCCGCCGGGAGGAACACCCGGACCGGCCCCGAGGAGGCCGGGATCCGCGGGCGGGTGGGCGGCGAGCGCCGGCACCACCGCGTGTTCGGGAAGCCGGCGTACCCCGGCCTCGTAGTCATCCAGCTCGCCGGCGCGGAACACTGAGCGGTTGACGATCCAGGAGACGGCATCCGCCGGATCACCGGCCAGCTTGTACGCGCCGTCAGGCAGTAACGCCGCCCATCCCTCGTCGTCGAAGCCGACGAGGCTGGCCAGCGCTTCCCCCGACGCGGCGGACCACAGCCGGATCGCGCCGTCGTCACCCGCCGAAACCACCGCACCGAATGGCGTCACCGCGACCGATCGAACGTCACCGGCGTGCCCGTCCGCGACCCACCGTTCGATCCCGGACCCAGCCTCCCACACCCTGACCCGGCCGTCCCCACACCCGGCCGCCAGGAGGTCGGCGTCCGGGGAGAAGGCCAGGCAGCGCGCTCCTCCCGGGGTACCCGGAAGGTCGCGGACCCGGCCGGAACCCATGTCCCACAGACGGATCCCACCGGCGCCGCCGATGGCGAGCACCGTGCCGTCGGGGCTGAACGCGATCGCGCGGACCACCGCCGCCCCGGCATCGGGGACCGTGGCGGGGTCCGGCAGCGAGCGCTGGACGTCGCCGGTGACCGGATGCCGGAGTCGGACCGCTCCGTCGTGATGCCCGGTCGCGAGAGCCGTCCCGTCATGGTTGAACGTGAGGCATGCGACGTCGCCGCTCCCCAGGGTGAGGCGGCGGGCGCCGGACGAAGGTTCAGACAGGATCACGGTTCCGGCGACGTCGACGGACGCGAGAAGGTCGGCGCTCGGGCTGAACGCCAGCGCGGTCACGGCTCCGGAGTGACCGATGACCGCGGCCAGCCGCCGACCGGACCGGGCATCCCGCACGTGCACTTCTCCGTCGTGCCGCCGGTCGCCGTCAGCACCGGCCAGGAACGCGCCGGACGGGTCGACCGCGACCGCGTTCACCGGCTGACGCGGCCACCGCAGGCAGGCCAGTCCCCGGGCCGACGCCAGCTCCCAGACCCGGACGGTGCCGTCGGCCCGCCCGGACACGAGAACGCCTCCGCCGGGACTCACACTCACCGACGTCGCCGGGGTGGCCCGTCCCGCGACCCGGCAGCGGCGCCGGCCCGACTCCACGTCGGTGACCTGTACCGTCCCGTCCGCCGATCCGGAGGCGAGCAGGCTGCCGCCGGGACTGAACGCCACCGACCACACCCGGGCGGTATGCCGGGCCAGGGTGCCGAGTCGGCCGGTGACCAGGTCACGCAGGTGGACGGCTTCGTCCGCGCCCCCGCTCGCGAGCCGCCGGCCGTCCGGGCTGAACGCGACCGACCAGGCCCCGCCAGCATGGCCGGGATACCTGCCGGTCTGCTCGCCCGTCCGGATGTCCCAGAGCCGGATCGCGGTGTAGCCGGCCGTCGCGAGCATCGAACCGTCGGGGCTGAACGCCACCGCGCCAACCCATCCCGTGTGGCCGATCAGGGTATGCAGGGCCACGCCGGTGTCGGTACGCCACACCCGCACGGTCCGGTCAGCCGCCCCGGCGGCGATCAGAAGTCCGTCCGGGCTGAACGCGACGGCGTACACCCGGCCCTCGTGGCCCGACAGCCGAAGCCGTTCCTGCCCCGACCGGACATCCCAGAGCCGGACGACCTGGTCGGCGCCGCCCGTCGCGAGCAGCGACCCGTCCGGGCTGAACGCGACCGAGCGAGCCCCGCCGTCGTGGGCGTGAAACGTCCTGTGCCGCTGTCCGGTTGCCGCGGCCCACACGACGACGGTCCCGTCGGACCGGGCCGCCGCGACCAGGGAAGCGTCGGGAGCGAGCGCCAGGCTCGCGACCGCCGCCTCGTCGCCCCTCAGCACCCGGGCCACTCGGCCTTCGTAGGCCTCAATGAGCGCGACGTCGCGGCCCCAGGCCGCGGCGAGTATCCCGTCGGCCGACCGCGACCCCGCGAAGGCGACGCACCGCACCTCGGCGCGGGGAGGCATCAGGACAGGACGCGCGAGTACCCCATCCGCTCCCGGCGTGCCGACCCGCCCGACGACGGCCGCGGCGGCGAACGCGGGCTGGTCAAGGACACCGTCGTCGGCGGTGACGCCGAGCAGGGCGGCCCGGTCCCAGCGAGCATCCGCCAACGTGGCCCCGCGCAGTGTCGTTTCCCGCAGGCGGGCCCCGCGCAGATCCGCCGCGGACAGGTCGGTCCGGTCGAGGACGACGTGGTCGAGGTGCGTCTGCCCGAGATTCGCGGACCTCAGCGTCGCGCCGGTCAGGTCGACGCCGCGCACCCTCGTCCCCGCCAGGTTCGCGCCGCTCAGGTCGGCGAAGCGCAGATCGAGCCCGGACAGAGGCTGGCTGCGCAGATCCTGGCCGGCGAGCCGGATGCGGAGCCCCCGAACCTGGAGCCGGGCGGCGACCGCGAGCACGTTCGCCTTCGCCGCGGCGGTGGCCCCGTCATCGTCACGGACCGCGCTGATCCACGCCTCGGCCGGCCCGGGGCCCGCCGCCTCGCAGAAGAAGTCCGCCATCAGGGCCGACATTTCGCGAGCAGCCAGAAGTGACGTGGCGGGGCCAGTGTCGCCGACGTCATCCAGAGTTGCCGGCGACGCCGGTTCGGTGGCTGCCGACAACCGTCTGGCCGCTTCGACCGCGACCAGGTATTCCATCACCGACGAATGGACGAAGCCGAACCGGTCCTGGTCACCCCGGACCAACAGGCTCGCGGAACCGATCGCGTACGTCGCCTGCGCCGGATCGGCCGTCGGCCGGGTCAGGTCGGTGAGCGCCCGGCTCGTCACCTCCTCCAACCGGTCGACGCCAATCTGGAACTGGGCGGTGGTCCACATCGTCACGGCCAGGACCGTGACCGCGCGGCGGATCTGACCCACGTCAAGGCCGGGGACCGCGCCGAGGGTGGGGCGCCGACGGTTGACCTCGAATCGCAGCCAGCGGGAGATGAGCCGCTCGTAAAGTTGGGCTGAGCTGATCCCGCCGACGGCCCGGACGGTTCGCAGCTCGTCCGCGTCGAGCTCGGCGATGAACGACAGCATCCGGGGGTTGCGGGACAGCCCCAACAGATCCTTGATGTCATGAATGAGCTCGAACCGTTCGCCCGCGGCCGCCTCGTCCCCGCCATACAGGCGGACGAGGAATTCCCGGATCTGGTCGTCGGTGAAATCCTCGAGCTCCACAAGACGGCTGCCCGCGACGAGGTGGACCTCGTCGGCAAGCACGGTCCGCCACTGCGCGTCGGAGGCGAAATGCTGGGTCCGGCTGCTGAGGACGACCTTCGCCCGGCCCTTCACCACCGACAGGATGGTCCGTAGATGCTCGGCCGCCCGGTCGTAGGAGACCTCGAGGGCCAGTTCATCGAAACCGTCGAACAGAAGCACGACCTGGCCGCGCTCCACCATCCGCCGGACCGCCGCGATATCGAAGGATTCCTCGCCGTGCGCGGCGAGGTGCGCCGCGAGCAACGCGTCCACGCTGTGGTTCTTTTCCAGCGTCCTCATCTCGACGAGAATGGGCACCAGCGTCGGCATCAGCGCCGGAAGCTGGCGGGTCAGTTCCTTGAGCAGGAACGTCTTGCCGTGCCCGAAGTTGCCCAGCACGACAATCAGCCTGGCGCTCTCCGCGTCCAGCCAGTCGAGCACCGCCGCGAAGACGTCGCCCGTCGTGGCGCCCTCGCGCCCACCGTCGCGGCGCCGGTACCGCTGCGGGACATAGAGCCGCGGTGGGTAGACGGGGTCGGCGCCCAGCCGCCTGGCCTGTTCGGCCACGTAGTGGCGCGGGTCCCATTGCTGCTGGTATTCCGGCAGGCTGCGCACCCACACTCCCAGCCGACGGGCGCGCCGCGCGATCACCGGGTCGACGACCTCGCCGCCATAGACCAGCTCAGACTCGACGTCCGGATCACGGGCCTCGTACCGGGCGTGAACGTGCTCGACGAACGCGTCCAGGACATGCTGGTCAACGCCGTCGGCGGCGATGCCGACCGGCCACCGGCGGGAATAGCCCGCCTCCCGGGCGGTGGCGAACAAATGCCAGAAGTTCAGGTCGGCGGTATGTACCCGCTCGATCGTCGCGTCGGGGTACCGGTCCCGGCACGCCTGCTCGACCCGGCTCAGGAACGCCTCCACCGCGGCGTCCGGCGCCGCCCCCGGGAAGGGTGGCGGTCGGCCCGGGCCCGGAAACCTCGGCCCGGTCGCGGGCCACCCGTCGCCGGTCTGGGCCGTGCGTAGCGCGCGGAGCACCTCCGCCCGGGCGTCGTCCAGCGACCGCCCCATCAAGTCGACCCGGTCGTAGACACCCAGGAACCGTGGGGGGTCGCAATCCTCGACGCGCACAAGAATCACCCCGCGCCGTTCCCCCAGAGGATCCGACTGGAACGCGACCTGCCATTCGGCCCTCGCGTAGCCGGAGCCCAACGCCGCTTGGGAGAGCACCACGAGGGTGTGGTCGGCCTCGCCGGCACTACGCTCCATCCACTCCGGCCAGCTCGATCCCGGGGCCACGTCCCACGGCTGGAACCTGACCACGTAGCCGGCCTCCCGCACCTGCCAGGCGATCCACTCAGCCCACGGGCGGTCCGCCCGGGTGAAACTCACGAAGATCGTTGGGATTTCCGCACTCACCGCACGGACGCTAACGGGACGAGGCCACGATCACTAGCACCGGGCGGGTACGAAGTCCGGGCCGGGAAGGCTCCCCTGGCCCGCGGGTGGCGGTGGTCAGACCGAGGCTGTCTCGAGCGCGGCGAGCACGATCCGGACGACGTCGTTGATGGAACTCAGCGTGAAGACGTCTTCGTCATCGATCTCGATGTCGTACGTACGTTCTACACGGGAGATCATGAGGAGGACCTTAACCGAGTCCGCCCCTTCCACGGTCCGTACATCGAGATCGGGGGTGAGGCTGTCGGCGGGTATCCCGAGTGCGCGGGCGAGAATAGTGGTAACCGTACTGACAATCTCCACGCGAGACGGTATCATCCTGGCTCCTTCGGATCAGCCGGCCGGTTAGTCGCAGCGCCTGAGGGATGGTTCAGCTGGGGTTTCCGTTACCTTAAGTCGTACTGGAGGATCGGGCGGCGGCCAACGCGTCCGCGATGCGGTCGAATTCCTCCGAGGGTAGGTTCAAGTGTCTGCGCGCGCTGCCCATCGAGGTCGGACGATAGGTGGCATTCGCCGCGGCCACCAAACCGCCGTCCGCGTCAAGGACCTCCGCCTCGGCGTGTACCAGGCCGTCCGCGCCCGTCACGTGGGAGGCAGAGTCCGCGCCGGACCCCGCCGAGGCGACGTGGAGCCAGGCCACGCACTGGTAGTCAGCGTTCACCCGCATGACGTTGACATACCTGAGCCGCAGGGAGGTCGTGAACGAGGTGAGGCCGGTTCGCAGAACAATCAGGTTTCCCATGGTCTCGTCGCAAATGACGCCGACGAGGCCACCGTGCACTATCCCCGGATAGGATTCATGCGCCCGGTCCAGCCGGAAACGGGTGTCGATTCCGTCGGGCCGGACGGCGAAGCGAAGCCGCAGGCCCTGGGAGTTGTGCGGCGAACAGCCGAAGCAGTGGTAATCCTGAAGTGTCGACCACGGGACCGGCAGATATTCCTCGACCAAGGCTGGGGAAGGAACGGGCGGTGGGGCGTCCATCACGCTTCTGCTTGCGCGGCGACCGAGTCTGCGAGCGCATGGCGGATGTCGGAGTTCCGACGCAGGTCCCGGCCGACCGCCGTCCCCAGCATGTGGCGGAGCTTCACCTGAAGCTTACCCATAGCGTCCGGTGGCGAGATCCGGAGATAAACATCGATCACGTCATCGACAGTCTCGTACCCCCGCATCTCCGCAACGCGCTGATGCTTGTACACACCGACCGGATGATTGAGCCGGGGGCTCGTCACGTAGAAGTGAATCCGTTCCAGAACAGATGTCAGTTCCTCAGGATGGCGCATCAGTCGAAGTTTCAGGTAGTACAGGAACTCGCGCGCATGTCCCGCCTCGTCGCGGCTCGCACGCAGAAACAGGTCGGCAAGTACCGGCTCTTCCACCCACGTGGACATCGCCCGGTAAACCGTGTTGACGATGATCTCGGAAATCACGTTGGTCGTCAGCGTCGCGCCGGGCGTGATGCCGGCTTCGTACGGCTCCCGCAGGGCCTCGATCTTGTCCTGGTCGATGTGGACGTCCACCGCCTTCAACCACGCGCGGAAGGCGTAGTGGTGCTGAAGCTCCTGATAGGCCCAGACCGCCACGAAGGCCGAGCAGTCGTAGTCGTCATGAAACTCACTGAGGAAACCGTGCAGACCAGGGAGGGACGTTGCCTCCCCCATCACGACACCCTTGACGAGCGAGATGTATTCGGGACAGACGAGGTCGCGCCTAATATCCTCCAATCGGAGGTCAGAAACCTTCCACTGGAGCCGCTCGTAATGCGTGAAGACGTCGAAGCTGTGGGTCTTGTCAGACGTGGCGGGTGGCGCAGACGGGATCATTCTGAAGTCTCCCTCGCGGCTACTGGTCGCCCCACTATCAGTTCTCGAGTCGTCCGCCACAACCCCCATTCAAGATGTCAATAGACCCATATCGGCCCACTATCACGAGGCCTTGATAGCGGGGTCGGGCGTCCTGATGGACGCTCCCCACACACCCGCGGGGTTGGCGGAGACAACGCTCAGCCACTGAACTCGACCGAAAACCTTGGCCGAACCATCCCGAAAAATTCATCTGGAAACTTCCCTCCCGGACATGTCGGCTGCCTCGCAGGAAGCGGTTCGCGCGGCGACCTAATGCTCATCGACCGGTCGGTGGGTAGGTGCTCCGCCTCCGGCGGAGGCGGTGTTCGGTGGGGTTCACACCATGACCGGCCTCGTGGAGGTTGCACTGTCGCCGGTGCGGCGATCTGGGAGATTTCACCGACGGGCCTGAACGTAAACGACCGTGACCGTTCGTGCGGCGTGTTCGGTGAGCGCGGCGGCGGTATCGGCGACTGGCGCGATGCCGGTCGCCGATACCGGTCACCTCAGGCCGGTGTCGTGGCAACCCGGCCGAGATGCCGGGCGAAGAACCGCGTCGCGCTGTCGGACTCGAACCCGGGCATGTCACTATGTCCGCCCGAGTTGGCGTGCAACGTCTTTTCCTTCGAGGCGAAGGCGTCGAACAGGGCGAGACCGGATTGGCGTTCGATGTGCTCGTCGTCCCACTGGAGCAGGAATTCGATCGGGACGGTGATCTGTGCCGCCGCCTCGGTCAGGGATTCATGCCCGAGACAACCGAAGACCGCCGCGGCGATCCTCGGTTCGACCGCCGTCAACGGCACCCCGATCCCCGTGCCCTGCATGATGCCCCAGAAACCGATCGGCGCTTCGGCGCCGATCTCGGGCAGGTCCTGGAGGGTGTCCAGAGTCGCCTGCCATTCCGGTACGGCCCGCGCCGCCAGGTCGATGTGGATTCCCACGACGACCGGGCCGAGCGGCGCGCCCGCCGCCTGAGCCTCCCGCAGAACGGCGACGCGCCGCTCGTCTTCCGCCGTTCGGGGCCGGTCGCCATGTCCGGGCGCGTCGATGGCGGCGACGTTGAAACCGCAACCGGTCACGAAGCGGTGCGCACGGGCCAGGATTCCCGGTGCCCTCTTGTGCTGGCCGCCGCTGTGCGCCATCAGCACCAGAGGCGCGTGATCGGAGGTGGATGCCGACGACCAGAGCACGCCCGGGACCTCACCTACGGTGAAGTCGCGTTCAACGACACCATCCGATGATGTCTCCGCGGTGAAACGCACAGAATGCACAGGTTTTGCCTCACCCTTCTTCGGCGACACGGACTCGGGCGCTCATGCTGCTCTGCGTCTGTTCGCTGGGCCCCACCCGGTCGTCGGCGGCGTCCGGTTCGTTGTTTACCAGGGAAGCGGGCCGTGGGCGTCGAAGTAGCCGCCGGTAGGTCCGTTGGGGCCGGTCTGCGCCAGGCGGACGATGATCTCGGCGCCTTGGGTGACAGTCTGGTGGCCCGTGTTGCCGTTGAGATCGGTTTTGGTGAAGCCCGGCTCCACCGCATTGATCCGCATGTTCGGGAACGCCTTCGCGTACTGCACGGTGATCATGTTGAGTGCGGTCTTCGACGCCGGATAGGCGACGCCGGCGTAGTGATAGGCGGGCGTGCCCGGGGTGGCGACCCGGGTGAGCGAGGCCAGGCCACTGCTGACGTTCACGACGACCGGGGCGGCGGAACGGGCCAGGAGCGGGAGGAACGCGTGCAGGACGCGAACCGTGCCGAAGACGTTTGTCTCGAAGGTCTGCCGCATCACGTCGGCGGTCAGGTCGGCGGCGCCGATCACGGCATTGTTGTCACCCATTTCCGCTTGAATCCCGGCGTTGTTGACCAGCACGTCCAGCCCTCCGTCAGCCTCGATGGTCGCGGCGGCGGCCGGCACGGACGCGTCGTCGGTGACGTCGAGGTGGACGAACCGCGCGCCCAGCTGCCCGGCGGCCCGGCGCCCGCGTTCGGCGTGCCGGCTTCCGAGGTAGACGACGTGGCCCACGGCAACGAGTCGACGGGCGGTCTCGAAGCCGAGACCCTTGTTCGCTCCGGTGATCAGCGTGGTGGTCATGACCACCACGCTAGGATTTAGAGCGTGCTCGAGGTCAAACCGCAGCCGGACTCGGGGCCGGCGTACGCCGGCCCCGAGGCGGGCGTGAGCATCGGTGAGGCCGCTCGCCGCACGGGGGTCAGCCCACACACCTTGCGGTACTACGAACGCGTGGGCGTTGTCGTCACCGCGCCCGAGCGCACTGCCGGCGGCCGGCGGCGGTACCGCCAGCTCGATCTTGACTGGATCACGGTGTGCACCAGGCTGCGGGCCACCGGCATGCCCATCAAGGCCATTCGGCGCTACGCCCAACTCGTGTCGGCCGGGCGCGGCAACGAGCAGGAACGGCTTTCGCTCCTGCAGGACCACCGGGCCGAGGTAACCGCCAAGCTCGCGCAGCTACGGGAAAACCTCCAACTCATCG
This sequence comes from Frankia alni, assembly GCA_026225295.1. Taxonomy (GTDB): domain Bacteria; phylum Actinomycetota; class Actinomycetes; order Frankiales; family Frankiaceae; genus JAMFSN01. The sequence continues at coordinate 25,965 of JAMFSN010000124.1, forward strand.
ACCATAAGATCAGCGTCTACCAGGCCCGGCTCATCGTCGGCGACGCCGATCAACTATGGGCGCTCCACCAGCCAGCGGACCGACGCTGAGCAACCCGCCCACGAAACCGCCCGTCGATCGGATCGACCCCCATGAGGGTCAGGCGCGCGCAGCCGACCACGCACATCGACCGTCCGCTCTTGCCGCGGATCGGTGGTCCGGGTGGCTGCGGTGGGCGACCTCTGGCGTCGGGGCCCTTCCGGCGACGCCGGGGCTGTGCCGAACGAGTTCGGCGCGGGTCGGCGGGTTGTCAGTGTTGCACCACCCAGATAGGCAGGGGCTCGGTCAGGGTGCGCCCGACGTGCTGGCCGGCGCGGGGTAGACCTCGACGTTGGCTGGGTCGCCGGTTTCCAGGACGGCGGGCCGGCCGTCGGCGGCGGCTCGGCGTATTCCGGTGGCCATGACAGCATGTCCCAAACGACGGCACCGTAGAAGAGCCTGGTCCGGGTCTCGCCGTCACCGCATCGGGGCGCGCGGTCGAAGTTCGGGGTCGTGAACGAGGCGAGCGACGTCGTAACCGAGAAGCCGAAAATCCGTCGCGTAACGCTGCTCGGGGGGAATCAGACGTCCTTCAAATTCGTAAGTGATACCCGTCACACCCGCGGCACCGCAACGCGCTGGAACCCGAATGGGAAGCTCGGTTCGAATTCGTTCCTACGGGTTCAGGCCGGGTCACGCGCGGTCATTTCTGCCCGGTCGTCCCCCTTTCGGGTCCGGCGTTGCTCAACGGTGAGCCAGGTGGCGCACAGCAGTGCGGCGGCGGACGTCATGGAGAGCCACCAGAAGGTGTCGTGGAACGCGGCGGTGGACGGCGGGCCCTTGTCTTCGAGGACCACGACAAACAGTGCGCTGCCGATTGACCCGCCGACGCGCTGGAGGATGTTGGACTGTGCTGTGGCGTCGGGAAGCTGGTCCCGGGTGACGGTGGCGTAGGCCGCTGACAGGGCGGGCAGGGCGGCTAGCCCGAGCCCGATACCGCGCACGAACTGCAGCGCTTCGACGCCGACGAGGTTGGCGTTCCGGCCGAGGTAGGCGAGCGGGATGGTCGTGACCACGGTGAGGAGGAGGCCGTAGACCGAGACGATTCCGCCGCCGAGGCGATCCGTGAGTCGCCCACCGAAGCGCATTGCCAGCGCGGCGCCGACACCGTAGATCATGAGCAACAGTCCGGTGGCCACAACGCCCTTGTTGCGAAGCAGCTCGAAATAAAGCGGAAGTATGATCATGCCGCCGAAGAGAGCGGCGCCGCTGAACAGCACGGTGGTCTCGGCGGCGGTGTAGACCCGATTCTTGAACAGGCGTAGGTCGAGTAGCGGCGCCTGGCGGTGTAGCGAACTCCAGACGAAGGCTACGAGGGCGATGAGCCCCGTGATCCCCGTGGCCAGCACAGCGGGCGTCGTGATACCTCGACGTGTACTGGCGGTGATGATGGCGTAGGTCAGGAGGGGAAGCCCGGCACTGACCAGGATGAAGCCGGTGGCGTCGAACGGCGCTGCTGACCCTCGCTGGCCGCGAGGGACGATGCGCAACCCGAGGAGCAGGGCGATCACGCCAATCGGGATGTTGATGAGGAACAGCCAGCGCCACGACAGGTGGGCGATGAGGAGTCCGCCGACGGTCGGGCCGATGGCGGGGGCGAGCACCACCGCGATCCCGACGGTGTTCATGACTCGGCCCATCCGTCGGGGTCCGGCAGCCTGGCCGAGGATTGTCTGACCGGCGGGGATGAGCAGGCCACCGGTCACCCCTTGAACGACCCGTAGGACGACCAGAACGGGCAGGTTCGGCGCGGCCGCGCACAGGCCGGAGGCCAGCGTGAAGCCGACCAGGGCCCACAGCCACAGCCGGCCGGCTCCGATCCGTCGGCCAAGCCAGCCGCACAGCGGCAGCGCTCCGGCGAGAGCGAGCAGGTAGCCGCTGGTGATCCACTGCGCCGAGTCAAGGCGAGCGTGAAATCGCCGGCCGATGGTGTCGAGCCCGACGTTGACCAGGGAGGTGTCCAGGTTGGCCATGAACGCCCCGAGGACGATCACCGTGGCGATCCGCCA
>JAMFSN010000125.1 GCA_026225295.1 Frankia alni
CCCCGTCGCCGGGCCGGCGCGGCGTACCGACCAGGTGGATGCCGGCCGCCGCCATCAGCGGCCGGTAGGCGTCGAACGTGGGGCCGTGGTCGTGGTTCCCGGCGATGGCGACGACCTGCGCCCCGGTCGCCCGTAACGACAGCAACGTCTCGACGACCAGGCGTTGGGCGGCCGCGCCCGGAGCGCCCGATTCGTACAGGTCACCGGCGACGAGGACGGCATCGACCCGCTCCCGGACCGCGATCCGGGCGATCTCGGCGAGCACCGCGGTGTGCTCCGCGTGCCGGGAGGCGCCCTTGAGAACCCCGCCGACGTGCCAGTCGGAGGTGTGCAGGAACCTCAACGCCCACCCTCCGGGAAAGCTCGCGTAACGCCCAGATCAGGCTACGCGCCCCGGTGGGGCACAGCGGATCCGCACCTCCCCACCCCGGGTATAGACGATGCGTATACACGGAGGTTATAGTCGCTGCCATGAGTGTTCCCCTCACCCTGCTCGGCCTGCTCGAACGCGAGCCGAGCCACGGCTACGACCTCAAACGCGACTACGACGCCTTCTTCGGACGGGGCAAGCCGCTACCGTTCGGGCAGGTCTACGCGACGCTGGCCCGGTTGGCCCGCGACGGCAAGGTCGTCGTGGGTGAGTCGGAAGCCGGGGCCGGACCCGACCGCAAGCGTTACGTGATCACCGAGCAGGGCGCCACCGAGTTCGAGACGTGGCTGGGTGAACCGGTCGAGGCCGAGCCGCACCTGCAGACGGTGCTGTTCGCCAAGGTCGTGCTGGCCCTGATCCTGGGCCGCGACGCGGGCCGCTACCTCGACACCCAGCGGGCCGCCCACCTACAGCGGATGCGCGAGCTGACCGAGATCAAGCGGGCCGGCAGTCTGGTCGACGCGCTGCTCGCCGACCACGGCCTGTTCCACCTGGAAGCCGACCTGCGCTGGATCGACCTGACCACCGCGCGCCTCGACGCGCTGGCCGAAGCGGTGCGGTCATGACCGTCGGCCACCAGCCGTCCGCCCCCGCCGGGCCCATCATCGAGGCCCGCGACGTGGTCCTGTCGTTCGGCGAGACCCCCGCGCTACAAGGGGCGAACCTGTCGGTGGCGGCCGGCGAAATGGTGGCCATCATGGGTCCGAGCGGCTCGGGCAAGACGACGCTGCTGCACTGTCTGGCCGGAATCCTGACCCCCGACGCCGGCGAGATCCACTTCGCCGGCCGGCGGATCGACACCCGCGGCGAGACCGAACGCAGTGCCCTGCGGCGTGACCGCTTCGGGTTCGTCTTCCAGTTCGGGCAGCTCGTCCCGGAGCTGACCACCGAGGAGAACATCGCGCTGCCGCTGCTGCTGGGCGGCACCCGCCGGGCGGCGGCGCTGAAGGAGACCGCGCCCTGGTTCAGGCAGCTCGACCTGGAGGGGTTGCAGAAGCGCCGCTCCGGCGAGTTGTCCGGCGGCCAGGCCCAGCGCGTCGCCCTCGCCCGCGCCCTGATCGCCCGCCCGGAGATCCTCTTCGCGGACGAGCCGACCGGGTCGCTCGACTCCCTGACCGGCGAGCACGTCATGGACCTGCTGGTGACCGCGGCCCGCCAGCACGGCACGACTGTCATCGTGGTCACCCACGAGCCCCGGGTGGCCGCCTACGCCGGCCGGGAGGTCGTCGTGCGCGACGGGAAAGTCACCTCGTTCGCGGCGATGCCGGCCACCCCATGATCGACTTCGGTCTACGTCTCACCCTGCGGGGCGGTCGGGAAGCGGGGGTCCGCCTGGCCGTCACCGCCGCCGCGGTCACCCTGGGGGTCGGCCTGCTACTGGCCATCCTGGCCGCCGTCAACGGAGTCACCACCCAGAACGCCCGCTACGCGTGGCTCAACTCGGGGATTGCTGAGGCTACGGCGCCCGGTGCCCCGGCGACGCCCGATCCGGCCTGGGCGACGCTCGGCACCGACCACTACGCGGGCCGGACCATCACCCGGGTCGACGTGGCCGCCACCGGACCGCGCGGGCCGGTTCCGCCCGGAGTCCCCCGCCTGCCCGGACCGGGGCAGTACTACGTCTCCCCGGCGCTCAGCCGGCTGCTGGCCGGCGCGCCGGCCAGCGAGCTCGGCGACCGCTTCCCGGGTCGCCGGCTCGGCACAATCGGCGCGGCGGGGCTGCCCGGGCCGAACTTCCTGGTCGCCATCGTCGGTCACACCCCGGGCGAACTGTCGTCGGTGCCGGGTGTGGCCCGGATCACCACCATCGCCACCCGCACGCCGGGCGACTGTCCGAACTGCACGACCGGCATCCGACCCGACGGCGTCGACCTGATCCTGGGCGTCACCGCCGTGGCCCTGCTGTTCCCGATCCTCATCTTCATCGCGACGGCGACCCGGCTGTCGGCCGCCCGCCGGGAACAGCGGTTCGCCACGATGCGTCTGCTGGGGGCGACCCCCCGGCAGGTCGCGGTGGTCTCAGCGGTCGAGTCGACGGTGGGCGCCCTGATCGGCACGGTGCTCGGTTTCGGCCTCTTCTTCGCGGCCCGGGTCCCGCTGTCGACCGTGGCGATCACCGGCGAGCGGTTCTACCCCGGCGACCTGTCCCTGACCGGCCTCGACGTCGCGCTCGTGGCCGTCGGGGTCCCGCTCGGGGCGGCGATCGCGGCCCGGCTCGCGCTGCGCCGGGTGCGGATCTCCCCGCTCGGGGTCAGCCGGCGCGCCGCCCCGCCCGCGCCGCGGGCCTACCGCCTGATCCCGCTGGCCGCCGGCATCGGGGAGCTGACCTGGTTTCTCGGTCGACGGCCGGCCACCACCGGCGGCCAGACCCTGGCCTACCTGACCGGGATCTTCCTGATGATGGCCGGGCTGGTCATCGCGGGAACCTGGCTGACCATGATCGGTTCCCGGTTGATGGTCGGGCGGGCCAACCGGCCGGCGACCCTCATTGCCGGTCGACGGCTCGCGGACGACCCGCGGGCCGGGTTCCGGGCCATCAACGGGCTGGTACTGGCCCTGTTCGTCACCAGCACGGCGGTCGGCGTGATCACCACCATGGTGGCCGACGCCGGGAGCCGCCACCGCGAGCCCGCTGCCCAGGACACGCTGATGGCCGACTACTCCGGCGGTTGGACGTCGGTCCTGGGCGTGCCACGGACCTCGGTCCGGTCCGTCCCCGAGCGCAGCCTGGCCACGCTGCGCGCCACGCCCGGCATCCGGCAGGTGATGGTGATCCACACCGATCCGCTCGGCTCCACCGTCGAGCTCGGGGGTCCCCCGACCGTGGCCGGCCTGGTGTCGTGCCGGGAACTGGCCGGCGTGGCCAGCTTCGGCCGCTGCCCGGCCGGTGCGCAGACAGCGTCCATCGCACCGAACTTCTTCGAGGACACCGACTCCGTCCCGCCGCTCTACGCCGCCCAGGGCTGGCCGGCCGCCGCCATCTCCCCGGCCCGGCTCGCCACCCTGCCGGTCCAGATGATCGTCGTGCGCACGGCCGGGTCGGGCCCGGTGATCGAACGGGCCCGGACCGCCCTCGACCGGGCCGTCCCCTACCGGAGTTCCGCGGTCACCGTCGCCGAGAACACGGCCAACGAGGATTCGGCGAAGCTGCTGGCCAGCTACCAGCAGCTGGCCGGAGTGGTCGTGCTGGTCAGCCTGGGGATCGCCGGCTGCAGCCTGGCGGCCAGCGTCGTAGGGGGGCTCAACGACCGCCGACGCCCGTTCAGCCTGCTGCGGCTGACCGGGGTTCCGCTCTCGCTGCTGCGTCGGGTGGTCATCCTGGAAAGCGCTGTTCCACTCCTCGTCGTGGCCGTGGTGGCCAGCGGCGCCGGTTTTCTGGCCGCCGGCCTGTTCCTGAAGTCGCAGCTGCACTACACGCTGCGACCCCCGGGGGCCGGCTACTACCTGACGGTGGCGGTCGGACTGATAGCGTCGCTCGCGGTCATCGCCTCGACCCTGCCCGTGCTGAATCGGCTCACCGGACCGGCGACCGTTCGCAACGAATGAACGCCGCTCACGACTCGGTGGGCTGGTTCTCCTTACGGGCCCGGCTGGGTTGGACACGGGCTGGTTCGCCGGCCATCTTGGGATGGTCCGGCGGGTAGGGCAGGTCACCCAGACCCCGGTCGGCCTCGTCGCGCTCCCACCATTCGAGCAGCGGGGTCAGGTCGACGGCCACCTCGTCGATGCCGGCGTGCAGGTCGCCCAGCTCGGCGAACCGGGCCGGGACGGTCTGGACCGTGAAGTCGTGGGGATCGACGTCGGGCAGTTCGTCCCACCGCACGGGGGTGGACACCGGGGCGTGCGCGCGGGCCCGCACCGAGTACGCGGACGCGATGGTCCGGTCCCGGGCGTTCTGGTTGTAGTCGACAAAGATCTTCTCGCCGCGCTGTTCCTTCCACCAGGCGGTGGTGACCTGGCCCGGCATCCGGCGTTCCAGCTCCCGCCCGAACGCAATGGCCGCGTAGCGCACCTGGGTGAAGGTCCAGCGGGGCCGGATGCGGACGTAGATGTGCACCCCGCGCCCGCCGCTGGTCTTCGGCCAGCCGACCCAGCCCAGCTCGGCGAGCATCTCCCGGGCCACCCCGGCCACCTCGACCGCCCCGGAGAACTCGGTGCCGGGCTGGGGGTCGAGGTCGATCCGCAGCTCGTCGGGGTGCTCGGTGTCGTCCCGGCGGACCGGCCACGGGTGGAACGTGATCGTGCCGAGATTGGCCGCCCAGGCCAGCACGGCCGGCTCGGTCGGGCACACCTCATCGGCGGTGCGGCCGCTCGGGAAGGCGATCCGGGCCGTCTGGATGTACGGCGGCGCGTTCTTCGGTACCCGCTTCTGGTAGAACGCCTCGCCCTTGGTGCCGTCCCGCTGGGCGAGGGTCGCGCCCTCGATGACGCCGCCCGGCCACCGTTCCAGCGTGGTCGGCCGCCAGTGGAGCGCCCGCAGCAGACCGTCGGCGACGGCGATGTAGTACCGGACGATCTCGATCTTGGTCAGCCCGACGGCTGGAAAATACGGCTTGTCGGGGTTGGACACGCGCACGACCTGCCCGCCGACGTCGATCTCGACGGACTCACCCCGGCTCGCTGTGGCCATCCCGCGACCCTAGCCTTTGCGGGGCGGGGATCCCAGCGCCCCGGCGCCCCAGCCGCCCCAGCGCCCCAGCCGCCCCAGCGGTCCGGCTTCCGGTCAGACCGGTGCCCACCGTCCGGTCCGCAAAGCGGCGGTGTCAGCGGGCCGCCGGCAGCCCGCTGGCCCGGCCAACGTCGCAGGGGCTGGGTCGGAACCCCCGGCTGGCCCGCCAAACGCGGCGCCGGTGCCGCGCTTGCCGTACCAGCCTGGGACAGCTTGGGACCGGCGGGCGACTCAGGCCGGCTGGGCGGTCAGGTAGCGGCGCAGGACCGTCTCGGCCTCGTCGATGAGACCGGTCTCGACCCACTCTTCCCGGGTGTGGGCGAGGTTCGGGTCCCCGGGCCCGTAGTTGAGGGCCGGGATGCCCAGCTCCGCGAAACGGGCGACGTCGGTCCAGCCGTACTTGGCGACCGGCGTCCGGCCGGTCGCCGCGACGAACGCCGCCGCCGCGGGCGCCCCGAGCCCGGGCAGCGCACCCCCGGAACTGTCCGTCATCTCCAGGTCGTAGGGCGCCAGCACCTCCCGGACGTGCGCCAGAGCCGCCTCGACGGTCCGATCCGGGGCGAAGCGGAAGTTGACCGTGACCGAAACCGCGTCGGGGATGACGTTGCCGGCCACTCCCCCCTCGATCCGCACCGCGTTGAGTCCCTCCCGGTAGGTGCAGCCGTCGATCATGACCGACCGCGGCTGGTAGGAGGCGAGCCGCTCCAGCAGCGGAGCGGCCCGGTGGATCGCGTTGTCGCCGAGCCACGACCGGGCCGAATGGGCCCGCCGGCCGGTGACCGGCACCACCACCCGCAGCGTCCCCTGGCAGCCGGCCTCGATCTCGCCGGAGGTCGGTTCGAGCAGGATCGCCAGGTCGCCGGTCAGCCAGTCCCGCCGCCCGGCGGCCAGCCGCCGCAGCCCGTTGCGGGTCGCTTCGACTTCCTCGTTGTCGTAGAACACCCACGTCACGTCATGGGCGGCCGCGCCCGACGTCGAGGCTGGTCCGAGGGTCGCCGCGAGGCGCAGCATCACCGCCACGCCGCTTTTCATGTCCGACGTGCCGCACCCGGTGACCCGACCGGCGCTGACCGCCGCCGGGACGTTGTCGGCGATCGGCACGGTGTCCAGGTGCCCGGCCAGCACGACCCGCGACGGACGGCCCACCTCGGTCCGGGCCACCACCGCGTCGCCGTCCCGGTCGACCCGCAGCCCACCGACCGCGCGCAGGGCCCGTTCGACGGCGTCGGCCAGTTCCGCCTCGGCGCCGCTGACCGAGGGGATGTCGACCAGCGCCCGGGTCAGCTCGGCGGCCGGGACGGACAGATCCAGTTCGGTCACGACCCGAACCTACGGCGCGACGCCGTGCTCACGCAGGACGTCGTTGAGAGCCAGCTTGTCGTGGATCTCGCCCTCGGCCAGGGTCCGCAGGACCAGCAGGCAGGGCAGCGAGAACTCGCCGCCCGGGAACGTCCTGGCCCGGGTCGACCCGACCGCGACGGCCCGTTCCGGCACCTCACCGCGCGGGTACTCGACCCCGGTCGTCGCGTCGAACACCCGGGTCGACGCGGTGACGATCGCGCCCGCGCCGAGCTTCGCACCGCGGCGCACCCGGGCCCCCTCGACCACCATGCAACGGCTACCGACGAACGCCTCGTCCTCGACCACCACCGGCACCGCGCCGGGCGGCTCCAGCACGCCGCCGATGCCGACCCCGCCGGACAGGTGCACGTTGCGGCCGATCTGGGCGCACGACCCGACCGTCGCCCACGTATCGACCAGGGTGCCGGCCCCGACGTAGCCGCCGATGTTGGTGTAGCTGGGCATGAGCACCACGCCCGGCTCGAAGTGCGAGCCCCACCGGGCGATCGCGCCCGGGACGACCCGCACCCCGTCGAAGCGGGTCTTGAGCGGCACCCGGTCGTGATAGTGGAAATCACCGGTGGCCGACTCGGCCATCGGCAGGACCTTGAACGCCAGCAGGATCACCCGCTTGGCCCGTTCGTCCACCACCACCGGGCCGGCCGCCGAGACGTGCGCGACCCGGGCCTCACCGGCGTCGAGCGCGTCGACGGCGGCCACGACCGTCTTGCGGGCGTCGGTGTCCTGGGGGCTCAGGTCGGCCCGCCGCTCCCACAGTTCGTCGATCGCCGGGTCGAGGACGCTGTCGACGGTCTGGCCGTCGGTCGAGATACTCACCCGTCCGACCCTACGGAACCGGAGCCGATCGGTGCGGTGCCGGCCGGGCGGGGTCAGCGGTGCGAGGTCAGCGGTGCGAGGTCAGGGCCGGGGGGGTCCGGCTACCCAGCCAACGTCGAGGGGGCTGGGGCGAGACCGCAGGTTGGTACCCCCAAGCGTGACGTGGGTGACCCGCTTGGGGGTACCGACCGCCGTCTCGGTCTCGGTGGCGCCAGCCGGGCCGCTCCCCGCGCTGCCGGTTACGTAGCTGAGCTGGCAGTGTGACCGGGCCTGCGGTGGTCCGGCGGCCCGGCCAAGGTCGGTAGGGCTGGGTGGTGACCGCCGGCTGGCGCGGCAAGCGCGACGTGGGTGACCCGCTTGCCGTACCAACCTGAGTCTCGGGGGCGCTGGGACGGACCGCGCCGCCGCCCGCCGGCTACCAAGCTGAGCTGTCCGAGTCAGCGGGCACCGGTGATCCGCTGACGATGTCAGTCTCCGATTCCCGAAGCGTGAGCAAGCCGGGCAGGTGCGAATGTCACCGTGGGCGCCGCCGGGGGCCCGTTGACGGGACCAGTCCCCGGTGGGCCGGACGGGCCGGAGACTCCGTGGACGGATGTCATCGTCGGCGCGCTCTCTGGTGCGCGCTGACCCAGCCACGGCTCGGAGGCCCTCGGTGCGTCAGCGCAGACGGGCGGCCCGGCGTGCGCTGACGCGGCCGAGGCACAGTTTTCTGGCCGGTGACGCGGTCAAGGCGCAGTTCCGGGGCGGCTGTCGGCGGTGCGGGTCGAAGGACCGGGGCCAGCGCACCGGGGCCCAGCAGACCGGGGTCAGCGGATGTCCGGCGGACCCACCGAGACCTGCTGGCTCGGCTCCGGCCCGGGCGACCCGGGTGGGCCGGCGGCCGGCCGCCGGTGCTGGCCGACGTACTGCTCGGACTCGTACGGCTGGTCCGCCGCGTACTGCTGGTCCGGCTCGTACTGGGCCGCGGATTCGTACCGCTCCGCCGGCCGGGCCGCGGGCTGCTGGGCGTGCGCGCCGGTGACGTACCCGCGCGGATCGGTGGGAGCCGAGCCCGGGTTCGGCATCGGGACCAGCGCGAGCCGCTCCGGAACCGTCGCCACCTGGGCGTCCAGGGCGGTGAGGGCGACCCGGACGTGCTCGCGACCGGACTCCCCGTAAAACGCGCCCGGGGCGACGAGCACGCCGACCTGGGCCAACGCATCCACCGTGGCCCAGCAGTCCTCGCCGCGGGTGGCCCACAGGTACAGGCCGGCCTCGCTGTGGGCGATCTGGAAACCCGCCACGGCCAGCGCCGCGGCCAACACCGCCCGGCGGGCGGCGTAGCGGCCCCGCTGGTCGGCGACGTGCATGTCGTCGGCCAGCGCGGCGGTCATGGCCGCCTGGACCGGGCCGGGCGGCAGGAAGCCCGCGTGCTTACGGACCTCGAGCAGGCCGGCCACCAGCGCCGGATCGCCGGCCACGAACCCGGCCCGGTAACCGGCCAGGTTGGAGCGCTTCGACAGCGAGTGGACGGCCAGCAGACCCTCGTGGGACCCGCCGCAGACCTCCGGGTGCAGCACCGACACCGGGCGGGCCTCCCAGCCCAGCTCGATGTAGCACTCGTCGCTGGCGATGATGATCCCGCGGTCCCGGGCCCAGCCGACGACCCCGCGCATCTCCTCGACCGTCATGACCCGCCCGGTCGGGTTGCCCGGCGAGTTCAGCCAGAGCATCGCGCAGTCGTCGGCCGCGCCCGTGACCGGTTCACACCCGGCCAGCAACGCCCCGACCCGGTAGGTCGGATAGGCCGGGGTGGGAACCCAGATCTTGTCGCCCGGCCCGAGGCCGAGCTGGAAGGGCAGGTTGGCGACCAGCTCCTTCGAGCCGATGGTGGGCAGCACGGCGCTCGGGTCGACGATCACCCCGAGCCGACGGGCCAGCCACCCGGCCACCGCTTCGCGCAGATCTTCGGTGCCGGCCGTCTGCGGATAGCCCGGCGAATTGGCCGCCGCCGACAGGGCCTGCTGGATCAGCAGCGGGGTCGGGTCGACCGGCGTACCGACCGACAGGTCGACGATCCCGTACGGGTGCGCGCGGGCCTTGTCCTTGTAGGGGGCCAGCAGGTCCCACGGGAAGTCAGGGAGCTGGAAGCGGGGTCGCCGAACCCGCCGACCCGCCCCGGTGGGCGGGTCGGCGGCCCCGGCCTGCGCGCCCGGACTGGTCAGGACTCAGCCTCGCCCTGCGGGGCGAGCGCCGTAACCAACGGTGCGTCGTTGTCGACGGCCCCGACCTTCGAGGCGCCACCGGGCGAACCCAGTTCCTCGAAGAACACGACGTTGGCGTCGGTGTAGGTCTTCCACTGATCGGGGACGTCGTCCTCGTAGTAGATCGCTTCGACCGGGCACACCGGCTCGCAGGCCCCGCAGTCGACGCACTCGTCGGGCTGGATGTAAAGCATCCGTCCGCCCTCGTAGATGCAGTCGACAGGGCACTCTTCGATGCAGGCCTTGTCTTTGAGGTCGACGCACGGCTCCGCGATGACGTAGGTCACCGGTATTCCTCCTAGGGCTGGCGCACGGGTGCTTCTTTAGTATCGACGTGGACGCTTCCGTGTCGACACCAAGGGGCATGCGCTGGTCATGTATGTCGTTCGGATCACCCCGGCGGATGTTGGACGCCGGGTGTCGGTCCGCCATCGGATCACCGGGCCGGTGCCGTTGACGGATGTGGTGGGCGAGCTGGTCAGTTGGTCCGCGGGGGCGCTCGCCATCCGCACCGCCGCGGGGCGGATGGTGACGGTCGCCGAAACGGACCTTGTTGCTGGCAAAACGGTACCTGCCCGGGCCGTCCGAGGCAGCAGGAGAGGGCAGGCTGACGCATGACAGTGAGCAGCCGGGCACGATTTCGCGACGTTGTCCGCGGCGAGCCGGTCGACCTCGGGCTCGCCTGCCTCCTGCTGGCCGCCGAGATGAATCCCGAACTGGACGTGGAAGCCCAGCTGGCCGCGTTGGACCGGCTGGCCGGCCGGGCCCGGACGGTGGTCAACCCGGCGATCGCCGGCGGTCCCGCGGCCGGTCCGGGGCCGGACCGGCCGGGACCCCCGCCCGAACTACGGGCGGTGGCGGAGGGGCTACGCACCGCCCTCGGCACCACCGAGGGGTTCCACGGCCGGCCCGAGGACTACCAGCACCTGCGGTCGTCGCTGCTGCCCCAGGTCCTCGACACCCGCCGCGGGCTGCCGATCCTGCTGTCGGTGGTCTGGCTCGAGGTCGCGCGCCGGCTCGGCATCCCGGCCTACCCGGTCGGACTGCCGGGCCACGTCGTCGTCGGCATCGGGGTCCCCGGCGAAAGCATCCTGGTCGATCCGTTCGACGGCGGCCGGATCATCACCGTGCACGAAGCGGCCGAAAAGGTCCGGGCCACCGGTACCCCCTTCACCCGCGGCCTGCTCGCGCCGCTGGCTCCCACCGACCTGCTGATGCGGGTCCTGACCAACATCCGGGTGCTCGCGGCCCGCACCGAGAAGCCCCGCACCAAGTTGTGGGCCGTCGAACTGTCGCTGCTGCTGCCCCATCACTCGGTCAGCCTGCGGCGGGAACGCGGCGACCTGCTCATCCAGCTCGGCGACTTCCCGGGCGGAGCGACCGAGCTGGAGGCGTTCGCGGGCGCCGTGGAGTCGGTCGAACCGGTCGCCGCGGCCGCCGCCCGCCGGGGCGCCCGCACCGCCCGGGCCCGTCTCAACTGAGCGGGCGGCGGGCCGGTTACTCCGGCGGCTCGCCCAGCGCGTGGTAGCGGCCGCTGTAGTACAGGAGCGGCTCCGCCTCCGGGCGAGTGGAGTCCAGGGCCAGCACCTCGCCGAGCAGCAGCGTGTGGTCGCCGCCCTCGTAGGCCAGGACCGTCCGGCACTCGAAGGTGGCGATCGCGCCGGACAGCAGCCGGACGTTCGTCTCAGCGCCCTTCTCGCACGGCCACCCGTCAAAAGGGTCATCCGCGTCGTACCGGTCCTGGCTGGCGAAAAAGGTCGACGCGGCCCGCATGTCGGCGCCCAGCACCGAGATCCCCCAGACGCCGGCCGCCAGGACCTCGGCGTGGAAGCGCGACGATTTCTGGATGCCGACCAGGACGAGCACCGGCTCGAGGGAGACGGAGGTGAACGAATTGGCGGTCAATGCGAAATGCCGATCACCAGTGACGGTCGTCACAACCGTGACCCCGGTCGCAAAGCGGCTGACCGCGCGGCGATAGGCGTCCAGATCGACGGGCATGACTGAAAGTTACCCGGGTTGGCAGGTGGCGGGAGGATCGTCGGAGACCCTGTGACGCCGATCGCCCGCCCCGGCCCGCCCCCGCTGATCAGCGGGGGCGTCCGACGATCAGCGGGGGGTGGTCGATCAGCGCGGCGGCGGCAGGGCGGTCAACCCGCGCCGGGGCTGACCGACGACAGCGACCACGATCGGCGCGATCGCCCCGATGGCCAGAAACAGATAGCCCTTTCCGTCACCCTGCAGGATCAGGTCGCCTTCCGGCCGGCTCGTCCCGAGCCAGATGGCGATCGGGGCCCAGCCGATCAGGACGGTCATCGCGCCCAGCCGGGTGCCGGTGAACGAGCGGGCGGCCAGCGCGGCGGCCGGGTTCCCGATCAGGGCGAGCAGCACCCCGTAGGACAGCAGCCAACCCCCCAGCCGCGGACCGGCCGGGACCAGGAACGGCCCATACAGCCCCAGCACGACCCCGAACAGCAGCCCCAGGGCGTAACCGCAGCCCAGCATGACGAGCCCCGGCTCCGGCGTCCCCCCGGCCCGGGTTCCGGCGGGCGCCGCTCCGGACGGCCGCCGTTCGGCTGGAACCCCGGCGGACCCGGCGGCGGGTTCCGCGGTCCGGGCCGGCTGGACGGGCTGGGCGGATCCGGCCGCGCGCGGCGTGCGGCGTGGCCCAGCGGGGGGCGACGCGGCTGACGAGGGCACTGCTCAACCCTAACCGGGCCGGCCGGACGTTCCGGTCAGCGCGGCGCCGACCGGACCCGCGCCGAACGACGGAACCGCCGGCCCATGAGTGACCCAGGGACCGTGGCCCGGCGGCCCAGGAAACCAACGATCGCGCCATCTTTGCCTCTAACTGGGCGCCTGGCCGGCGATGTTGCCCGGCATCCTGGTGTGCCGTCGGCGTTCACGGATGCTTTTGTGATCGTTATTGCTGGGTGATGGGGCCGGGGTGGGTGGTGTAGGTGCGGCCGGTGGGGGCGGTCCACTGGTAGTGGCCGGGTCGGGGCTGGGCTAGTTTCCAGGGACCGTCGTCTTTGGCGCGATGATGCCGCCTACAGAGCGGGGAGAGGTTGTCGTCGCAGGTCAGGCCACGGTCGGTGTGGCGAGTGACGTGGTCGAGGTCGCAGCGTTCGGCAGGTTTGGAGCAGCCGGGGAAGGCGCACCAGGCGGTCCGGGTCCGGACGTGCCGGGCCAGCGGGGGTGAGGGAAACCTTCGGCGGGATACTTCCAGCGGCTGCCCGTCAGCGGGGTCGAACAGGATCCGCCGCCAGGTCGCGTGTTCGGCCAGTTCCCGCGCATGGGCGGCGGTAATGGTGCCGTAACCATGCAGGTGCCCGGGCTGCTCATCGGCCCCGGCCAACGTCGACGCCGCGACAGTGACGTTGACCGACGTGCGGGCCGGGTGATGACGCCGCCGCCCCAAAATAAGGTCGAGCAGAACGTCGGCCCGGCGCTGCGCCAACGACTGGACCGGATCCACCGGCTCGCCGGGGTCGCCGTCCGGATCTGGGTTACCGGAGCGAAGTTGGCGGGCGAGGTGGTCGATGTGGTCGAACGCGGCGAGCGCGTCGGCGGCGGGTAGCCGCGCGGTCAGCCCGGCCATGCCGTCCTCACCCCGGGTGTCGATCCGGACGTCGCGGTCGCGGCGGGCGGACCGTCGGCGTCGTTCCGCACCGTCGGGATCAACCTTGACGACCGCCCGACGCAACCCCCGCCGAAAGTAGGCGTGGCTATCCCGGCGGCCTTTGGCCAACACGATGGCCTCCACCTGGGTGGCCTGCTCGTCGGACAGCCCCGCGGTGACCTCGGCGACGGCCTTCGCCCGGCCCAGATCGATCCGGCCGGCTTCCAACGCGTCGACCGTGCCGGGTAGTCGGGAGGCCAGCGTGACGGCCTCGTCGATCTGGCGGGCGCCCGCCGTAGGGGACAGGGCGAGTTCGGCGGCGATCTCGTCCCCGGTGTCGCGGATCACGTCGCGGCCCGGTTCGGTCGGTGACCGCAGCCCGGCCAGCTGGTCCATCAGTCGCACCCCGAGCGCGTCCAGCCACGCCCGGCCCCGGCCCACCAGCCCCAGCAGCGACAGGCACGCGTCGGCGTCCAACCCTTCCACCGACTGCGCAACCCCGGCCGACCAGGGCCCCGACGCCACCAGCCCGGCCACCCCGGCCCCGGCTGCGCCGGGTGGGTCGGGTGGGTCGGGTTCGTCCCACCCGGCGGGGGGATCGAGCCTGGCCGCGGGCCACGGGGGCCGGCCGTGACCGGTCCGTTCGACCAGGTCGAGGGGGTCGGTCACCTCCGGGTGGATGTCGTGATGGTCGGGGTCGGGGACTGCGCTATACTCGAACATGTGTTCGAGTATAGCGCAGGATCGAACACCGGCCAGACCGCCCGCCCAGCCGAAAGTCACGACATGACCTCCACACCGGAACCACCGCCAGTTCCAGCCAACCCGGCCCCGAACGCCAAGGGCCCGCACCCCCGCCGGACCCGCCGCCTACGACCATCAGGAATCGATCATCTAGGCGGCCGTGAGCTCGGTCGGAACCGCGATCACGTCCACCAGAGCGCCGCGCCGCCAGACGGTGAGCTCCACCGGGCGACCGATGGTCGCCTCGGTCATCCCCCGGGCCAGATCGCCGGGCGTCGCGACCGGCACCCCGTCCGCCGACAGGACCAGATCCCCGGTATGGAGCCCGGCCTGCCCGGCCGGGCTGCCCGGCACGACCTCCGCCAGCCGGACCCCGTGCCGGCGGCCGGTCCGCTCGACGAGCGGCGGCGGCAGCGGAGCCTTGGCGCTCGCGACCCCCAGGTAGGCCCGCCGGACCCGGCCGTCCCGCATCAGGGCGGCCAGGATCGCCCGGGTGGTCGCGTTGATCGGAACCGCGAGGCCCAGGCCGATGCCGGCCACCGCCGTGTTCACCCCCACCACCCGGGCCCGGGCGTCGACCAGCGCGCCCCCGGAATTGCCCGGGTTGAGAGCGGCGTCCGTCTGGATCACCTCGTCGACGACCCGCACCGCGGTGCCCGACCGGGTCGGCAGGGACCGCCCGAGCGCGCTGACCACCCCGGCGGTCACACTTCCGGTCAGGCCCAGGGGGTTGCCCACCGCGACCACGAGCTGCCCGACGACCAGCCCGGCGGCATCGCCGAGGACGGCCGGCGGCGGGGTCGACCCACGGGCCCGCAGGACGGCCAGATCGGACAGCGGATCGATGCCGACGACGTCCACGCCGGTCTCGGTGCCGTCCGCGAACTGGGCGTCCCCGCCCCCCGAACCGCCCCCGCTGGTCACGGCGCCCTCGACGACGTGGGCCGACGTGAGCAGAAACCCGTCCTCGGTGAAGACGATCGCGGAACCGGCCCCCTCGCCGCGCCGGGTCCGGACCCGCAGGCTGGCCACCGAGGGCCCGACGGTCGCGGCAACCTGCGTCACCACCCGGGAGTAGGCGTCCAAGGCCTCGGTTTCGTCGTCCACGGGAACCTCCACCGGCGTTAGTTACATCGTTACAGCACTAACACCAGCATGCACCAACCAGAGGTAATTCCCGCTCAGAGATCGAGGCCGGCGAACAGGTCGGACTCGCGACCGGTGGCCGGGTCCAGCGGGCCGGTCTTCCCGCGGGCCAGGATGTAGTACTCGGTCCCCCAGGCCCGCTGCCCGATGCCGTCGGCCAGCGCGAAGAAGAAGCCGTCCACAGCGACCTGGGTGGCGTGGGCGCGCAACGCCTCGACCTTGGCCGAGAAGTGGTCACTGGCGTCGACCTGGGTCGTCACCTGGTCGTCGGGAACACCCATGGGCGCGTCATCGACGGACTGGATGCCGTCGAAGAACTCGGTCGACCGGCCGGCCTCCCGGAAGTAGTCGATACCGGCCTGGATCATCGATTTGGGGAGCGCGGTGTGGTACAGCTTGTCCGGCTGCCACGGCTCGCCGGTACCCGGCGCGAACGTCGGGTCGGCGGCCCGGTCGAAGGCCAGGGCGGTGACATCGTGGGCCCGGATGTGGTCGGGGTGGCCGTAGGCGCCGTTCTCGTCGTAGGTGACCAGCACCTGGGGCCGGATCTCGCGGACCACGCCGACCAGGGCCGCCGCCGCCTCGTCCAGGTCGGCCTGCCACAGGCAGCGGGGATCGTCGTTGGCCGGGGTGCCCATCATCCCGCTGTCGCGCCAGCGGGCGGTCCCGCCCAGAAAGCGGTGGTCGTCGACGCCGAGGATGCGGCAGGCGGCGTCCAACTCCGCGACCCGGTACCCGCCGAGCTGGTCGCCCTTGTCCGAACGCAGGTTGATCAGGGCCGGGACCAGCACCTCCCCCATCTCCCCGAGCGTGCAGGTGACGAGGGTGACGTGGCTGTCGGGCGCGACCGCGTAGGCCGCCATGGTGGCGCCGGTCCCGAGCACCTCGTCATCGGGGTGAGCATGGACGAACAGGACCCGCCGGGCGGCGTGAGGCTCATTCACCCCATCGACCCTACGGCCCGGCCCTCCGACCCGCGGACCGCCCGCAGTCCGTTTCCGGCCGGGGGTCGTCAGCGTCGGCGGCCGAAGGTTGTCAGCGTCGGCGAAGATCAAAAGCGCAGGGACGATGACACCTGCCGCGAAAGGGCAACTGACATCGTCACCGGACGCCCGGACGCCCGCGGACAACGACGCTCCGCCGCGTCTCCGCCCGAAGCCGCGTTTGGCCGGGTCAGGGGACGCCGGAACGTGCGTCCACGATGTCACTTGCCGACCCCGCCGAACCGGCCCCAAGGTGGGCCCGTCACCGGCCGCCGACGCGCGCGCTCACGCCGACAGTCGGCCGCCCGCGACGCCCCCGGCCGGGTCGGCAGTGTCAACGAAGAGCAAAAAAGCGCTGACGATGACACTCGCAACCGGGCCGCCCTAGCTGGCCCGGCGCTTGGAGCGGTTCTTCTCGCGCTGCGCGGCGGCCAGCGCCACCTTGCGGATCCGGACGGTGGCCGGCGTCACCTCGACGCATTCGTCCTCGCGGCAGAACTCGAGGGCCTGCTCCAGCGACAACTGCCGGTACGGGGTGAGCCGGACCAGCTCGTCGCCGGTCGACGAGCGCATGTTGGAGAGCTTCTTCTCCTTGGTCGGGTTGACGTCCATGTCGTCGGAGCGGGCGTTCTCCCCGACGATCATCCCTTCGTAGACCTCGGTGGTCGGGCCGATGAACATCGTCCCGCGCTCCTGCAGGTTGAACAGCGCGAAGGCGGTCGCGGCGCCGGCCCGGTCGGCGACCAGGGAGCCGGTCGGACGGGTCCGCAGCTCCCCGAACCACGGCTCGTAGCGGTCGAAGACGTGGTTGAGCAGGCCGGTCCCGCGGGTCTCGGTGAGGAACTCGGTGCGGAAGCCGATCAGGCCCCGGGCCGGCACGATGGACTCCATGCGGATCCAGCCGGTGCCGTGGTTGACCATCTGCTCCAGCCGACCCTTACGCAGCGCCAGGAGCTGGGTCAACACCCCGAGATAGTCCTCCGGGGCGTCGATCGTGAGCCGCTCGACCGGCTCGTGGACCTTCCCGTTGATCTCCCGGACGACGACCTGCGGCTTGCCGACGGTCAGCTCGAAGGTCTCCCGGCGCATCATCTCGACGAGGATGGCCAGCTGCAGCTCGCCCCGGCCCTGCACCTCCCAGGTGTCGGGCCGCTCGGTCGGCAGCACCCGGATGGAGACGTTGCCGACCAGCTCGGCGTCCAGGCGGTTCTTCAGTAGCCGGGCGGTGAGCTTCTTGCCGGACCGGCCGGCCAACGGGGAGGTGTTGACACCGATCGTCATGCTGATCGACGGCTCGTCCACGGTGATGATCGGCAGCGCGCGGGGGTCCTCGGGGTCGGCGACAGTCTCGCCGATGGTGATGTCGGGGATGCCGGCCAACGCGATGATGTCGCCCGGGCCGGCCGACTCGCCGGGGACCCGGTCGAGGGCCCGGGTGACCAGCAGCTCGCTGATCTTCACCTTCTCGGTGGTGCCGTCCAGCCGGCACAGGACCGCGTTCTGCCCGCGCCGCATGGTCCCGTTGTGGATCCGGCACAGCGCCAGCCGACCGAGGTACGGGGAGGCGTCGAGGTTCGTGACCAGGGCCTGCAGCGGTGCGCCCTCGACGTACGTCGGGGCCGGAACGGTGTCGAGCAGCAGGTCGAGCAGCGGCTTGAGATCCGGGGAGTCCGGGTTCGTGCCGTCGTCCGGCTTGGTCGTCGAGGCCTGACCGTTCTTGGCGTTGCAGTACACGATCGGGAAGTCGATCTGACCCTCGTCCGCGTCGAGGTCGAGGAACAGCTCGTAGGCCTCATCGACCACCTCGGCGATCCGGGCGTCGGAGCGGTCCACCTTGTTGATGACCAGCACCACCGGCAGCCGCTTGGCCAGCGCCTTGCGCAGCACGAAGCGGGTCTGGGGCAGCGGGCCCTCGCTGGCGTCGACGAGCAGGAGCACGCCGTCGACCATGGCCAGGCCGCGTTCGACCTCGCCGCCGAAGTCGGCGTGGCCCGGGGTGTCGATGATGTTGATGGTGACGTCGCCGTAGCGGACCGCGGTGTTCTTCGCGAGGATCGTGATGCCCTTCTCGCGCTCGAGGTCCATCGAGTCCATGACCCGGTCGCCGACGTCCCCGTGCTCGCTGAACGCCCCGGACTGCCGCAGCATGGCGTCGACGAGCGTGGTCTTGCCATGGTCGACGTGGGCGATGATCGCCACGTTGCGAAGGTCGGCGCGGACGGGCACGGTGTGGGACTCCGGTTCAGAAGAGGACGAGGTTCGCACAGGGGGCAGATGGCGGGGCGGGGGCCGCGGACGGCCACCCCGCACGGATGCGGCAGTGCCCAGGAACTGGCTCCGCTCGACACCCGGTTCGCCTACCATCGTACGGCCGCGCGCGACGATCATCCTTGGGTGGGCGCGGGTGGAGCCCGGCAGCCCGGTCCGGGCCGGCCCCGGGCGACCCGGTCACCCGGCCGCGAGATGCGGCCGCAGCGCCTCGACCAGCGGAGAGTCCGCCGCGATCCACGCCACGTCAGCCAGTTCGTCGGCCACCAACCACCGCAGCGCAGTGTGCACAATCACGCGCGGCGGCCCGGCGACCACCGCACCGAGGTACACGCGCAGCGGTCCGCCGGACGGCAGCGTCACCTCGCCGAGCCACGCGCCGACCTCGATCTCGACGCCCAGCTCCTCGCGGCACTCGCGGACCAGCGCCGCCTGCTCATCCTCGCCGGGCTCGACCTTGCCGCCCGGGAACTCCCACTGCCCGGCCAGCGCCGGCGGGTGGGCCCGGCACGCGGCCAGCACCTGCCGTCGTCCGTCGCCACCGGTCCGGATCAGCGCCGCGCCCACCACCACCGGCCGGGCCGCCGGCGGCGCCGGGGCCGGTTCGCTCGTCACGGGTGATGAGGCTTGCACATCGATCAACCTCGGCCCCGACCGGCGTCCGGCCGCGCCCCTACGCGCCCGGCCGGCAGTGTCAGCGGACCTGCACCCACCGCCCGACCGACGGCACGCCCGCCGCGTTGCGGACGAACAGCAGGTACCAGCCGGACGGCACCAGCCCGGCCGAACGCGGGATCGACAATGTCACCCCCCCGGCCGTCCGCCGAAGATCCAGAGCAACGCTGCGCTGAGCGACGTTCGTGACGTGGGTCGCCGAGCC
The DNA here is from genome assembly GCA_026225295.1 of Frankia alni. Lineage (GTDB taxonomy): Bacteria > Actinomycetota > Actinomycetes > Frankiales > Frankiaceae > JAMFSN01. Next base: position 19,164 of record JAMFSN010000125.1, read on the forward strand.
GGGGTCGATCAGGCGGGCCGCCGTCACCGAGGCCGCGTCGGCGGCGGGGAAGAACACCGACGTCCCCCGCCGGACCCGGCTCGGGCCGCCGTCGAGGCTCGGGCGCGAACCGCCCTGGTAGAGGTAGGGCGGCGTGTAGATCTCCAGGCGCTGCTCGAACGGGGCCGGAACCGTGTCCTGGCGGTCGGAGAACAGGGAATTCCCCCCGAACGTGAGGACCTGGCCACCGGGCAGCAGCAGGGCCCCCGAGTGGTAGTCGCGACCGACGGCCGGCGCGGCGACGGTCGTGAACGTGTTCGTGTCCGGGTGGTAGATCCGGGCGTCGTGGTTGTCGCTGGCCCCGTCGCCGCGGTAGCCGCTCGAGCCCCCGGTGACCAGGACGGTGTCGTCCGGCAGATCCACCGCGTTCGGGTAGCGGGTCGGCCGGGCCAGCTCCGGGCCCGGCCGGTACACCGGCCGGGCGGCGGTCAGGTCGACGAGATCGGTACGGGCGGTCGACGTCTCCGCGGCTCCCACCCCGCCTCCGCCGAGGATCATCGCGGTGAAGCTCCCCGGGTGGCCCGGCGCCGCCGCGCGCACCGGCGGCAGCAGGACCGTCGCGCTGGTCTCGGTCTCGGTCGGGTCCCGCAGGCCGGGTACCGGGGCGAAGGTGTTGCCCGTCAGATCCCACAGCCCGGGGGTCCGGCCGGCGGTCGCCGACCCGTAGCCCGCGTTCGAGCCCGAGTAGAACAGGTGCTGACCGTCCGGGGTGAGGGTCAGCGACGGATAGGTCGGGAAGTAGCGGGTCAGCGCCGGCTGCGCGGTCCAGGCCTGGCGGGCCGGGTTGTACTCCTCGTTCTGCCCGTTGAGGATCTTCCCGCCGCCGTCCAGGCCCGAGACGGCCAGCACGTTCCCGTTGGACAGCCCGACCAGCGTCGGGTACCAGCGTTTCTCGTTCAGATCCCCGACCCGGGTGTACCGCTCGGTGTAGGGGTTGAAGACATAGGAGTACTGGGTGCCCTGGTACTCCTGCTTCTCCAGGTCAATCTTCTCCGCCACCCCGTAGATCGCCCGGGCCCGGGCGGCCGGCAGCCCGGCGATCGCGTACTGGGCGAAGTGGGTGACCACCGACGCGGGGCCGGGGGCGACCGCGTCGACCCAGACCTCGGCCGTGCTGGCCACCGCGGCCCGACCCGGGCGCGGGGTGGCCGGCCCGATCGTCACGGCCACCCGGGACCGGTACCGCCGGCCGGCCGGTCCGGTGAAGATCGTGCCCTTGGCCAGCGTGAACCATCCGCCTTGCGGGGATTCGTTCTTCACCGTCATGGCGCCGCCGGCCGCGGTGAACGTCCCGGCCAGCTTCTCGTAGGCCTGGGTGCCGCCGGCGACCAGCAGTTCCCCGTCCGGCAGCGAGATGTGACCGCCGCAGAAGACGTCGGTGGGCGTGGTGACGAGGGTGAAGGCCGACCGGTCGGTGCCCCGGGCCGGGTCCCAGACCAGGGTTTTGAAGGTGCCGGCCGCGAATTGCGCGGTGTCGTTGCCGGACCCGGCGATGAGCAGGATCTTCCCGGTCGGCAACAACGCGGCGTGAATCGCGTTGACCCGGAACCCGGCCGGCAGCGTGAGCACCTGCCAACGGCCTTTTTCCGACTTGTAGGCATTCGTGCCGTGGTAGAGCTCGGTGGCCTTCGCGGAACCGGCCGGGACGCACAGCGCAAGTGCGCCCAGCAGCAGGGCGAGGGCCGCGAGGGCCGGCTTGCGGCGGCGGATCCCGGCCATCAGCGCGTCACCTGATCGGCTCCGGGCCGTCCCCGCGTGGTCGGCACCCACCCGGCAACCGACGGCCCGACCGCATCGGGATCCGTTTCCGCGGACCCGGGACCGGCGCCGTGGCCCGGGGTCACCGGCCCGACCGCCGGCCGGCGCCGCCAGGTCCGGGGATCGAGCAGCCACAGGCCGACCGGAGCGAGACACACGCCCAGCGGAATCACCGCCCACATCCGCATCGCGAGGTTGTCGTTCCCGGTGAACTCCGACACGACCAGCAAAAGGGTGAAGAAGGCCGCCCACCGCAGATGGGTCCGGAACGTCCGTAAGCGGTCGACCCCGGCGGCGGTCCCCTTGGGGGTCACCACAAAGCGCGCCGGTCGGCTCAGCAGCGCGTTGAGCAGGGACGCGACGTAGATCGGGGTGGACAGGATGGACATCAGCAGCCCGGCCAGCCCCAGCGAGCCCTCCGGCTCGAAGGGGCTGACCGTGTGGCTGCGGCCCAGCAGAAAGATGGCCAGCTGCGAGGCGAAGGCCCACGCGTAGAGCACCAGCCACAGGCTCTCGCCGATCTTGATGCTACTGACCCCGTACCCGAGGTAGAGCGCGCTGTTGAGAGCCCCCAGGACCCACGCCGTGGCGGTGGCCGGGTAGTAGCTCATGAGCAGCAGGTAGTGCCGGAACACCGGGCGACGCAGCTGCCCGGCCCCCGGGAAGAACTGGTGGAGCCAGATCTCGATCGTGCCCCGGCTCCACCGTTCCTGTTGGGTGAAGTAGTCCGTCCAGGTGGTGGGGCCCTCACCGATGGCCAGCACGTCCGGCGTGTAGACGCTCCGCCAGTGGTGGCCGGTCGCCGGATTGCGCGATCGGTGGACCGCCAGGCCGGTGGCCATGTCCTCGGTCACGGAATCCTGGAATCCGCCGACCTGGCTCAGGGCGTCGAGCCGGAACGCATAGTTGGTGCCGACGTGCATGGCGCACCCGTCGGCATTGCCGGCCGGCTGCAGAATCCCGTGGAAGAAATGCTGCTGATACTGCGCCCAGCGGGCGACCAGACTGCTCGAAAAGTTGCCGTACTCCTGCGGCCCGACGACGAACGCGACATCGGGATCCCGGAAATAACCGAGCAGCCTTTCCAGCATGTTCGGTAAAGGTCGGTGGTCGGGATCGACGGCCACCAGAATGTCGTACCGGGCACCGTGCGTTTCGAGCCAGGCGTTGAGATTCCCGTGCTTGGTCCGGGCCGCGTACCGCCCGGCCGGTTGGTTGAACCGTTCGATGCCGAACCGGCTGAAGTGATGGGCCCCGACCTCGGCACACATCGCGCGAACCGGGGCGGCGATCGCCGGGTCGGCGCTGCTTTCGTCCAGCAGCCAGACGTCGAGCCGGTCGGCCGGCCACCGCAGCCCCGCCGCGGCCCGCAGCGTCGCGAGGACCACGGCGGCCGGCTCCCGGTCCGGCACGATCGTCGTCACGAAGGCGACCCGCAAGCTCCGTTCGGCCATGACCGGCTGGGGATGGCGGGCGGCCAGGGTGGCCCGGCTGACCGTGAAGCTGCCCACGAACATGAGCAGGCCGATCACCGCGACGGCCACCACCATCGTCAGGTCGGCCAGCGTCCGGGCCGGGTCGTCGAGCCACCCGTGGACGCTGCTCGAGGAGACCAGCACGACAAAGAACAGCGCGGTGAACACCACGCTGGCCGTGGCGATCAGGACGCGCCCGGTGACCGCCAGCCGCGGCGACCGTAACCGCACCGTCAAGGAGCGGTAGGACACCCGGTAGGCGGTCCGCCGCGGGACCTGGACCACCGGCCCGGCCTGCGCGCTGCCGCGCTGGATCCGGTCGGCGAGTTCCCCGGCGCGACCCACCGGAGCGGGCGCGGGCGGGTGGTCCCGACCACGCCGCCGCTCGCGTTCCAGGGTGCGCCCTTTCGGAAATTGCCCTCTCAGGAAGGCCGCCGCACACCTGCGCGGGCCGCCGCCCCTGCTCGCGGTGGCGGACCATTGCCATTGGCCGGTCCGCCGCCGCACCGGTTCGGATGTTAGCCGAAACGGACCCCACGCCCGGCCCGCTCCGGGGACCGTCCGACGGCCGCAACGGCGGACCATGCCCTGTTCAGCGACGGTGCGTCAGCAGGCCGGACCGGCATGGAAAGAAAAAAGACCGATCAGCTCCGGGACCGGGTTCTCCCGGCGGCGACGGGGCCACATTGCCGGCCCCGACCGGCCCGGGGACACTGGGCGTTATTCGTCGGCCCGTCGGCCCGCTCCTCAGGCATCCGGCGGACGGTCACAACCGGGAGGCCCCGATGCCCACCAAGCTTGACGCCGATCTGGTCACCGACGCGCTCGCGGCACTGCCCGGGTGGAGCGGCGGCACCGACAAGATCACCCGGGTGGTCGACCTGGACGACGACCTTTCCGATGCCGTCGCCGCCGATGTCGCCACGACCGCGGACTCGATGGACCACCACCCGGTCGTGGACCGCGACGGGTCCACGACCACGTTCGGGGTGTGGACCCATTCCGAGGGCGGTGTGACCGAGCTCGACATCGCGTTGGCCAGTCGGATTTCCGACATCCTGCGCAGGCACGGCATCCCGACGCCCGCCCCGACGCCCGCCGCGGCTGAAATTCCCCCACCCGCCGCGCCCGTTGATGGCCCGACCGACGCCTCGGGCACGCCAGAATCGTCCTGACCGGGCCGCAAGCGATGGGCCCGGTCAACGGCGGTGACCGGGGACGGTGGCCGGCAGCGGGCAGCAGTGGGCAGTAGCAGTGGGCGCGGGGCAGTGGGCGCCGGGCGGAGGGCGGTCGGCGGGTGGGCGCACAGGTCGAGGCCGCGTTGGCGGACGCCTCGTCCGGGGTCGGCGGGACCTTCGGGTCGACGCCGCCGGGCGCCGACCTGCCGCGCGCCGGGGCGGCGACGATCCGGCGGGTTCCGACCGGGTTCGTGCTGGCCGAGATCGTCACCAGCAACGGCTGGGCCGGGCTGCCGCCGGCCAGCTACGAGCCGGGCCCGGGGGTCCTGCACCGGACGATCACCCCGCCCCAGGCCGGCCCGCTGACCGTCTCCGTCCGCCAGGTCCGGGGCGTCGTCGTCGCATCCTGGGGCCGCACCACCGGCACCCCCGCCGACCGGGCGGCCATCGCCGGCACGATCGGGCACATGCTCGCCGTCGACGACGATCTGCGCGACCTCTACGCCACCTGCGACGCCGTCCCCGGGTTCGAGTGGGTGCGGCCATCCGGCCGGGGCCGGCTGCTGCGGTCCCCCACGGTGTGGGAGGACGCCGTCCGGACGCTCGCGACGACCAACACGTCCTGGTCACGGACCCGGGCGCTGCTCGACCGGCTGGTCGGGGGGCTCGGCCCGACCGGACCGGCCGGGGAACGGGACTTCCCCGACGCCGGGGCCGTCGCGGGGGCCGGCCTCGGGTTCCTGCGCGACGTCGTCCGGGCCGGCTACCGGGCCGAGCCCCTGGAACGCTTCGCGACCGCGGTCGCGGCCGGGCGGATCGACGTGGAGGCCTGGCGCGACCGGGAGCGCCCCGACGACCAGGTCCGGACCGAGATCAGCGCGCTGGCCGGCTTCGGGCCGTTCGCCACCGACGGCCTGATGGCGCTGCTCGGCCGACCCCGCGGGCTGACCTTGGACGCCTGGGCCGCGCGCCGGGTCGGTGAGCTGTGCGGGCGGTCCGGACCGGCCGACGAGGCCGCGGCGAAGGCCCGCTACCGGCCGTTCGGGCGCTGGGCGGGCACGGTCTGCTGGCTGGAGATCACCCGCCGCTCGCCCGCACCGACGGTCCCGACCCAGGGCGAGCCGGACGGGGACGAGCCGGCGGCCGGCGGGCCGACCGGGGGCGGCCCGGTCACCGCCGAGCCGGCGGCCGGGCCGACGCCGGCTACCTGACCAGGTCGGGCGGAAGGACCGTGAACCGGCCGTCCGGACCGGCCGGGAACGGGTGGACGGCGACCACCGCTCCGGGCGGCAGCGCCGTGTAGGAGTGGGGGAAGGTCCCGATCGGGGCGGTCGTACCGGCCGGCCCGGGTGACGGCGCCTCCCAGCGCAGATCGGGCAGCGCGGCCGGTTCGACCAGGAGCACCAGCAG
>JAMFSN010000126.1 GCA_026225295.1 Frankia alni
GCGTCGTCACCGGCGGGATCGGTGCGCGGTGGCGTCGTCACCGGCGGATCGGTGCACCGTAGCGTCGTCACCGGCGGATCGTCGGGCGCATGACGACCTCGGGAACCTCCGTGCGACCGGGCAGGCTGACCACGGCGACCACCAGGTCGGCGACGTCCTCGGGCCGCATCAGGTGGGTCGGGTCGTACGGCTGCCCCTCCAGGGCCGCCACCCGTTCCTGCATCGGGGTGGCGGTGCGGCCGGGGTAGATCGTGCAGATCCGGATGGCGGAGCCGGACAGCTCGGCCCGCAGGCTGTCGGCGACGGCCCGGAGGCCGTGCTTGGTCGCCGCATACTGGCTGGTGCCGGCACCGGCCGTGAGGCCCTGGCTCGAGTTGACGAAGACGACGTCGCCGACGGCGTCCCGCCTGGGGACGTCGCCCACGGCGTCCCGCCCAGCGTCCCGGCCGGCCGCCTCCAGATCAGCCAGCAGGGCCTGGGTCAGGGCGTAGGGGGCCCGCAGGTTGACCTGGTAGGACCGGTCGAGATCGGCCAGCGGGGCGCCGGCCAGCTCCGCCCGGTGGAACGCTCCGGCGGAGTGGACCAGCAGGTCGAGCCGACCGGTCCGGGTCCGGACGGCCGTCACCAGGCGCTCGAGGTGCCCCGGATCGGTCAGGTCGGCGGGGTGGCCGGTGACCTGACCGGGGACGCTCCCGGCGGCCCGGGCCGCCGCGTCCAGCTCGGTCAGCGCGGCCGCGTCCCGGCCGGTGGCCACGACCTGGGCGCCGGCGGCGGCCAGGCGCAGCACCACCGCCCGGCCGATCCCGCTGGTCGCCCCGGTCACCAGCGCGGTCCGTCCGGTCAACGGGCCGGGCCGGGCCCGGCTCCCGTCGTTGCTGACCACACCCTCGTCGATCACGCCCTCGTCGATCACGTCCCCGTTCCCGATCACGTCCTGATTGCCGATCACGCCCTGAACCATGGCCACCCCCGAAGTCTGCCGGCCCACCATCCTTTCCGCCGCCGGGGACACCGGGGCGCGGGGTGTGTCGGCCGGGACGCCGGAGCCGGCCGCTAGGATAGGCCCGATTGTCCGCCTGGTACCGCTACGTGGCTAGATCGTCACGTTCTGGAGTTGGTCTCGGGTCGGGCGGGTACACCCGTCGGCGGGCCTGGACGTGGCCCCGGCCGCGGTCCGCCGGTGCCCGGGTCGGCAGCAGACATCCGGGCTGATCAGGAGGGCCGGAGCGGGTGGGAACGAGGGCTGGGCTGCGCGGCGAACGTCGTCGCGTCCTGCGGGGCCTCCGGACGCGCCGCCTGCTGCCCGCCACCGTTCTGCTCGTCGCGGCCGCCTTCGGCTTTCTGGGCTGGACCATCGCTCCGACCGGGCACTCGTCGGGCAACGCCTCGGTCGGGGCCGGCGCGACGAAGACCGGGGCGTCCACGACCCTGACCGGCGACGGCGGGACCGGCCTGGCTGGCCAGATCGGCCGGTCCGGCCGGACCGGCCCGGCCGCCGGCCGGCCGACGACGGCCCCCGCCTCCGCGGCGCCGAATTCGGGCGGTTCGTCGGGCGGGGGAGCGCGACCCACAGTGGCGCCGGCCGCCACGTCGGGTCCGTTCCCGAGCGGCATCAACGCCGGCACCCTGACCAAGGCGAACGAGTGGGCGGCGTTCCGGGGCCGGCCGGTCGATGTGGTGGTCGCCTATACCGAACGGGGTAGCTGGAACGACATCATCCATTCCTGGATCGGCGCGGATCCCGAGCATTTCTCGACCTTCCCGGGTAGCTGGGTCGTTTCGGTTCCGCTGTTTCCCGACTCGGGTCCCCAACAGGGAAACCTGTCCAGCTGTGCCGCGGGGGCCTACGACCCGGACTGGCGGGCGTTCGGCGCGGCGCTGGTCGCCAAGGGCCGCGGCAGTTCGTTCGTCCGCCTCGGCTGGGAGTTCAACGGGAGCTGGTTCGCCTGGTCAGCGACCGACCCGACCGACTGGATGAGCTGCTTCCGGCACGCCTCGTCGGCCATCCGGGCCACCGATCCGTCCGTGCGGATCGACTGGAACTTCAACGCCCACAGTTCGGCCGGAATCGACGCGTTCAACCTGTATCCCGGGGACGCCTACGTGGACGTGATCGGGGTCGACAGCTACGACGAATATCCCCCGAGCGACGACGCGCAGAGCTTCTCCAGCCAGTGTCACGGCACCGACGGACTGTGCGTCGGGATCGCCTTCGCCCGGGCCCACCACAAACTGTTCTCGGTGCCGGAATGGGGAGTGGTGGCCACCAACGACACGGCGGCCGGTGCCAACGCCGGCGGTGACAACCCGGTCTATATCCAGCAGATGTACCAGACGTTCGAGCAGAACCGCGACATTCTGGCCTACGAATCGTATTTCAACGACAGCACCGCCGGCAATGTGCACTCGTCGCTGGACGATCCGGACGAGAACCCGGCCAGCGCCCGCGAGTACGCCCAGCTGTGGTGACGGTCCGCTCCGATACGCTCGACGGGTGACTGAGATGGGCGATCCGAGCGGTGCCCCGACCCCGGAGGCGGCGGGCGGCGGGTCCTTCGCGCCGGTGTCGGGCTTCGTGACCGACAGCGTGTCGGACCGGGCCCGCGCCCTGCCCGACGGCGCCGCGGTGCGGCTGGCCGGCCGGGTGATCCTGTGGCGCCGGTTCGGCGGTCTGGTGTTCGGCCACATCATCGACCGGGCCGGCCGGATCCAGGTCTCGATGCGGCGCGACGATTTCGGGCCCGACACCTACCTGGCCCTGGCCAAGAAGGTCAAAGTGGGCGACTTCGTCGGGATCAACGGCCGGATGTGGACCACCGACAAGGGCGAGCGCACCGTCGGCGCGGTCGAGTTGACCATCCTGAACAAGGCCCACCGGGCCATGCCCGACAAGTGGGCCGGAATTTCCAACCCGGAGGTCCGGTACCGCCGTCGCTACCTCGACCTGCTGGTCACCCCGGCCACCAAGGAGCGGTTCCTGACCCGGGCCCGGGTGATCGCGGCGATCCGGCGGTTCCTCGACGCCCACGAGTTCGTCGAGGTCGAGACGCCGATGCTCTCGGGGGCCGCGTCGGGGGCCGCGGCCCGGCCCTTCGTGACCCACCACAACGCCCTGGACGAGGACCTCTTCCTGCGGATCTCGCCCGAGACCTACCTCAAGCGGGCGGTGGCCGGGTCGCTGGACCGGGTGTACGAGCTGGGCCGCAACTTCCGCAACGAGGGCATGGACGCCTCCCACCTCCAGGAATTCACCATGCTGGAGTGGTACGCGGCGTACTGGGACTACCGGGACAACATGCGGTTCGTCCGGGAGCTGATCCTCACGGTCCTCGACGAGGTGCTCGGCACCCGGAAGGTCGAGCTGGACGGGCAGACCCTGGACTTCGGGGCCGAGTGGCCCGAGATCGACTACCGGGCGGAGGTCGAACGCCGGTCCGGCATCGACCTCACCCGGGTCCGGGACCTGCCGACCCTGCGCGAGCAGGTCGCGAAGCTCGGCTACGAGACGGAAGCGGCCAAGGCGCCGTCGTATGCGGCCCTGGTCGACCTGCTCTACAAGCGCACCGTGCGACCCCACCTGGTCGCGCCGTGCTTCCTGGTCGGCCACCCGGTGGAGCTGGTTCCGCTGGCCCGCCGGTCGGATGACGACCCCGGTCGCCTGGACATGTTCCAGGTGGTGGTCAACGGCTGGGAGCTCGTGAAGGCCTACTCCGAGCTGGTCGACCCGGTCGACCAGCGCGACCGGCTCGAGGAGCAGGCCGACCTGCGGGCGGCCGGGGACGACGAGACGATGATGCTCGAGGAAGACTTCCTGGAGGCGATGGAGTACGGCATGCCGCCGATGTCCGGCCTGGGGTTGGGCATCGACCGGTTCATCGCACTGATCACCGACGCGCCGACCCTGCGCGACGTCGTGCTGTTCCCGGCCATGCGGCGCGACGAGGGCTGAGCCGCGGCGACGATCACCCTCACCCCGGCCGCCGTCACCCTGACCGAGACCCTCACCACCAACGCCGTCGGGACGCAGCGCCTGACCGGGCCCGGTCCGTTGCCCCGCACCCAGCGGGTTGGAGGCACGGGGCAACGGAGATCACGTCCTGGCCGGTCAGACGGTCAGACGGTCGAACTCGCCCGCCTGGACGCCCCGAAGAAACGCGCCGAGCCGGGCCTTATCGGTCGCGATCAGTTCCGTGGGCCGGTCGGACTCCCGAAGCAGGATCTTCCCGCCCGGTCCCGCGCTGATTTCCAGGCACAGGCCACCCGCACCGTTGGAAAAACTGCTCCTCTGCCAGGTCAGGCCCCGGACCTCATCGACAGACAGCGGCACACGAGCGGTTTCGGATCTCGGCACAGCGGTTCCTTTCTTCCGGGGTTGACCGGCGGCCAGCAGACCGGCGGCAATACGCGGGTCGGCGGGTGTCGACACTGCGGTCTGATAGGGGACGTACGAAACGACATCCCACGGGCTATGTAGCTGCTGCTCCGCCCAATACTCGGCATCCTCGACCGTCGCGAACAGCCCGATCACCCGGGCCGGGCGCTCCAACGCGGACAGGTCATACTCCACCAGCACATGGCATTCACGCATCAGGTACCTCCCCCGTCCCCCGGGGCAATCTCAAACGGGACCACCGCATACGTTCCCCCCACATTGTCATCCGCCCACTGCTCACCCCGGTCGAGCGAGTCGAACGGACCGACCGCCCGGACCAGCCGGACCGGCGCATCGTCGTCGGTTTCCACCACGACATACAGGTCCGCGCCCGCATCCACGTACGGCGACGCCGTACCAAACGACCACGCCGGTATCACCCGTTCCGGTACCTCCGGTAGCGGTCCCGGGGTCGGCCGCTGCGGGGCGGTCACCGGCGTACCAGGTGGTCACCGACCATCAGCGCCCGCGCCAGCGCGTTCCACGCCCGCCGCGAACACGTCACCACCGCCGCATCCGGATGTTTGCCGTCGCGGATCGCCAGCCCCCCACCGGGGACCGCCGCCACCGGGACCACATCCGCCTCGCCCACCACCGCACGGGTATCCCCGCCGGCCCCCACCGCAGCCGCCGCGTCATGGTCGGGGCCGCTCACCAGCCGAACCGGAACTCATCGGCACCGTCCAGGAACGCCAGATCAACGGCGGCAAGCGCCGGCACATATCCGAGGCTGTGAATGCTTTCGTGCATGACGACTCTCCTTTACGAACGACGACAGGACGGAAGACAGACGGAAAGGGGCCCCGGCCGGCGGGTGGCGGTCCCCCACAACCCCGAACGGGTCATCGAGCGCCCACCAGCCAGGGTGTCTGGTACAGCCCCGACCGAGCGGATGCCCCGTTGAACCCGCACGACCAAAATCACGGAAGAACGCCAGGGGCATATCGGTGGTCAGGAACCCCAACGGCACAACCGTGTAATCGTCGAGCCGCTCCTGGACCGCGAACTGGTCCGCACCCGTCTGATGCGGAAACGCCACCACCACGCGAGTCGGCTTACGGCTCTTACCCTCATAGACCACCAGCCCGTAAAGCACCGCCGCAACGATCGCGGACCCTGTGCCACGTTCGGGCATCGTTCTCGCCGGATGCCTGACGGCAGGAACGACGTGCAAACCGGAGGCGGAACGGCGCTCGATCACGGAAGAAACGGTACCTAGTACCGATCGTGCTGTATAGTACTTTCTGTACTAGTTAATGCTCAAGCGATGATTCCAACACGGAGCGCAAGCGCTCGGAGTTCGCTGGACCCTCCCCGCCCGTCACTGTGCAGGAGATCCGTGACCAGCTCCCGCACGCGAGGATGGTCACGAACCTGGTCAGGGGTCAGCTCCTCAGCCTCCAGGAGCCTCTCGACCGCCTCCGTGAACCTGCGCCGCTGGCTGTAGGCCCGCGCGCAGTCAATGAGGAACCGCGCGCGCCGCTCGGCCGACAGAGACGATGCGTCCACCTGCGCGGCCCGATCCAATGCCTCGCCAGCGTCGCCCAACTCAACGGCAATCCCGACCTCATGCAGGCGCACGTTGACCGGGCCGAACTCCGTGCCGAAATCGTTGCGACCATCACCGACCAGTGCCGCGGCGTCCCGGGCCTTCTCCAGGTGGCGCCCGGCGCTCCCACGATCACCCTCGCGCGCCGCAATCACCGCGAGCGCGAGATGTAGCGCGCCCAGCAGCGAGACCGCCGCCTCCGGTTGCCGGCCGGGGGCCAGCCTTTCCAGCGCGTCCAGAGCCGCTGTCGCAGCAAATCGTGCGTGGCCAAGATGAGTCGGCACCATCAGCACCTGCGCAAGCCGGTATTGACCGGCGACAACGAGGAGTGGATCTCCAGCTCGTTCGGCAGCCATCAATGCCCGATCCGAGGCGATCCAGCCCGCTTCCGTATCGCCGAGCTTCGCCAGGAGTGCCGCCGCAGCCTGGTACGCCGTCGACGCGAGCCGCGAGACCTCGGCGTGGTCGTTGCCCTGAGGCAGCGCACGGACCGTCGTCTCCAGCTCGGGGATCAAGGCGAATAGAAGCGGCCCAGCCTCGCGATACAGAGCACCATGCACGAGGGGCCACACGGCATCAACCCGGGCACCCAGGCGCTCAATGTCCCCGCTCGCCGGTCGCCGATCCCGCGCTCCATGCAACACCGAGGCGAGCGCCGGATGTCCTGTCAGTGCCCGCCGAAGCTCCAGCACGTACGGGCTGTACTCCGCAGGCTCATCTTGCGCAAGATCGGGCGCCAGCTCCCGAACCGTAATATCGAGCGCTTCGGCCACCTGCGCCAGAACGGACATGCGATCCACCGTCCGCACGCCTCGTTCAACCTGCGAAACCCAGCTCTCCGAGCGACCGATCAGGCGACCCAAGGACACCTGTGACAGGCCACGACGTTTGCGGTGAAAGGCCAGCCGCTCCCCGAGTGTCGAAGGTTCGATCATCGTTGGCCAGCCGGAAGACCCATAGCCAGGCCCGGAGTCACAAACTCCACCCGAACCGGGCCGGCGAGGTAGCGCTGTCGCTCGGCGAGGAACCGCGCGACGTGATCCTCTCGTTCGTGGGCCTCGAACGCCGCACGATCGGCGTAGACCTCGTAGAACACCCGCGCCGTCGGCTCACCTGTCACAGTGTGTGTCGCGTAGAGCAGAGTCCCCGGCTCGTGCGCGACGATCAGCGGCAACGTCTCCGCGACGAGCCGATCGAACCCGTCCACTCCGGCCGGCGTGAGATCGAACCGCACTACGAGTGCGTACATGCACTACCTCCAGTCGAAACGCCAGGCTGACGGACCCCAACTTAGCCGCTCCCGCACTTATCTTGCGGCACCGCACTTTATGTGCGACGCCGCATCCATCCGCGAGGGTGCCCAAGCTCCAGCGACCGCGACCGGGCCCCGACGGCCGGCCGTTACCAGAACCGGGCCCCGATTGCCGTGAAGTCGGCGGGATAAGCTGGGCAGGCCGGCGGCGCCGCGGTGGTTGGACCGCTGGGGTTGTGGCCGGTGGATCGGTCCGTCGGTCCCGTGGATCCGTCATGCCCGCTACCACCCGGATGACCAGCACCTGCCGCCGCACCGCACGCCCCCGCTGCACCGCAACCCCGACGGGACGCCCCTGATGACCCTTGCGCCGCTGCTGGACGCGCTCGTCGACGGGTCCGGATCCGATCCGGCCCTCGCTGTCGCCGTCGCCTCGGTGGGCCAGCCCGCCCTGACGCTGTCGGCGCCGCCCACCCTCCGCCCGTTCGCCGCGGCCGCGATCGCGGCCAAGGCCGGGCGTCCGGTCCTGGCCGTGACGGCCACCGGCCGGGAGGCCGACGAGCTGGTCGCCGCGCTGGGCAGCATCCTGGACCCGGCCACCGTCGCGCTGTACCCGAGCTGGGAGACGCTGCCCCATGAGCGGCTGTCGCCGCGGGCCGACACGGTCGGCCAGCGGCTGGCGGTGCTGCGCCGGCTGGCCCATCCGGCCTCGACCGGCCAGCCGGAGCTGTCGGTGATCGTCGCGCCGGTCCGCGCCGTGCTCCAGCCGCAGGTGCCCCGGCTCGGCGATCTCGAGCCGGTCACGCTGCGGGCCGGCGACCCGGCCGACCTCGACGAGACCGTCGAGCGGCTCGTCTCCATCGCCTACCACCGGGTTGACCTGGTCGAACGGCGCGGCGAGATCGCCGTGCGGGGTGGCATCCTGGACGTCTTCCCGCCGACCGCCGAGCACCCGCTGCGGATCGAGTTCTTCGGCGACGAGGTCGAGGACGTGCGACCCTTCGCCGTCGCCGACCAGCGCACGATCGCCCCCGAGGCGGGTGGCCCGGCCCCCACCGGCACCAGCGGGCACAGCCTGTTCGCCCCGCCCTGCCGGGAGCTGCTGCTCACCGACGAGGTGCGGGCCCGGGCCCGCGAGCTGGCCACCGTCCATCCCGAACTGCTCGACATGCTCGACCTCATCGCGGACGGCACCCCGACCGACGGGATGGAGGCGCTCACCCCGGTCCTGATCGGTGA
>JAMFSN010000127.1 GCA_026225295.1 Frankia alni
CGAAACCGAGCTTCTGCGACGGGGTGGCGGGTTCGACGATCTGCATGGCCAGGAATTCTGGCCCCTCGCCTCCCGAGAGCAGCACGACGGGTCGCTTTTCGTCGATCTGAGCCCACCAAAGCTCGCCTCGCTCCACATGCCCTCCTCGTATCCGGTTCTTACCAGCATCGCCCCGTAATGAGATTATCTATCAACCGCGTTCGGGTGCGCGGACATCGGCATGAGCGGATTGCTAGAAAGCAACGTCAAGGTGTGTTCGGGCCATGGGAACGCCCCGTCTGCGAGCCCTGGTAGGGGCAGGTCCACCGGCCCTGCCGACGGCGTGACATCCGCAGTGCGTTGTCGCCCCCTGCATCGAGGGGCCGTGGCCTGACGAGAGCCTTACGGACTCCTGACGGGCACGCTGTCGGTGCGTTTCATGCGGATCCGGAGGTGTCCCTCTCCAGGGCGATGTGGTGGTTGCGCCGCGCGGTAGGCACGATGCCCGGGGTAGGGGTTCGCGCCGGTCTGCGCCAGGGCCGCCCGTCGCGTTGGTCGGACGTTGGATCATCGCCCACGCACGAGCTGCCTGTGGAGATTAGCGGCCACCGGCGCGCCCTGGTCCGTACACGAAGAGCGTTCCGGGAACCGGTCGGTTCGTAGTTTTCGCAGCCCACCGGTCTGCTATCGGGGTCCGGCGATCGCGATGGTGGGGCCGGGGATGGTGGGGGAGCGGTTCGCATTGTGGTACGTCAGGTCCAGCGAGGCGGTGGTCGAACCGCCGAGGACCCACCAGGCGGGGACTGGCACGTCCAACGGCCGAGCGCCCGGTGACTCCGGTGCCATGCACTCGAGCTGCTCTCATCCCAGCTGCCTGGCGTGATGTTTCAGCGCGGGTTGGCGACCACGCTGTGTGATCGCAGTACTTCGTCCGTCCGCGTATTTCTTCGGCGCGCGTCGCTTGATGTCGATGTTGCTAGTTAGCAGATCGTTTGTCTCGACTCTGGCCCGTACCCTCACCTGGCCCTCACATCGTCGATCCGATCATGGATCGAGAGGGTGATCGTTTACGTCTGGGCAGGTCAGGGACCTGCACCGGGGTGGGCCGCCTGGGACTCGAACCCAGAACCCGCCGGTTAAAAGCCCACTGGTCGGCGTGCTCCTGCGTGCTCGGCGATGCTGGTCCAGCCTGGTTTGTGCAGGTCATCGGGCGTTTCGTGTGCTGGTTAGTGCTGGTCTGATTCGGTCTGGACTCGGGCGTATGTGCTCCCCGGGAGCTCACCTGGGCCAACGTCGGCACGGGTACGGGGGTCCGACCCGGAAGAGACCACGGTGCGGCTATTGTCACGTTCCGCTAGTTTCCGCGGGCACGCGACATTACGGACCGTCAAACGTCCAGGTCCGCGACTCTCGCGTAGGGGTCGGGGTAACGCGGCGAGCACCGTGCGATCCGGCCGGGCGAAGCGGAGCCTGCCGACCTGCTAACGCAACACCGCGACCTGCTCAAGCAGCACGAGCAGGTCTGTGGTCTCGGCCTTTCCCCCCGCGGGTCAGCAGAACCAGCCATCCGAACACCCCACCAACGCCAAATCGGGCAGTCTCAACATCAAGAACCGCTGCTACGCCCCGCTGCACGAACGGACAAACCCGCAGGTCACTCCTGATCGTGGGGCCAACCGTACGTCCGCATGGCTCATCAGATCGTCCCGGGCCGGTCTCCTGTGGAACGCCTCTGTCTGGAAAGGATGATGAGGTCATCGGATTCGCCACAGCTGCACCGTGATTTCGGAGCTGCCGGTGGCCAGGGTGCGCCCGTCCGGGGAAAACACCACCGATGCCACGCTGTAGGGGTGGTTGGTCAGCGGCACCCCGAGCAGTTGAGGGCGGTTCCGGTCGGTCAGATCCACAACCGCGTCTCAGTTCCGCCGCCGGTGGCCAGGATGCGCCTGCCCGGGGAAAAGGCCATCGACGACACCCCGTTGGTGTCCGGTCAGTGGCCGGCCGATAGTGCGGGGCCGGCGGTTCCAAAGGCGCCGTGAACGAGAGGGCTCGTCTGGCTGTGCGGTCGTACGAGTGGGGTCGGGGGCGGCCAGGGTTATCGCGGTGGCCAGCTCGGGCGGCTTGTCCAGCTGGCCAGGGTCATCGATCTGTCTGGTCGGGTCGGCCGGCGCTGGACGGCCGATAGGCGCGTCAACGGCTCGAGTTGGCTCAGGTAGCAGGTCGGTCATCCGACCAGACACCAAGATCGACGCGACCTACAGTCACCCGGACCACGCCGAGACAACACCACCAGCGATCACCCGGCAGTAGCACAAAGACGCCGGAACGCCTGGTCACGGCCTACGGCTGGATTTCGGGCACCCACAGGTGCCTCTGAGCGGCAGAGGTGGTCAGTGCGCTGTCCTTGTCGCGTGGCTGGCCCGCTTTTTGAGATCTTGCTCGTCACGTTGCTCGTAGCCGTGGAGGAAGGCATGTACGCCAGCCGCGACCATCGTGGTGACTTCGGCACGGTCATGCGGGGTGGCGCGGTCGCGGAGGTTCTCGGCGGAGACGAGCAGCATCAGGTGTCCGGCGGCGCGTGCGGGATCGTCGATGACGAGCTGGCCCCGATCGGCGATCTCGCGTAGCCGACCGGCGAGATGGTGCTTGACGCGGCCGGGGCCGGTGTCCTGCCAGAGTTCTAGCGCGGTCGGGGGGATGTGTTCGGTCTCGGCGTTGATCTGGCGGACTATCGCGAAGTGTGGGGCGAGATCTGAGGTGAGCAGCGAGAGGAAGGCCAGTCCCAGGTCGGCGAGGTCGGATTCGAGGTCGATGATCTTGCCGAGGTGACGGTCGATGAGGTCCACCATGGTGTCGGCGACCCGCTGCGTGCTCTCCTGGATGACGGCCTGGAACAGGTCGGCCTTGTCGGTGAAGTGGTTGTAGATGGTGCGGTTGGAGACGCCAGCCTCGGCGGCGATCGCGTCCAGACTCGCGCGGGTGTAGCCGTCACGGGCGAACAGCGTGACCGCGCCGCTGATGATCGCCCGCCGCTTGTCTGGCTGCCCGCTTGGCCTGTCCTTCGTCATGACCGCTCAGATTAGACGTCCACACCGATCGGAGCATCTCCTACATCGACCGATGTAGGCTCTACACCGAGCGATGTAGAACGCATGATAGGGGAGCGCGGGTATGAGTGAGATTGCGATCATCGTCGGCAGCACCCGTCCCGGTCGGCGGAGCCGCGCCGTCGCCGAGTGGGTCGCCTCACAGGCCGCCCAGACACAACCGTCGAGCGGTTTCGAGATCGTGGACCTGTCCGACTTCGCGCTGCCAGTGCTCGATGAGGCCACGCCGGCCATCTTCGGCCAGTACAGCAAGGAGCACACCTCGCGGTGGGCCGACACGGTCGCCCGCTATGACGGGTTCGTGTTCGTCACCCCCGAGTACAACCACTCGATCCCGGGCGTGCTGAAGAACGCCCTGGACTTCGTGTACGCGGAGTGGAACGACAAGGCCGCGGGTTTCGTCAGCTACGGGCTGACCGGCGGCACCCGGGCCGTCGAGCACCTACGGCTGATCCTGGCCGAGCTGCAAGTCGCCACCGTCCGCGCCCAGGTCGCCCTCTCCCTGCACGACGACTTCGCCAGCCCTACGTCGGCTGAGCCAACGGCATGCACGCCAGGCCCGCATCACGCGGCGTCCCTGAGCGCCCTGTTGGATCAAGTGGTCGCGTGGTCGCGGGCGCTCCAGACCGTCCGCGAGAGCGCTCCGGCATGACCCCGGCTACATCAGACCCGGCACGCCCTCGACCCGCCTCGGCGGCGCCGCTGTCGGACTCGGTGCTCGACGAGCTCGCTGCCACGATCGCCGCCGGGACCACGGTGGCCGGTCTCGGAGAGTCCACGCGTTTTGCCCGTGAGACCTTCATCGCGCGAGACCAGCTGTTTCGCCGGTTGGCCCGAGAGCACGGCTTCCGGGCACTGGTCCTCCAGGACCACGCCGTCGTGGCAGCGGCCCTCGACAGGTACGTCACGACGGGTGAGGGCACAGCCGGGTCCGCTCTCGACAACGCCTTTCGTCCGTGGCAAACCGTCGAGATGGCGACCGCGCTGGAATGGATACGCGAGTTCAACCAGGACAACCCGCACGACCTAATCCGAATCTTCGCGGTCAAACCGGCGCAACCGCAGCCCGCAGACTACGACGCCATCCTCGACTATGTACGCCAGTCGGCTCCCGGGCAGCTCGTGGAACTCGCGTCTCACCTGGAGCCGATCCGCACCGCCCATCAGACCGACGAACATGTTCAGCGCGCCCGCGGAATACACCCCGGCAGACCATTCGCTGCACATGCCCATGACGCGCTGACGATCATCGAAGCACTGTCCGGCCCGAGCCGCGAGTCCATCCTGGAGCGGATGCGGCTGATCGTCCGTTACCACGAAAACAGTGTCGCCGGGAAAGGCAGCCACGCCGGTGACGCGGACGTGTGGGCAGACACCATCAGCGCCTACCAGCATCGAACTCGCGCTCGCGTGGCCTACTGGGACGGCATCGCCCACACCGCCGCGTCCCCGGTAGTCCTGGGTCTGGAACCCGAACGCGGCCCCCGACCGACGACCGGCAGCGTGCTTCGCCAGCACCACGGCAGCCGTTATGTATCCGTCGCGATCGGCTTCCACCACGGGGACCTCGGCGTCGCCGTGGCGCCAAATCCAGGCGCGGACCTGATCGACACCAAGCTCGACCAGCCCGATCAACCCAACCGCTGGCTGGACCTTCGCTCCGACGACATGCGGCGCCTCTGGGACGGCCCCGCGAAAGCACGCGTCATCAGCGGCGTCTACGACCCATCCCGCGACAGCAGGGAGTACATGGCCGTGGCGTCCCTCACCGCCGCGTTCGACGTACTCGTCCACCTCCACGAAATAACCCCCACGCAATGGCTGCCCTGAACGTTCGGGCACGCCCCCCCGCCCCGGGGCACCCAGCCCACTTCCACGCCCCGCCTGATACGCCGAATCCGCATTCACTCGAGGACGGGCCCGCCTCATCGACCTCCACCGGCGGCACTGTTGCGTTGGCGGGCACCACCGCTGGGCTGGCCGGACGTGCATGATCGAGTGATGTGTCGTCGTCGTGTCCGTTCCCCGGTCTGGACCTCGGAGTTCGCCGGTTTCCGGTTCCCACCGGAGGTGATTGTCCTGGCGGTCCGCTGGTATCTCCGGTATGGCCTGTCCTACCGGGACGTCGAGGAACTGCTCGCGGAGCGTGGGGTCGTCGTCGATCACGTGACGATCTACCGGTGGGTGCGGCGGTTCACGCCGCTGTTGATCGAGGCTGCCCGGCCGTGCCGTCACCTACCCGGTGACCGGTGGTTCGTGGATGAGACGTATGTGAAGGTCTCCGGCCGTTGGACCTATATGTACCGGGCGGTCGACCAGTTCGGCCAGGTCATCGACGTGCTGGCCTCCGAACGGCGGGATCTGGCCACAGCACGGCGGTTCTTCACCCGGGCCCTTTCTGTCGGCCGCCGGCCGGTCGAGGTGACCACCGACCGGGCCGCTTCCTACTCGCGCATCCTCGACGAGCAACTTCCCTCGGCCCACCATGTCGACGTCCAGTACGCGAACAATCCCATCGAAGGCGACCACGGCCGGTTCAAAGCCCGGCTCCGCCCGATGCGCGGGCTGAAACGTCTCCGCTCTGCGCAGGTGATCGGTTCAGGGCACGGCGGCCCGACGAGGACGTCGTACTGACCGAAATTGAGACCCTTGCCGCCTGGCTCGAACAGTTCCTTGCCGTCCGCGGCCTCGGCGCCGAACGCGGCGTCTACTCGAAACTGTCCTTCCTGCGCGACACACTCGCCGCCCACCCCGACCTCAACAACCCACCGGCGTAGACCACATTGGTGGGCGCCGACGAACAGACCGAAGCCCCACAACCCCACGCGGGGCGAACTGTCTGACCGCTACGCTAAGATCTCTAGCGGTCACCCGGGAGGTTCTACTAAACCAGCCGCATCCTTGTCCTCATTGTCCGAATAGGAGCTGTCTAGATGCTGGGATTCGATCGGCTCATCACGGCCGTCACGACCGTCGTCCCCGGTCCCGGCGGCACCATCACCTTCATTCGCCAAGCACGCGGCCCCTACGCCGGCAGCTGGCTGCTCCCGGGCGGAAAGATCGAGTTCGGGGAGTCTCTCGCGGATGCCGCCCGGCGCGAGGTCCGCGAGGAATCGGGCTGCCTTGTCGACCAGGTGGAGATGCTCGGCCTGTACGAGATCCGAGGGACCTGGACCGGCGGCGAATACCACATCCTGATGTGCGGATTCGTCTCCCACGACATCGGTACCATCCCCGACGGATTCACCGGCCACCACGTCGACGACGTCCAGCAAACCGCCCCCGCTGCTCTACCCACGCACCCCGCAGTCATGCAGATACTCGCCGACGCCGGCCTCATCGAAACCTCACAGCACCACATCGACGCGGCCCTCGCCACAGCGGGTATATATCTTGAACGGCACCTTACGGATGTCGTCAGCCGCGCGGCCTTGGCGAGCCGCGCTTCATAAGACCGCCGTGGCATGTCGCCGTCCCGATTTTCCTGATTGTTTCTGGAGTCGGTTTCCTGAAAGCCGGTAATTTCGGTGTTTCCGGGCGTCGCTGAGCGGCACCGACCTCGGTCGACGTGAGGTTCGGGTCTCTGACCTAGGCGCAGGGTCTTTCGTCGCCTTGTCGCCATGTGTGCCGCCCAGTCGGGTCGTGACTGTCCTGGTGAGGAATGCTTGGAACCTGTGGATCGGTCGGGAAGGGGCGTACCTTCCCGGTGATCGAGTGAGGTCTCAAGCAGCCCGACGTTGGCGCGTCGGTCGGGAAGGCACGCCCTTTGTTGACGGTAGTGGAAGACGGCGGAGCGGAGAAGAACGACTCGGCGGGGTCGGGGTCGTTGATCGATGAGATCGTGCGGGACGGTGCCCGGCGGATGCTCGCGGCGGCGCTGGAAGCCGAGGTCGATGCCTACCTCTCCGAGCTCGCGGACGAGCGGGATGAGCGGGGTCGGCGGTTGGTCGTGCGCAACGGCCACGCCCAGCCCAGGTCGGTGATGACGTCAGCCGGCGCGGTCGAGGTGACGGCACCGCGGGTGAACGACAAGCGCGTCGATGCGGTCACGGGCGAGCGGGCGCGGTTCTCCTCGGCGATCCTGCCGCCGTGGTGCCGCAAGTCCCCGAAGATCGCCGAGGTGTTGCCGTTGCTGTATCTGCATGGCCTGTCCGGTGGGGACTTCGTCCCGGCGTTGGAGCAGTTCCTGGGCTCCTCGGCGGGGCTGTCCGCGGCGACGGTCACCCGGCTGACGACGACCTGGCAGGACGACTACCGGGCGTTCGCCGCCCGGGACCTGTCCGGGGTGGACTACGTCTACGTGTGGGCCGACGGGATCCATGTCAACGTGCGCCTGGACGAGGACAAGCTGTGCCTGCTCGTGATGATCGGCGTGCGGGTCGACGGCCGTAAGGAACTCATCGCCGTCGTCGACGGCTACCGGGAGTCGACCGGGTCGTGGGCTGACCTGCTGCGCGACTGCGCCCGGCGTGGCATGCGCGCCCCGGAACTGGCGGCCGGCGACGGGGCGCTGGGGTTCTGGGGGGCGCTGCGCGAGGTGTTTCCCGCGACGAAGGAGCAACGCTGCTGGTGGCACAAGATCGGAAACGTCCTGTCGGCGCTACCGAAGTCCGCCCATCCCGGCGCGAAGAAGGCCCTCGCCGAGATCTACAACGCCGAGGACAAGACCCACGTACAGCGGGCCGCCACTGCGTTCGCCCAGGCCTACGGAGCGAAGTTCCCGAAAGCCACCGGCAAGATCATCGACGATCTCGACGTCCTCCTGGCGTTCTACGACTACCCGGCCGAGCACTGGATCCACCTGCGCACCACGAACCCGATCGAGTCGACGTTCGCGACCGTCCGGCACCGCACCCGGGTCACCAAGGGGCCCGGCAGCCGGGCCGCGGGACTGGCCATGGCGTTCAAGCTCATCGAGTCCGCCCAGGCCCGCTGGCCCGCTGGCGCGCCGTCAACGCCCCCCACCTCGTCGCCCTCGTCCGCGCCGGCGCCACGTTCGTCAACGGCCAGCTCGTCGAACGCTCCACATCAGAGAAGATCACCCAGGCCGCGTAAACGATCACAATCCACAGGTATTGACAATTCCTCACGCGCTGCGGGTTAGGGCTGGTCGCCCGCGAGAGCGAGCGCGCGCGCCTCGGGAACCCCCAGCATCAGCAGGCTTGTGATCGTCGCCGCCCGGGCGCCGGGGGTCCCGTTCGACTGGTCGCTGTCCGCGATGGCGAACACGGCGCCGTAGGCAAGCTGGCTCGCAATGCCCGCCGGCAGGTGCCGGGCGAACACGTCGCTGTCCTTGCCCCGTTGCACGAGGCCGGCGAGGAGCTCATCGAGTGGCCCGAGCAGGGCGTGGATCGCCTCGCCGTACTCGCCCCGGCGCAGCGCCAGCAGCACCCGGTACCGGTGCGCCACCGGCCAGACGCGGGCGACGAACCCAGCCCACGCCGTGTCCGCTGCCGCGTCGCAGGCGCTGGCGTCGGCGAGCACGGCGGTCATCTCGGTGACGGCCCGTTCCGTGAGCGTCCGGATCAGGTCAAGGCGCGAGGGGAAATGGCCGTAGACCGGGCGGCGGACGACGCCGGCCGCGGCGGCGATGTCGCCCATTCCGGCGTCGGGGTTGTCTCCCAGCACCTCGAGGGCGACGTCGAGGATGCGATCGCGTGTCTCGTTCATCGAGCGCACACGGGAGGACTCGGCAGGCACGGCACTATTGTTGCACACCAGTGTGCAATGAAGTAGGTTGCACACCAGTGTGCAATGGAGAGTTGCGCTGTGCTTCGAAGCTCAGGAAAGAGAAGAAGGCAATGACCGCACCCACGCCGGCCCTCGTCCGCCCGTTCACCGTCTCGATCCCGGATTCGGAGATCGACGACCTGAAGCAGCGACTGGCCAGAACCCGGTGGCCGGATCCGGAAACGGTGGGCGACTGGTCGCAAGGGGTCCGGGTAGCGAACGCCAGGTCTCTGGCCGAGTACTGGGAGCGCGGCTACGACTTTCGGCGCTTCGAGTCCGAGTTCAACCGCTTCCCCCAGTTCCTGACCGAGATCGACGGGCTGGACATCCACTTCATCCACGTCCGGTCCGCCAATCCCAGCGCGATGCCGCTGATACTCACGCACGGCTGGCCGGGTTCGATCGTCGAGTTCCTGAAGCTGATCGGCCCGCTGACCGATCCGGTTTCGTTCGGCGGAGACGCCGCCGATTCATTCGACGTCGTCGTCCCGTCGCTCCCCGGGTTCGGGTTCTCCCAGAAGCCCGCGCAGACCGGGTGGACGGTAGCGCGCACCGCCAGCGCGTGGGCAGAGCTGATGAAGCGTCTCGGCTACACCAGATGGGCCGCGCAAGGCGGCGACTGGGGCTCCGTCGTGACCACAGCCCTCGGGGCCATGCGGCCTGAGGGGCTTCTCGGAATTCACCTGAACACCCAGTACGCCTTTCCCGCGCAGCTGCCCGGCACCCTGTCGCCCGAAGAGCGCCGCGCCGTGGAGACCGTCGCCCTGTACACCGGCGACCTGGGCGGGGCGAACCACCTGCAGGGCACGAAGCCGGAGACTGTCGGCTTCGCCCTGGCGGACTCTCCCGCCGGCCAGGCAGCCTGGATCTACGACAAGTTCCAGTCCAAGACCGACAACCACGGGCTGGCCGAGGACGCCCTCAGCCGGGACGACATGCTCGACGCGATATCCCTCTACTGGTTCACCAACAGCGCGGCGTCGTCCGCCCGCATCTACTGGGAGAACAGATCGGGCACTTTCGCCGGCCCGAAGCTGTCGCTTCCGGTCGCGGTGACCGTCTTCCCCAAGGACATCCCGCGTTTCCCCCGGAGCTGGATCGAAGACACCTACAGCAACCTGATCCACTACGGCGAGGCCGACAAGGGCGGGCACTTCGCGGCCTTGGAACAGCCCGAGATCCTGGTCAGCGAAATCCGCACCGGCCTGCGCACCCTTCGTTCCTGACCGCAACGCGCGAGGTCGGCATTCCCAGTGGACAGGGCACACGGCGCCTGGCGCGAGTAACCGAGGGTCGGCACGCCATCAACGCGGTCGCCGAAGCACCCTCAAACCGAGGAATGTTTGGAACCTGTGGATCGGTCGGGAAGGGGCGTACCTTCCCGGTGATCGAGTGAGGTCTCAAGCAGGCCGACGTTGGCGCGTCGGTCGGGAAGGCACGCCCTGTGTTGACGGTAGTGGAAGACGGCGGAGTCGAGAAGAACGACTCGGCGGCGGGGGCGCCGTCGTTGATCGATGAGATCGTGCGTGATGGTGCCCGGCGGATGCTCGCCGCGGCGCTGGAGGCCGAGGTGGATGCCTATCTCGCCGAGGTGGCCGGCGAGCGGGATGAACGGGGCCGGCGACTGCACAGCGGGCCGCCACCGCGTTCGCCCAGGCCTACGGAGCGAAGTTCCCCAAGGCCACCGGCAAGATCACCGACGATCTCGACGTCCTGCTCGCGTTCTACGACTACCCGGGCGAGCACTGGATCCACCTGCGCACCACGAACCCGATCGAGTCCACGTTCGCGACCGTCCGCCACCGCACCAAGGTCACCAAGGGCCCCGGCAGCCGGGCCGCCGGACTGGCCATGGCCTACAAGTTGATCGAGTCCGCCCAGACCCGCTGGCGCGCCGTCAACGCCCCCCACCTCGTCGCCCTCGTCCGCGCCGGCGCCCGCTTCGAAGCCGGACAACTCATCGAACGCCCCACCTCAGAGAAGATCACCCAGACCGCATAAACGATCATCATCCACAGGTATTGACAATTCCTCGTCCTGGTTTGCCGAGGTCGGTAAGCGTGCGGACGTGGTTGCCCACGTCAAAGGTTCGTTGGCTCTGGCTGGTGCACCCGGCGGGACTCGAATATTTTCGAGTCTCACGACCACAGCGCTCCGTCACTACGGGTGACGGAGCGCGCCCCGCCGGACGGACACACTGTGTAACCACACCTCTTCGTCCATCCGCGTAAATCCTCGGAGCCCGCTCCCGAAACGATGTTGCTATCGAGCAGATCGTTTGTCTCGGTTCCGGCCCATGAGCTCCCCATGAGCTCACCACGGTCATTCGATCATGAAACCTACGGATGATCGTTTACGTCTGGGCAGGTCAGGACGCTGGACGGGGTGGGCCGCCTGGGACTCGAACCCAGAACCCGCCGGTTAAAAGCCGGCTGCTCTGCCATTGAGCTAACGGCCCGGTGAGTGGTTATCGTACCGGCCCTCGCGACTGCTTGGCCCAGCGAGCTGGTCACCCGGTCGCGCCCCGGCGGGGGCGGGCGGCGCCCGCGGAGGCGGGATCCGGGCCGCCGACGCCCAACCTCCGATCCGGCGCCTGATGCCCGACGCCCCGCCGACCGGCCCCAACGTCGGGAACCACCGACCAGCGCGACAGTGGAAGCCGGCGCGTCAGCGACCGCTCCGGACAAGACAGCCCAGCGACCGGAAAGGTGCCTCGTGAGCGAAACGTTCGAACTGGTCGATCTGGAAGCCGATCACCCGGCCTGGAGTCTGGCCCTGCCGGTGCTGCGGGAACTGCGGCCCCACCTGACTGACGAGCTGCTCCGCCAGGTCCTGGCCGAGGCCACCCCGCAGGGCCTGATCTTTACCGCCGCTCTGGGGGAGGGGAAGTGCCTCGGGATCGCCGGGTGGCGGATCGCCGCCAACACCAGTGCCATCCGCCGGCTGTACGTCGACGATCTGGTCACGACGGCCGATACCCGGTCCCAGGGGGTCGGTTCGCGGCTTCTGGCCGAGCTGGTCCGACGGGCGCGCGAAGCCGGCTGTCACGTGCTCGATCTCGATTCCGGTGTCCAGCGGAACGCTGCCCACCGGTTTTACCTCCGGGAGCGGATGGATATCGTCGCCCATCACTTCTCGATGGAACTGTGAAGAGAAGACGTGAGCTGGACGCGACGTCCGGGCGGATCCTGCCTCGGTGAGTGGCCGTCTTTGTTGAAAAGGGTGAAGACCCGTTCCGCGCCGCGGCTGAATCGGTATGCCGGGGAGGTCGCCCGTTCAGAGCGGACAACGAGGACGAAAAAGATTCCTTCTCCTCGCCACTATCAACTTATAGCAGACAGGGGGGCTTGCGGCAAGACCCGGGTGGTGCTGCAAAATCGCTGATCCCGGTCAGGACCTGCAGAAATGGGAATCTCTAGATGCATGCGCCGTATCGGCACGGCCCTCGACGGGTCCGACCGAGTCGACTCCTGCCACCCGCACCTGAGCGCCAAGACGTGGATCTGAGGGCCCGGACCTCAGATCGGAGCCGATGACATGAACCCTTTGACTACCAGTGCCTTTGACCTTCCTGACCACCTCACCCTCAAGGCCGACCCGACGCTGATCGCCGGCGACGAGCAGCACTTCGCGGCCATCGCGGAGTGCCTCGCGCAGTCGATCGCCGATCTTTCCGACCGCCTCGATGCCGAGCGCCGGGCGCCGGGCGGCCTGGGTCAGACGGCGATGGACCGGGACCTGGAGGTCCACCGGCTGACCGCCCGTCTGCGCACCCTGCGGCGCTTCGGGCTGGACCTGTGCCTCGGACACATCGTCAACGCCGACCACCCCGAGCCGGTGTACGTCGGACGACTTGGTCTCACGGACCGGGCGGGCCGTCGGCTGCTGCTCGACTGGCGCGCGCCCGCGGCTGAGCCGTTCTTCGGAGCGACCCATGCCAACCCGATGGGCCTGGCCAGCCGCCGCCGGTACCGCTGGACCGGCGGCCGGATCAGTGACTACTGGGACGAGGTGTTCACCTCGGACGGCTTCGCGGGGCACGCCGCGCTCGACGACCAGTCCGCGTTCATCGCCAGCCTGGGCAGCAACCGGTCACCCCGGATGCGGGACGTGCTCGGCACCATCCAGGCCGACCAGGACGCCATCATCCGCGCGGGCTCCCGCGGCGCGCTCGTTGTCGACGGCGGTCCGGGTACGGGGAAGACCGTCGTCGCTCTGCACCGCGCCGCCTACCTCCTCTACTCCGACCCCCGCCTCGGTCACCGCCGCGGCGGGGTGCTGTTCATCGGTCCGCACCAGCCCTACCTGGCTTACGTCGCCGACGTCCTGCCCGGCCTCGGAGAGGAGGGCGTGCAGACCGCCACCTTGCGGGATCTCGTCGCCGAGGGAACCGCGGCAGCCATCGAGACCGACCCGCACGTGGGCCGCCTGAAATCGTCCGCGAACCTGGTGAAGGCGATCGAAACGGCCGTCCGGTTCTACGAGGAGCCGCCCACCACGGGGATGACGGTCACGACCCCCTGGTCCGACGTCTGGCTGAGCGCCGACGACTGGGTCGAGGCGTTCGAAGCCCCGGATCCCGGCACCGCGCACAACGAGGCGCGCGACCAGATCTGGACGGCGCTGCTCGCGATCCTGGCCGACAAGCACGACGGACCGGTGGACCACGACGGTCCGGTGGGCGAGGGCGAGGGCGACGTCTCGGCCGACCTGCTCCGCACAGCGCTGGTGCGGAACCGGGAGCTGCGCGCGACGCTTAACCGCGCCTGGCCGCTGCTCGAAGCGGCCGATCTCGTCGCCGACCTGTGGTCGGTGCCCGCCTACCTGCGCGCGTGCGCGCCCTGGCTCAGCCCCGCTGACGTTCAGCGGCTGCAGCGCCCGGACGCTCGGGCCTGGACGGTGTCCGACCTGCCGCTCCTGGACGCGGCCCGCCACCGGCTCGGTGACCCGGAGACGTCCCGACGCCAGCGCCGGCAGGAGGCCACGGTCGCCGCCCGACGCGAGCAGATGGCGCGGGTCGTCGATGACCTCATCGAGGTGGCCGACGACGACTACGGCACGGGTCTGGTGACGATGCTGCGCGGCGAAGACTTCCACGACGCCCTGGTCGACGAGACTGCCGTGCCCAGCCTCGCCCCGGACCTGCTCGCCGGGCCGTTCGCGCACATCGTCGTGGACGAGGCTCAGGAACTGACCGACGCCGAGTGGCAGATGGTGCTGCTGCGCTGCCCGTCCCGCAGCTTCACCATCGTCGGGGACCGCGCCCAGGCCCGGCACGGATTCACGGAGTCGTGGCCGGACCGGCTCGAGCGCAACGGGCTCGACCGGATCAGCCAGGCCCGCCTGACCATCAACTACCGGACGCCGGAAGAAATCATGGTGGAAGCCGAACCGGTCATCCGGGCCGTGCTGCCGGACGCCAACGTGCCCACCTCCATCCGCGGCGGTGGCCTCCCCGTCGTCCACGGATCCACGTCGGAGCTGGACTCGATTCTCGACGCCTGGCTGGCCGCCCAGGCCGACGGGATCGCCTGCGTCATCGGCACGGGCCGGTTCCGGGCGGGCACCGGTACCGGCCCGGTCCGGGCGACGTCCCGCGTCCGGTCGCTCACCCCGGAGCTGTCCAAGGGGCTCGAGTTCGACCTGGTCGTCCTCATCGACCCGGAGGGGTTCGGCCACGGCATCGAAGGAGCGGTCGACCGGTATGTCGCGATGACCCGCGCGACCCGGCAACTCGTCATCCTCACCAGCTCGTGACCGGGTCGGGTCCGTTCGGTCGGGTCCGGTCTAGGACTTGTAGGCGATCAGCGCGTAGGCGCTGATGTCGGCGTCGTCCCATTGCCCGGGGTCGGTGTCGGGTCGCCAGCGGTGCAGGAGCTGGATACCCGGCTCGATGATCGCCATTCCCGGCGGGATGAGCGCCGTGAGCTCGCCGGCTGCTGGTCAGCAGCGCGCGGGCGTGGGCCAGCACGATCGGATCATTGTCGACGTAGACCACCTTCGAGGTGGGCACCAGCTCCTGCGCCACCTCGTGCAGGTTGGGGGACGTCGGGATACCGGTGCCGATGTCGAGGAACTGATCGATCCCGGCCCGGCCGGTCAGATGGCGCACCGCGCGATGCAGGAACGCCCGGTTCTGCTGAGCGTAGGTCCGCAGCTGCGGAAATGCGTCCCGGCCGGTCCGGTCGGGCCGCCGGCTGGGCCGCCGCGAAGGGCGGCGATCAGGACATCATCCGGCTTTTGGTCGTAAGACTGGAAGGATGAGCATCGTGCCGCTGTGGCCAGGGACCGCCGGAGCAGCCGTCGGGACGCCGGCCCGCGCCCCCGGATCGGTGCGCCGGACCAGCACGGTCGACGCGCTGCGGCCGCATGGAATCGGTGGTCCCCTGGTGCTGGCCGGGCGGGCCCGGGATCTGCGGACGGGCCTCGACGGGCACGGCGAGGTCGTCGCGGAGGCGAGCACCCGGGTCACGGTCGAGTACACGGGCGCGCGGCTCATCACCGAACTCGTCTGCGACCCGCCGGTGCCGGCCCTGGCGACGCTGGTCGGTACCCGGGCGGGGTCCGGCTTCCGGGCCGGGCTGGATCGGGTGGCCGGGCACCTGGCCGCCGAAGGTCACCTGCTCGGGCTGCTGTTCGACGAGGTCCCGGTGGTGCTGCTGATCTCGGGGGTGGCGGTCGCCCGGTTGTCGATCGCGCGGGGTGTCCCGCCGTCCATCGCCGCGGAACCCGTCGGCGGGGCGGCCGGCCCGGGCGCCGGCCCCGGCCCCGGTGCGGCGGTCCCGGCGGCCGGTGCGCTGTCCCGGGGCCGGGCGGCCCACGCCCAGCGGGGAGCGCCTCCGCTCGACATCTGCGCCGGCTGGAAAACGGGCGGCACGATGGACACCTGGCGGATCGAAGGGCAGCTCGGTTCGGTCGGCCGGGAGCCCCCCGCCCCGCCGCTGGAGGACCCGGCCGACCCGCTGGGCTGGCATGACGCACCTACCCCGCCGACCGGGAGCGTCCGTCGGCGGCGCCGCCTCGACGTGGCCGCCGGGCCGCGGGCCGGCGAGGCGTCGGTGGAGGGCATCTTCCGCGACACCTACGTCAGCGAGGACGGCGAGGTCGTCGTCCACGAGTACGGGCTGCGGGCGACGGTGGACCGGGGCACCAGCGTGGTGACCGCGGTCGAGGCCTTCCCCCACGTGCTGCCCGGCCCGGACTGCCCGGCGGCGGCGGCCAGTGCCGGCCGGTTGGCCGGTCGGCCGCTCGTCGGCCTCCGCGACCTGCTGCGGACCGAACTCGTCGGCCCGTCCACCTGCACCCACCTCACCGATCAACTCCGCGCCCTCGCCGACGGGCACGCCCTCATCGCGTTGCTGCCGGAAGACTGACCCGGCCCCGGCCCGCCCGCGGACTGATCCGACCCGACCCGGCCCGACCCGACCCGGCCCGACCCGACCCGGCCCGAAAGGTGGGAGGCCGGTCCGGGCACCCGACGCCTCACGGCCGCCGCCGGGCTGACGGTCGCTACGCTGATCCATCTGCCCGGTACCCGGAGCACCGGTCCCGACCCAGGAGACATCGACGATGGAATACCTGGTCACCATGACCACCCACGTTCCGGACGGAACCGCGCCCGAAGCGGTCGACGCCATCCGGGCCCGCGAGGCCGCCCATTCGAGCGAACTCGCCGCGCAGGGACACCTGCTGCGCCTCTGGCGCCCTCCGCTGCAACCGGGCGAGTGGCGAACGCTCGGACTCTTCGCCGCCGACGATGACGCCCAGCTCGAGGAGGTCCTCGCCTCGATGCCGCTGCGGGTGTGGCGTACCGACGAGGTGACGCCGCTCTCGCCCCACCCGAGCGATCCGGCGGGCACCAGCCCGTGACGGTCAGCCGGCCAGTGCCGCGACGGAGGTGCCGACGGTGACCAGGATGATTCCGGGCGGGGACGACGGTCCGCATCCGCAGCGGAAGGAAATTGCCCGCTACCTGCTCGGTCGGGGTCTCGACGACCAGACGTCGGCCCCCAGCGCGACCGTCCTGAACGCCGCCGCGGCCGCTCCGCCGCTGACGTCGGTTCCGCCGGCGGGCGCGACCGCCGCGGCCCGGGCGGCCGCGGTCGGGCCCCCGCGCACGATCGCCTTCCCGGACGGACTGGCGCCGGTGCTCGTCCCGACGCCGGCCGGTCACGACCCGGCCGCGCCGCTCCCGAAAGCCGACGTCGTCATCGTCACCTGGACGGTCGACGAACTCGCCGGGCTCGCGAAGGTCTTCACGCCCGGGCGTTCGGCGGCCCGGTGGGCCCATTACACCCACAATTTCGCGACCTTGTTCGCGCCGCGCATCCGGCGGGGGGCGCCGGCCGCGACCTCCCAACGGCTCGGCAGCTTCCAGCTCGTGAGCCTGGCCGGGCTGACCGTCCTGTGCTTCAAATCCGAGTTGCACCTGAACCAGGACGGCATCAAAACCGGCGAGGGCACGGCGACGCTGCCGGTGAAGGACCTTTTCGCCCAGATCGTCGACGAGGCGGAGCCGCGGTACGTCTTCACGACCGGAACCGCCGGCAGCGTGTTCGACACCTTTCAACTCGGCGACGTCGTCGTCACCCGGGCAGCGAAGTTCCGGCTCGCGCAGGAGTTCCGCAACGAAGCGTTCAACGGCGCCACCTACACCAGCGACTGGTCGATTCCGACCACCCACCTGCCGGCCGCCCAGGATCTGATGGCCAGCTTCTCAAGCCAGCTCATCGAACCTCCGTTCGCGCCCCCCACCACGGCTTATCCCTTCCCGGGGCCGCCGATCGAAGGGGCGGTGAACGTCCCGGACATCAAGTTGGAACAGGGTGGCCGGGACCTGCCCGAATTCCATCCGATCCTGACCACCGACTATTTCGAGTACGGCACCACGGTGAACCGCCTCGACACCGAAGGGGCCGCCGTGGAAATGGGTGACGCCGCCCTCGGCCTGGCCATGAGTGAGCGGCCGCAGCCTCCGAAGTGGGCGGTCGTCCGCAACATGTCGGACCCGGTCATCAACGGGGCGCTGCCCGCCAAGCAGTTCAAGCTGAACGAGCAGACCACCTGGGCGGTCGGCTACTACACCGCGTACGGCGAATGGACCTCGGTCATGAGCGCCTTCGCCACCTGGGGCGTCATCGTCGGCCTGCCGGAAGCCACCGCCCCGTCGCCGGGGGGTTGAAACCGGGGGATCACCTCGAGCAGCAGCAGGCCGCGTCGAGCGTCTATCCGGTATGAACATGACCACGCCCTCGGTGGGCGATCCACCGCCCGTCGCCGCGTTGTTCGCGCACCGCCGGTGTGGTCGGGGAAGCCCACCTACTGGGAATTTACGTCGGTGACGTCGAACCTGGCCAACAGTGACGTCCTCGTCGCCGACAACGACGGGAATCTCTACCGCGTCGACACCACCACCACCACCGGCCGGTCCCAGCGGATCCCGTTCCCGGGAGTGCCGAACGAACTGGTCTGGTAATCCGGGCGGCCGCCCGGATCGCGGGCCGCCGCCGCCTGGTGGGGCGGCGACCCGCGATCCCGGGCCGGCCCGGTCGGGAGGGCCGGTTGGTTCGGTTCTAGCGGCCGAGCAGGAAGTTGACGATCGGGGTCGCGGCCGGGAAAACCTCCGTCGCCCCCGCACTGAAATACCCCGCATCCGTGATCAACGTAACGCCGTTGACGGCCGACGCCGCGTCACTCCCCAG
>JAMFSN010000128.1 GCA_026225295.1 Frankia alni
TACCGGCACTCCGGCCAGTCGATCGGTGCCGATCCGCCATCCGCCCCCGGGGGCCGGCGGTCGTCTCAGAAAGGCCGGGCTGCGGGCCCGTCGCCCCCGGGCACCCGGACCAGGTCGAACGAGACGGCCCGGCGCAGGGTGAAACCCAGGGCCAGGTACAGCCGGATGGCGTTGGCATTGGTCTCGGCCGCGTGCAGGAACGGCGTCTCGCCGCGGGCCCGGATGCCGGCCGCCACCGCCCGGACCAGCCGGGTCCCCAGCCCCCGGCCGCGGTAGGCGTCGTCGGTGCAGACCGCGCTGATCTCGGTCCAGCCGGGCGGATGCATCCGCTGCCCGGCCATCGCGATCAGCGCACCTTCCACCCGGATGCCCAGGTAGCCGCCCAACTCGACGGTCCGGGGCAGGAACGGGCCCGGTTTGGTCCGGGCGACCAGATCGAGCATCTCGGGGACATCGGCCGGGCCGAGCACGACCGCCTCCCGGTCGGGCGCCGCGGTCATCCCGGCGTCGACGAGCTGAACCCCGGGCAGCCGCATGACCACTTCCCAGTCGGCCGGCAGCGGCACCGGCGCGGAAACCACCGGCACCGTCGTGCCCGGGCCGGCCAGCGCGGCGATGTCGTCCCAGGCGCTGCCGTCCGCGTCGTCAGCGATCGCCGCGAACGGCGACACGTCCGGCGCGTACCGCGCCGCACCCCCCTTGAGCTGGGCGAACCGCGCGTGTGGGCCGGTCAGGGAAGCCCACAGCGGATTGTCGAGCGGATGTGGCGCGACCACGGAACATCCCCCTTGGTGCCGACCAGCCGAAATCCCAACCTACGGGGTAGCACTCCCCCGGTCGCGGCATTTATCCCCGGTCGCAAGGACGCGTCGGGGGTCGCCCACCAACGGTGCTAAAGTTCGATAGGTCCGAAAAGGGCGTATATCTGACGTTCCGGGGGGCCGGCGGGACCATCGCCGGGCCACCGAAAGGATTGCTCCATGATCACGCGACGGAGCCTGCTGCGCAGCCTGCCTGTCCTGGCCGTCGGCGCCCCGATCCTGACCACGGCCTGCGGGCCGCTGGGAACCGGGACGGTGTCCGGCCCGGGCGGTCCCGTCGCCGGACCGACCGGCCAGCCGGCGCCCACGGTGACCGGTCTTCCGTTGACGGTCACCAACCAGACCGGCGCCTTCGCCAACAACACGATCACGGCGTACATCGTCGGCACGAATCTGACCACCGGTCAGCAGAGCTACGTGAAACCGGACGGGACGCTGGCGCCGGTCGCCCTGTCCGACAACGGCAGCGCCGGCTACTCGTCGTACGGGATCCCGCTCGCGGGCAGCGGGACGACGACCGTCGGGTTGCCCAAGATGTCGGGCCGGATCTACTTCTCGATCAACCAGCCGCTGAAGTTCACCGTGGTGGCGGACGGCAATGGTCGGCCGGCGCTCCAGTACCCGGCCGGCTGGGTCGCGTCCGACCCGAGCTACACCGTGCTGCACGACTGGATCGAGTTCACCTACAGCGACGCCGGCCTGTTCTGTAACACGACCATGGTCGACATGTTCAGCATTCCGCTGGCCATCACGCTGACCGGGGCGAACCGGCAGAGCACCGGGCAGTTGGTGACCGGCGGCCGAGACCGGATCTTCGCCGGAATCGCGGCTGACGGTACTTTCGCGCCGCTCACGGTCGGAGACCGGCTGCGGGTCATCGCGCCGGGACACGGGATCGAGAGCGGCATCTTCCCGCCGACGTATTTCGACCCCTACGTAAACGACGTCTGGAACCGGTACCAGAGCACGTCGTTGAGCGTCGACACCGGCGGCGGCGTGGCTACCGGCCGGATCGGGGCGGACGGAACCCTCGCGTTCGCCCGCAACGGCGCCGCTCTCGCCCCCATCGTCAAGCCCAGCACGAAAGACGTCCTGTTCTGCGCGGGCGCCCTGGCCGCTCCGAACGACGGGGTGACCGGTCCGGTGGCGGCGGTACTCGGCGCGGCGTTCAACCGTTCGACGCTGCGGGACATCGCCAACCAGCCGACCACTGACCCGGGCGGTTTCTACCAGCCGACGGTGACCAACGTCTACTCCAAGGTCATGCACGCGAACACCGTGGACGGTCGGGCCTACGGCTTCGCGTTCGACGATGTGGCCGGACAGGCCGCCTACGTCCAGGACACCGCGCCGACCGCCCTCGGAGTGACCTTGACCGCGTTCTGACCGGCCGGCACCGCTGATGTCGGGCTCTCGTTGGAACCGGCCGAGGACCAGCGGGACGACAGCGCCCCGCGGCCCGGGCGGTCAGGGGGCGTAGATCCGGCGGTGGGCGGCCGCGAACAGCCCACGACGGACGGGGCCGAGGACCCCGGCATCCTTCAGCGCGACGTGCGCGGCCAACGCCCCGGGCCCGCCGTGCACCCCGCCGCTCGGATGGGCCGACATCGAGCCGAGGTAGAGCCCCGGGACCGGCGTCTCGGGCCGCCCCAGACCGGGCACCGGCCGGAAGAAGAGCTGCTGGTGGAGGGCCGCCGTCCCCCCGTTCAGGGCCCCGCGGTGCAGGACCGCGTCCGAGTCCGCCAGGCCGAGCGGGGACTGTACGTTCCGCCCGATCACCCGGTCGCGGAAACCGGGCGCGGACGCCTCCACGACCCGCTCGACCCGGTCGACCAGCCGGGCCACGTCGTCCGGTGCCCAGGCGCCCGTGATGCCCGCGTCGCCGGCGTCGCCCCGGGGGTGCTGCGGGACATGCATGTACGCCCAGACGCTTTCGGTGCCGGCCGGCGACCGGGTCGGGTCGGTGGTCGTCATCTGCCCGAGGACCAGGAACGGGTCGGCCGGCACCAGCGACTGCGCGAGCTGGGCGGACATCCGGGTCAGGTCGTCCATGGTTCCGCCCAGGTGCACGGTGCCGGCCCCCGCGCACCGCTGGTCGGACCATGGGATCGGGCCGGACAGGGCCCAGTTGACCTTGAACGTGGAGTTGTCCCACTGGAACCGGTCGAGATCGGCCATCAGCCGGGCCGGGAGATGCCGGTCGGCGACCAGGTGGCGGTACAGCGTCAGCGCGTCGACGTCGGCGACCACCGCGTGGCGGGCGGTGAGATGCGAGCCGTCGGCCAGCCGGACCCCGAGCGCGCGGTCCGTTCCGACCGGACGCCCGGCCAGCGTCCGGCGACCGACGAGCACCCCGTCGACCGGGCAGGACGTCCGCAGGTCACCCCCGAGCGAGGCCAACCGGGCACTCAACGCCTCGGTGAGTCGGCCCGAGCCGCCTTCGGGCGCCGGGAACCCGACGTCCTGGCCGAGCATGGCCAGCAGCCAGCCGAAGAGCGCGGAGGCCGCCGCCTCCGGGGCGAGGTCGGTGTGCAGGGCGTTGCCGGCGAACAACAGCCCGGCCCCGGCCCCGGCGAATTCCTCGTCGGCGAACCGCCGGACCGGCAGGGTGGCGAAGCGGGCGAAGCGGAGCAGTTCGGCCGGCCCGAGCGCGCGGGCCAGGCCGACCCCGGCCCGCACCGGGGGAAACGGCGCGCCGACCAGCGCTTCGAGCAGCGGCGTCCGGATCTGCCGCCACCGGGCCACCTGCCGGAGCCAGGCCGCCGCGTCGCCCGGGGCGAAGGCGGCCAGCGACCGGGCGGTCTCCTCCGGATCGCGGGACAGGACGGCGCACCGTCCGTCCGCGGTCGGGTGGGCGAGC
Source organism: Frankia alni (assembly GCA_026225295.1). Taxonomy (GTDB): domain Bacteria; phylum Actinomycetota; class Actinomycetes; order Frankiales; family Frankiaceae; genus JAMFSN01. The sequence goes on from JAMFSN010000128.1 coordinate 3,682, forward strand.
ACCCGCGGGGCGTGCGCCCACCGCAGGCCGAACCGGTCGAGCCGCAGCCCGGCCAACGCCGGTGAGGCCGCCCCGAACGGATAAAAGGCGCTGAACAGGTCGGTGACGAAGCCCGGAGCGGTCACTTCCGCGGACCGGCAGGCGCCGCCGGCGGTCTCCTGGGCCTCGCAGACGATGACGCGCCACCCGGCCCCGGCGAGTCGATTCGCGGCGACCAGGCCGTTGACCCCGGCCCCGATCACCACCGCGTCCGCGTCGGCCACAACCATCCCCTCCGCGCCCATCTTCAACAACCATCGAAGTGCCGAACGAACGAATCGATGAAGAGCCGAAACCCGGAACCGCCGCGGCGGCGGCCCGGGTTGGCTACCGGTTGATGGCCCGCAGCGTCGCCGCGGTGACCGCACCGTACGCGAGGTGGGGAACGGCATCGCTGCTCCAACTGGTCCGGTCCCAGGCCCGCGCCCACCCTCCGGACCGGCCGTCGTCCGACCGTCCGAGCCACCCGGCCCGGTTGCGTCAGAGGCCATACAGCGCCGCTGTCCACAGGTGCAGCAACGTGTCGATCAGGACGTGCTGGTCATCGAACGGGGCTGAACCGATCGCGGACAGGTAGTAGAGCCGCTCGCCGAGCCAGGTCAGCGACGCGGCGACCGCGGCCACGTCGAGACCGGCGAGCCGGCTGACCACGTCCGGATCGGCCTCTATCCGGGCCACGGTGACATCCCAGGTCGCGATCGCCTGGACGCGGGCCCGGTCGCCGGCCGTCCATCCCATCGTCGGCGCGCGGCGCCTCGAGCAGCTGGTGGACAACCTCGGCGCGGCCGACCTCGAGCTGCCGGCCCACGCCCTCGAGCAGCTCTCGACGGCCGCCCCGCACGAACCCGGTTTTCCCACCGACTTCATCAGCGAGACGAGCGCCTGGGTCCTCGGCGCGGCGGCGCTGTGATCCAATCTCGTGTTCCAGTGGTCTGAGGTGGGCCGGCCAGTGTGACCCAACCGTCAATGGCGCCTGTTTTGGCGAAGATGCTCGGGAGATAACGCTGAAACGGCCCACCGATTGACCCCGGTATGATCGCGTTATCCGTCCTCGAGGAGCAGCCCGCCGTGTCGCTCTCCCCCCGCATCAATGACCGGGTCTTCGGCTTCGATGACCTGGGCAACGCATGCCCGTGGCGGGCGGGGACGATTCGCACCGTCCTGCCGGCCGAGTGGCACGACTTCGTCACCACCGCCGGATGCCTGGTGAGCTGGGACGATGGTGAGACGTCGGTCGTGGCCGCGGATCGACTGGTGCCCGCCATGTCGTCCGCCGGTCCGCCGTCACTGGCGACCGACCACAGCACCCGGTAGTCCCGGCCGCACCCGCCCAGCCCGATGGCGCCCGGTAGTACGGGCGGTCCGGCCTACCCGGACTGCCAGTGGACGGGATACTCGAAGCCGCCCGGCAGGACCGTGGAACCGTCACTCCGGGCCGCGGCGAGCTGGGATCGAGTGAGAAATAGCACGCCGGTCAGGTCGGCGCCGGTCAGGTTCGCGTCCCGCAGGTCCGCCCCGATGAGGTCGGCGCCGGTCAGATCGGCCCGGGTCAGATTCGCGCCGATCAGGTAGGCCCCGCGCAGGTTCGCGCCCCGCAGATCGGCCCGCCGCAGGTCGGCACCGATGAGGTCCGCACCCCGATGGTTCTTTCGGCGCCCCGGCCCGCCGGCCCGGACCAGCTCGCTGGCCCGCAGCAGCAGGACGTTCACCTCGGCCCGGTGCGCGGCCACGTCGAGGTCGGCCAGATCCCGGGCCGTTCCCCGGGTCAGGCGTTCGATCCGGTCGGCGACGGCCCGCAGCTCGCGGTGGATAACCCCGGCCGCCGGGAACGTCAACGCCTCGGTCAGGTACCAGAGCAGCTCATGCAGCTGGCGGACCACCGGGAACACCGAGAACATGTCGCGGGCGCCGTCCGGGTGGGCCCGCCAGTCCCGCCCGTGGAAGGTGACCTGGGAAACCTTCTGCCCGGCGCCGAAACAGTCGAAGACGGTGCAGCCTCGAAACCCGGCCGGGCGCAGCCGGCTGTGGATGCCGCAGCGGAAGTCCGGCTCCAGGTTCGGGCACGGCTGCCCGGCGGCCTTGTCGATGGCGAAGTCCGCGGAGGCCGCGAACGGGAGCGCGACGCAGCACAGGCCGAAACACCGGCCGCAGTCGGCCAGCAGCTCGGCCCGGCCGCCGGACGCTGGAACTTCCTGCTCAGGCGACAACCGGACGACCCTTCCGGGTCCGGTTCCGGACCCACCCGCCGAGTATCAACCGGACCCGGTCACCCGCGCGGGTCGGCCGCGGCGGAGCCGATCCACCGCCACCGTCGGGATCAACAGGACAACGGTCAGCACGCCCAGTTCGAGCGCCGGCCAGGCCTGGGTGCCAAGCGGCACCACCGCCAGACAGACCAGCGCCGTCACCGCCCGCGCGGGACCCCGAACCGCGGGCCAGCAGGTCCGCGCTGGACAGCCGGATGCCCGCCGCGAGCAGCAGGACGCCGAAGATCATGATGTAGTGGGCGACGAAGTAGCCGGTGATGGCCAGCATCGGTCGCCGGGCCGGGTCGGCATGCTCCATAGCGGTCACCGCCCGCTCGTCGTCCCCCCCGAAATACCACCACCACATGGCGGTGAGCACGGTGAGCCCGGCCAGGGCGCCGACGAGCAGGCGGGGGACGATCCGGCTCTCGTCGCTGGCCAGCGCCACCCCCACCAATGACTCGCCCAGAACGATGAGGATCACCAGGCCGTGGCGCTCACCGAAGTGGGTGGCGTTGATGGCGAAGTTGTTCTCCAGCCGGACGACGAACGGGCTGCTCACCTGGAGCAGCGCGGCGACGGTCCAGAGCACCGGCACGGCCCGGCCATGGCTGAAGCCGGCGGCCAGGATGAGGCCGGTGCTCAGGAGGTTCCAGGGCAGGAAGCGCGCCACCCCGCGGTAAGCGGTCGGCCCGGCGAAAATGATGAAACCGCCCGCGTGTACGAGCACGACCGCCAGGTAGGCGAGCCCGAACGTGACCCCGCCGCCGTGGAACGCGGTCGGCACCGCCATCGAGACGACGAAGAACGCGGCCATCCCGACCAGCAGCACCGCCCGGCGGGCCGGCGTGTTCGGATCGTTGGTGTTGGTCAACCAGGCGAACCCGCCGTACATCCAGAAGATGACCGACAGTTCCACGGCGGCCCGGCCGACCCCGGCCAGATCAGCCGACCGCGCGATCACGGCCGTGGTCTGGGTGACGGTGAAGACGAAAACGAGGTCGAAGAACAGCTCGATCGTCGACACCCGGGCCGGCGCGGTGGCCGGCCGACAACTCAGGTCGGTCACGCAGAAATCATGCCCACTCCCGGCCGGACGCCGCGAGCAGCCCACTGGCGGTCACCCGCGGCCAGCCGAGCCGGGTCGAACACCGCCGTCGGGAGGGTTACCGGGGGTGGACCGTTCTCCCTCGTCATGATCGGCCCCGTTCGCCTCAGTCGGCTGGCGACGGCGGGTCGGACAAGATGCTCAGGTGATGGTGCCCGGACGTGGATCGGGCTGGTTCTCCCATGATGGGGCCGGCCGGCGGGCCATTCTTGGTCCGGCCATCGTCCTCCCCGGCGGCGCAGTA
>JAMFSN010000129.1 GCA_026225295.1 Frankia alni
GCCCTGCCCATCGGGCCGGCCCTGCCCATCGGCCGGCCAGCAGAGCCGGGTAGGCCATCATCACCCAGGCCAGGGGAACGACGAGGGGTACCGCGAACAGTCGGGGCCCCAGCGACGACGAATACGCGTACGAGCCGAAGGGCACCCCGGTGTGGACCCCGACCGCCTCGGCGAGCAGACCGCCGCCGGCGGCCACGGCGAGCAGCCCGAGGGCCCAGCGACCGCCCCGGGACCTGGCCGCGTGAGCGACCGACGCGGCGCTGAACGCGAGGACCGAGGCGATCGTGAGCCCGTCCCGGGCCTCCCCGTGGGTCAGCGGATAGGCGATCTGGGTCGCCACGACCAGTGCGGCCAGGACCCGGGGTCCGGTCCCGCGGCGGCTCCGGACGTCGTTGGACGGGCGGGTGCCGGCGGGGTCGGCGGGCCGGATCGGGCGACGTCGGGGGGTTGCCCGGTTGACGGCGGCGGTCACGGCCGGCGGCCGGTCGGGCCGCTGGGTTGCTCGTCGGGCGGCCCGGACGCCACGTCAGCTGCGACGGGCGCCGGCGAGGCGATCGGCGTCCAGCCGCTTGGCGAGCACCGCGTACCGGGTGCTGCTGCCCGGGAAAGGGAAGTTCGACAGCAGGGGTTGGAAGCCTTCGCTCTCGTAGAGCCGCCGGGCCGGGCTGCCGTCCGGTTCGAGCGCGGACAACGCCGCGGTCCGCTGCGGCGCGTCGCCCAGCAGTTCCCGCACCAGCCGGCGCCCGATGCCGTGGCCCTGGTGGGTGGGCAGCAGGTGCAGCTCGACGATCTCCAGGCAGTCGGCGAGCCAGTCGGCGGCCACATCGCGGGAGACGGCCGAGGTCACGACGTCGTGCCACCACTGGCCGCGCCGGCCGGGCAGGGCGTAGACGAAGCCGATGAGCTGGTCTGATCCGTCCAACGCCACTATCGTGATCATGTCGGCGCGTTCGGTGTGCCGCCGCGCGTGGGCCATCCGGTCCCGGGCGGCGCGATCGGGATCGGCCTCGTGCACGTCCAGGAATGCGGCCTTGTAGACGCGGATGATCTCGTCGAGGCGGGCCCGCGTCTGCACGGGGGTCCACCTGACCAGCCTGACGTCCTGCATGGGGGCTGCCTCCCGACCGCGGGCGTCGTTGGGAAGGTTCGACGATAACGGGTGACGGTTCGTCGGCGCGCGCCGCGTGACTCCGACCGGTGCGACCTGTCCCGTTCCGTCCGGCCTGCGTAGTTCGTGCCCCGCCTGACGCACCGGGCCCGCGGGTGCCGGCCGGGCGGGCGCTGACCGGCCCTCACGGGCGGGTGGAGTGGAGGGGCGGCTACCGGATCGTCGCCGGGCCCAGGCTGACCCGGTCGGGCCGCATTGACAGGTGCGCGCAGCCCTCCTGGCCGGCCAGGAGGGTCGACACCAGCCGCGCGATCGCGGGTGCCTGCACGGTGCCACCGGCCCCGGTGCCGCCGGCAATGACCAGGCGGCCGTCCGGACCGCCGACCCGTTCCAGGACGGGGGCGCCGTCCGCGGTCATCGGTCGCTCGCAGATCCGCCGGTCGAGCACCGGCAGCGTGCCGTCCGCGTCGGTCAGGTGCGGGAAGACCCGGGCGATGACCGCTTCGAGGGCGGCGGTGACCGCGGCGACCGTGGACTCGTCCGGCTCCGCCCCGGTGAGTCCGAGCCAACAGAAACCACCGCTGGCGTGGATGACGGTGCCGTCGGGGGACAGGGTGATGTTCACAACCCCGACCGGATCCGGTGCGTGGATCTTGAGGGCGTGGCTGATTCCGGGGTTGGGCAGGGTGACCGAGGAACCCAGTACCGGCTGGATGGTGCCGGGGCCCCGGGCCGGTCCGACCCGTTCGGCCGGTCCGACCCGGACGAGATCGCGACCCCCGACGGTCATGACCGCCGCCGCGACGGTGGTGGTCGACCCGTCGGACAGTTCCACCGCGAGCCCGGGTTCCCGGTCGACCGAGCCGTGCTTCGTACCGTGCTCCGAGCCGAGTTCCGGGGCCGGCCTGGTCGGATCGGTGCCGATCGGGTCGGTGCCGCCGGCCGGGTCGGTGCCGCCGGCCGGCGCGATCCGGACCACGCGGGCGCCGTGGCGTACCTGGACGCCGGCCCGGCCCAGCGCAACCCCCAGGTTGTCGGCCAGCCGGTGGATGTTGAGCGCGTAGCCGTCGACCTCGATGGCGCCGGCGATCGCGCCGGAATCCCGCGTGGCCAGCGCCGGCCAGGTGCCGCGCAGCTCGTCGTCGGACAGTTCACGGGCGTACCGGTTGACTCGTCCCTGCAGCTCGCGGCCCTTTTCCAGGTCGTCGACGGTCAGATAGACCCGCGGGATGCGGTGGTCGATCCGCACACCGTCGAGGACTTCCGGGTGCCGGTCGAAGATCGCCTCCCAGCCGCGCAGCCCGAGCCGGTTCATCGCGGTCACTTCGTCGGCGATGAGGGCGTGCAGGCCGGGTCGGTCCGCGAGGCGTTCGAAGGCACCGGCCCACCGGTGCTCGGCGGGGCTGAGCTCGGCGGGGTCGGCGGCGGTCGGACGGGCGGCACCGTCGAGTTGAATCGGGCCGGTTGCCTCAGTCGCGCCGGCCGCTTCTGCCTCTCCGGCCGCGCCGGGCGGGCCCGTTCCGCCGGGTCCGTGGTCGGCCGGCGGTTCGGGTGGCGGTCGGTAGCCACCCCAGCCACCTTCGGTGACCGTCCGGCGCAGGACGTCGCGGCGGGCGGCGATGGCGTGCGGCACGGTCTCGGTCAGCGACAGATGCCGGCCGTCGGTGCCGGAGTAGGTCGTTCCCTGGGTGGTCGGATCGGTCCGGTCGGCGGGGGCCGCATCCACGACTTCGACCTCGGGCCAGCCCGCGTCCCGCAGGGCCAGCGCGAGGGTCAGCCCGACAATTCCGGCCCCGACGACCAGTACCGGCCCGAGGCCACCGACCGGCGGCGGCGCGGCGACCGGATGGGCGGCCGCATCGGTCAACTCGGCCGCGCCGGCCGCGGTCAGGACCGCGTGGTCAAGATCCTCACCGCAGCCGGGGACGTGCATCGCCCTCGACTGGAGGACGAATCCCGGCCGCAGGTGCTCCACATCACCGAACCGCTCGGCAATGTCGCGGCGGACGGATACGAACAGCGGCGGCGCGTTGTCCATGAGCACCGACACGTCGCGTCGCGCGTAGGCCTCGCGCACGCCCCCCGGGCTGAAGACTTCGGGCTCGGAAACGGAGACGATGCGGCGCCCGGCAAAGGTCTTGAGGTGCCGGGCCCGGACCATCCCGTGGGTGGGATGAGGTCCGGCGTCGGTCAGCGGGACGGCGATGGCCAGCAGATCGGCGCCGGTGAAGACGCTGTTGAGGTCGGTGGCCAGCCGCACCTGGCCCGTGGCCGCGGCGCCGTCCAGGTCGGCGGCCGCGAGCCACGGACCCCACCGGGCGCCGTCCTGGGCGGCCAGTCCCGGGGTGTGGATCACGACGTGGTGGCCGGCGCCGACGAGCAGGCGGGCGACGGTGCTGTTGATCGCGCCGGCTCCCACCAGGCCGACATCGCGCGGTCCGGCCGCCGGGTCGAGGTCGGCGCAGAGCTCGTCGACGACGTACCGGGCGAGGTACCGGGCGTTGACCTCTGGAGTGTTGCGAACCGCAATGCCCAGCTCAGCCGCGGCGGCGACGTCGATGGCGGCCAGGCTCGTGCCGCGCCGGATGATCAGCAGGCCGGGGCCCTCGCCGTGGGCCCGGGCGGCGTAGGCCCACCGCCGAAGCGTCGGACCGTCCACGGAATTGCTGCCGACGATCAGCGTGTCGGGCCGCAACTCCTCGAGGACCGTCCGGAGCGCTTCGGTGTCCGCGGTCGACAGGCTGGGCAGGTACGCGACGGACGGCAGGCCCGCGAGCGCCGCCCGCGTCGCGGGGGTCAGCGCCGACGCAACGAGGAGGCGACGGGGCCCGAATCGAGCGGTGACGCCGTTGGTCGTCCGCTCACCCGCCTGAGCCATCAACCGTGCTCCACTTCGTCGTGCGGGGGGCACTACCGCGTGCCGCGTCACCCGCGAACCGTCGTCCCGCGAAACCGCGCGGTCAGGAAAAGGCGGAGCTGGCGGTCCGTGTCGTGGACCGGGGTCGTTCCCCTTCGTTCGCTTTGTCCGCCACAACACTATCCGTGACATCTGTGATAGTTCGGCGGCAGCGAGTGTGACGAATTCCCAGCGTGCCGGAGCACTGTCAACGAAAGCTCAACACGGCGCGTGATCATCTGCAGCGGGGTGGTACGGATGCCCCGGGGCATCCGGATCAGTCCGGATCGGCCGGATCCCGGCAGTGTCCGCGCTGACCAGCCAGTTGCGGACCCGGCTGGGTGAGTGGCTCGCGGCCGTCGACCGACCCCCGGGCGCCGAGGACCGCGAACCGTGCGAACAGTTCCTCGGCGTACCAGCCTTCTTTCCCGGTCCGTCGGACCACGGCGGCGTGTGCGGGGCGCCCGTACGCGAAGGCCCGCAGTGAACGGGCGTCGTCCCACAGGCTGAAGGTGCCCTGCAGCCCGACCGGTGCCTCGCCGATACCGGCCGCGAACCGCAGGCCCGGGGCGGCCGCCAGATCGGCGGAGACCGGCGGGACGGCCCGCCAGAAGGAGAGCGCGCGGCGGGGGACCAGCCGGGCCCGGGTCACGGCGGCGACGGGGCCGACCCAGGGGACCCCGGTCGCCGTCGGGCGGGCCCCGGACAGCTCGTCGGAGCCGAACGGCTGCCGGCCCGACCAGCGGCCCCGCGACGACAACGGCCGCAGTTCCGTCCGCCACCGCTGCGTCGCGAGCCGGTTCCAGGCCCGCGCCGTGGCGGACTGCTCGAAGGCCAGCGCGCTCCGCGGATCGGCCCAGACGCACAGCAATGCCCATCGCCGGGGGTCGGCGTCGCGCACCGTGAAGGTGCGCCCGTCCCCGGTACCGAGCAGCTTGGCAAAGGTCAGCCCGGGCAGCCGCCGCAGGTGGACCCGGTCGAGGGCCATCCGCAGCACGGCGCCGGGCACCCCGCGACCGGCGACGGTCCACAGGTCGAAGGTGACCAGCGGCGGTCGGATTCCGTCGGAGCGTTGCTCGGTGCCGGCCGGCTGGTCCCGGCCGGTCAGGTCGGTCCAACCGGTCACGGCCGATCAGCTCGATGGTTCAGCCCGGGGCCGGCTTCGCGGCCCGGATCCTGGCCATTCCAGCGTTCGGAGACGTTCAGCGGCCGGTCGAACGGCCCGGGTGGTCCGGAGGTTTGTTCAGCCGCCGGCGCGGGCGGTTGCCCGATCACGGAGTGGCCGGGCGGTCCCGGGCCGCGCCCCAGCGCCTGCCCGGCCCGTCGCATCGCCTCACCCCGGCGGGCGAACGTTTCGGCCGGGCCACCGGGTGCTCCCGCGACGTGGGTGCCGAGATCGACCAGGCGGGCCAGACCTCGGCGTGGCACCCCGTACTTGGTTTCCAGTCGGTTGGCCACGCCGACCGGTTCCACCATCGGTATGACCAGCCGGTAGCGGCCCCGGCGGCGGGCCGGATGCCGGACCGTGCCGATGAGCTCGACGATCAGTCCGTCAGGTCCCGCCCGTTCGGCCAGCCCGGCGAGTTCTTCGTGGGCGACGTAGAGCAGTTCGTCCACCTCGACGAACGCGACCTCGTAGTCGCGCGGGCGTCCTTCGGGGGAGGTGAGTCGGAGCGGAAGCCTCAGGTAGTCCTGCAGGCTGACGCTCCCGTCGGGACTCCACAGGCTTTCGAACCGCTGCTCGATGAACTGGGTGAGCGGGGAATCGACGGTTGTCTCGTGCTGGGTGGTGGCCGCCGAGGAGTGTCCGACCGGGAAGGCCGATACGAGCGCGCCGTTGTCCCAGCGGTGGTACGCGGTCAGCGGGGTTTCCGAGTACACCCGGACCGTCATCCGGGCCCGCAAGGTCGGATCGGTGGTGGCCCGCAGCGCGTCGAGCCGCCACAGGTTCTCCCGGATCAGGCCCCGGACGTCGACGGTTCCCCGCAGGTCGGCGGCCCGTTGCTCGGCCGCGAGGGAATCCGGATCGAGCAGCAGGATCTGAATCAGCGCGCCTCCGTCGAGCGCCGCCCCCAGGGCGGTCCCGAAGGCCGCGACGTTGGCGTCGGTAACCAGGTCGGTCCAGGTGTTGAGGATGCGCACCAGTCGGCGGCTGGCTGCTACCCGGTCGATGAAGTACGTCGGGTCGAAGTCGCCCAGCAGGCGGCCGCCCCGGATGAATTCGATCGGTTCGGCCGAACGGGCCCCGGATATTCGCCGTTCGGCGGCGCCGAGTTCCTGCGATCCGGTCTGCCGCATGACGGTGGTGGCCTGCTGCCAGGCCCGGCGGGCGCCCACCGGGTCGTTGATCTGGGCCAGGATCTCCCCCCGGCGGAAGAGGATCCGCGGCTCCCACAACGGGTCGGGCAGGCTGACCAGCATGCGGAGACTTTCGTTGTAGTTCGTCAGCGCGTTCTCGGCCTGGCGCGCATGCCGGTACAGATCGCCCAGGCGCCGCAACGCGTAGGCCTCCAGGGGAACGTTCTCGAGGTCGCGGGCGATGGACAGGCTCGTACTGAGGCAGGCCACACCGTCGCCCACCTCGTGCCGATCGCCATGACACATCGCCAGGCAGACGAGCGCCCGCGCCTCCTCGACCGGCGCGACCGTGTGCCGGAACAAGCTCAGAGAGCGCTCGAAATACTCCAGTGCGGTGCCGAAATGGCCCTGCCCACGGACTGCGTCGGCCAGTCCGTGGAGCGCTGTCGCCTCACCGAACGTGTCGCCCAGCGCCGCGAAGATGTCCCGTGCGTGGCTGAACCGTTCGGTGGCCTCCTCGAGCCGCGCGAGCGTCGAGCCGCTGGCCTCCACGGCGGACTGTCCATTGGGGTCGTCACCCGGCGCATCCAGGCGCCAGAACGCCTGCTCGAAGGCCAGGACGAGCGCGCGACCGCCCAGGCTGCTGAGCATCGTTGCCTCGGCCAACCGGTCGCCGGCGCGCCGCGCGGCCTCGAGACCCATCGTGTGGGTCTGTTCCCAGTCCACCCAGTGGGCGCCGAATTCGTACAGATCGGCTGCGGAGTAGGCGAGCAGCCAGGTGGTTTCCCACATTCCGGTGGCGTAGGCCTGTTCGACGAGCGAAAGGACGTTGACGCGTTCGATACCGAACCAGGTGAGTGGCCGTCTCACCAGTTCCTGAGCGGCCTCGGGATCGCGGATCGACCAGCTCGGACCCCGCCGACGGCCTATTCCCTGGCTGTTTCCGGGGGAGAAGGTACCCACGGCGGCGTCCAGCGTCGTGAGGTAAGCGGTGAGCAGCCGCTCGAGCGCCTCCCGCTGTTCGACCAGTTCGGATTCGGTTTCTCCGAGCCGCTCGCGGGCGAAGGCCCGCAGGAGGTCATGGAAGCGGTAGCGCGACTGGCCGGTTGCATCGATCCCGCGGGGTTCCAGCAGTTGTGCGTCCGCCAACCGGTCGACGACGTCCTCGGCCTCGTCGATGTCGATGTCGAGCAGGGCGGCCGCGACCCAGGGGGTGAAGTCGGCGGTGATCGGGAGCGCGAGCAGCCGGAACGCCCGGCGTTCCTCCTCGGGGCGGCCCTCGTAGCTCAGGGAGAAGCTCGCCCGCACCTCCAGGTCGCCGACCTCCAGCTCGGAGAGCCGGTCGCGTTCGTTGCCGAGGCGCTGGACCAGCCGCGCGAGTTTCCAGTGCTGGCGGCCGGAAAGTTTACGACCCGCGATCTGGACCGCCAACGGGAGGTAGCCGCACAGGCCGACGATGTCGCGGGCCGCCTCGGGCTCATTGGCCACCCGGTCCGCGCCCGCGACCTTGGCGAGCAGATCGACGGCCTCATCCGGCCGCAGGACATCGACGATCCAGTGGGCGGCGGTCAGGCCGGACAGTCGCGCGCGGCTGGTAATGATGACGGCGTTTCCCGGGCTCGCCGGAAGCAGCGGTCTGACCTGCCATTCACCGGCGGCGTTGTCGAGGATGATCAGCACTCGGCGGTTGGCCACCGTCTCGTGGTAGAGCTCGATCAGCTCGTCGAGATCCACCGGTACGGCGGCGCGGGTCACCCCGAGCGTCTGTACGAACCGCGACAGCACCCGGGCCGGATCCAGCGGTTTGGCCTGGGTCCCCCGCAGGTCGACGTAGAGCGCCTCGGGGAAGCGGGGGCGCAGCTGGTGCGCGACGTGGACGGCCAGGGCGGTTTTGCCGACCCCGGCCTTGCCGGCGACCGCCGCAATCGTGACTCCACCGTCGGCCGCGTCGGTGTCCAACGCCTCCATCAGGCGGGTCCGGATGCGGCCGCGGCCGGTGAAGTCGCCGATGTCGGGCGGGAGCTGGTACATGCCCTGGCCGGTCGGGGCGGCCCGCGTCGGCCGGTTCAAGGAGCGCGGGGGACTCCAGGCCAGGGCGGGTGCCCCACGCAGGACGTCCTCCTGGACGCCGCGCAGAAGCGTGGAATCGAGCCCCTGGTCGGCGAGGGCCTCGAGCCCGTCGCGGCACACCTTCGCCGCTTCGTCGGGCCGGCCGTCGCGGTAGAGCGCTATCGCCAGCTCGCGTCGGAGTCCTTCGTCCCGGGGATGCTCACTGACCAGCACCCGTACGTCGCCGATCACCTCGCGGTGGCGGCCCAGCGACAGGTCGGCGGAGATCTTCGTCTTGGCCAGTTCGAGACGTAGATCGCGCAACCGCTGGGCGTGCGCCGCGGCGAACGGGAAATCACTGACGTCGGCGAGTGCCTCTCCGCGCCACAGTGCCATGGCTTCCTGCAAAGGAGCGGTCGCCGCGACCGGGTCGCCGTCGTCGAGCGCGCGCCGGGCTTCGTCGAGCAGCCGCCGGGCCCGGTTCGCGTCGACCTGTTCTGACTCGATCCGCAGGGTGTATCCGCTGCCCTGGCGGATGAGCACCGTCGGCTCCTCCGCGCCGGACACCTCGATGCGCCGCCGGAGTTCGCTGATGTGCGTCCGCAAGGTGGCCAGGGCTTTGTCGGGAGCCGGGTCGCCCCACACCGCGTCAATGAGCCGGTGGGTCGGCACGACGTGCCCGGCCTCGAGCAGCAGGACGGCGAGCAGGACTTTGCGTTGCAGCCCGCCGAGCGGCGCGGCCCGGCCGTCGACGACGACCTCCAACGGCCCGAGGATGTGGAACTGCAGGCGCTGCGCGGAGGTCATGGCTCTGGGTGAAACCGTCCCTTCCCTACCTTCGCCGGCGCGGGCTGTGGCGTCCGTCGTAGTCGCGGGTGCGGTGACGGCGGAAACCCGATCGTCGCCCACGGCTCCCTGTGTACCGCAGGTTCCTCCCAACGGGTACCGGTCACCCCGCGGCGGTCGGCGCGGTGAACCGGGCCACCTCCGCGGGTGCCACTTCCCATCCTGGCGGGGGTGCCTCAACAAGGCATCAATGCCGGCCATGACGGAACGTGCACCGTGCGTTGAGCACCCCTTGCTCAACTGAGCGTGCCACAAAGACCGGTCGTCGGACCGGGCGGCGGATGACAGGAGGTGGGCGATGGCCGGTCTGACGATCGTCACCGATGACCAGACCCCGCGGGAACTGGTGTGCTCGCGGGAGAAAAGGACCGGGGCCCGGCTCGTGCTGCCGGCGGATGCCGCGACGCTTGAGGCCGTGCGCGCGGACTGGACCCTCCGGGGGGCCGTCGAGTTGTCGCTTGAGGGGCGGGCGCTGGTATTTCGGATAGACCTGGACGGCCGCGGGGTGCGGGTCACCGACCCGTTCAGCCGGGTGCCGATCGCCGTTTTCCGGCCCGCCCGCCGGAGCCGCGGCACGGTTGCCTTCGCCGACGGCTCGGTCGTGCGGTGGGTGGCCCCTGACCGGTGGGCATTCGAGTGCGGCTTCGTGACGCTGCGGGGAAGCAATCTCGTTCTGTTCGCCCACGACGGGACCGCGATCATGCTCGTGGATGAGGTCGACCACGAGGCGGGTCGGGCTCCTGACCCGGCGGTGCTGCTCGCTATGGGCTGGTTCCTGCTCTGGGTGGGGGTCGCGACGTCGGCATCGGCCGTGAACGCCATGGAGTCGGCGGTCGAGGAGGCCACCGACCGGCGTCCCCACAATGCCGGTCGGATCCGGGAGACGGTGGACGCGGTCGGCCGCCGGGGAAACGCGGCCTGACCGGCCGGTGGAATAAACGGCCACCGACCCACGGCTCGGGCCGAGGTGGCGCTGGGTTGGCGCATGGGATGCCCCTGGAATTGTTCAGGATCACCCAGAGATGATCATGGAATGACAATGCTGACCGCTGGGCCGCGACCGGGTCGCGGATGTGTGTCGGGAGTGGTTCGTCCACCGCGCCATCTGGAGTGATGCGTCTTCGCGCATCACCCGCGCGGGCTCGTTCGTCCATCTCGTCGGGCCACCCGGTGGGGCCTGGATCGGCATTGACGCTTCCTCGCGGGCCGGGTTTACTGGAACTCGTTCGAACACATGTTCGCACGATCCATCCGGATCGACAACCGTGAGGAGTGGTCCTGTGAACGGACCCGCCATGGATCCCGCCCGCGCCCGCGCCGGCGACCATGCGATCGACGTCGATCCGGTTGGCGTCGCCCACGTTCAGATCGCCCACGTCGATGTCGGTGACGGTTCCGACGCCCGGATCACCGACCGGCGCTCCGACCGTGTGCGGGCGTGACGTCATGGGCATTACAGCACCGCTTCCGGTCCGTACCGCCCCCGTTTCCACCGCCACTTCCTCCCGCACCCGGCCACCGGTCCGGCTGACACCACCGCCGATCGGACTGCCCCGGCGGTCACGGGACGCTCTGCTGGCCGCCGCCCGCACCGGCCTCACCGAAGCGGCCCTCGCGCCCGTGCCGGGCGAGCGCTACGCCCTCGCGCATCTGTCTGCTCTGCGGCTGGCCGCCGCGGTACTGGCCGACCGGGCCCAGTCCGTCCCCGGTCACCGGGGACGCCCGCTGAGCGCCTGGCGGCTGCTCGTCCGCGTCGCGCCTGAGCTTGAGGAGTGGGCGAATTTCTTCGCGGCCGGAGCGGCCAAGCGGTCCGCCGCCGAGGCCGGTCTCCCGGTGGTGACCAGGCGGGATGCCGACGACCTGATCCGTCAGAGCGAAGCGTTCCTGGAGGTTGTCGAAGTGACCCTCGGGTTGCTCCATCAGCCGGTGCTGGGTCCGGTGGACGCAGACGAAGATCAGCGGGTCAGGTAACGATGGCCGCCGCCTCCGTGCTCTCCCCGGTTCCCCGGATCGGGACCATGGTCCCCGGTGTGGAACGTCACCGGGGACCGGCCGGCGAGCAGCTCCTCCCGGTCATCCCGGGGCTGGCGTCGCTGTTTCCCGAGGGCGGCCTGCGCCGCGGTTCGACGGTGACCGTCGCTGATTCGACGTCTCTGCTGCTGGCTTTGTTGAGTGGGGCGTCCCGGTCGGGTGCCTGGTGCGCGGTGGTCGGGATGGCCTCCTTCGGCGCGGTGGCGGCGTCCGAGTCGGGGATCGCGCTGGATCGACTGGCGTTGGTCGCGCAGCCGGGTGCTGCCTGGCAATCGGTGACGGCGGCGTTGCTGGATGCCTTCGAAATGGTGGCGGTGTGCCCTTCCACCCGGGTCTCATCCACCGATGCCCGCCGATTGGCGGCCCGCGCCCGGGAGCGGGGCTCGCTGCTGGTCCCGCTCGGACCGTGGGAAGGAGCCGACCTTCGGCTCTCCGTGACCAGGCAGCACTGGAACGGTCTGGGCGACGGGCACGGATATCTGCGCGGTCACCAGGCCGAGATTCATGCGGAAGGTCGGGGGAGTTTTGCCCGCCCCCGGCAGGTCCAGCTGTGGCTGGCGGGTGAGGATCTCGCCGGCCGACCCGCCGGATCGACCACCGCCGCTCCCCGTTCGGCGGCAGTCGTGGTCCGGGAGGTGGTCGCGTGACGCCGCCGGTCCGGACGCTCGCGGTCTGGGTGCCGGACTGGCCGCTCGTCGCCGCCCGGGTTGATCCGGGCACCATCGCGGCGGTACTGCGGGCCGGTCGGGTGTGGGCCTGTACCGGAGCCGCGCGGGTGGCCGGGGTCGTCGTGGGACTACGGCGCCGGGACGCGCAGTCCCGCTGCCCCGAGCTCCAGCTCATTCCGGACGACCCGGCCCGGGATGCGCGGGCCTTCGAACCGGTGATCGCGGCGGTCGAAACCGTGGTTCCGGGCGTCGAGGTGATGCGTCCCGGGCTGTGCGTCGTTCCGTCCCGTGGGGGCGCGCGTTATTTCGGCGGCGACGATCAGCTGACCGTCCAGGTGCGGCAGATGGTCCGTTCGCGGACGGAGGTGGCCTGTCGGACGGGAGTCGCAGGCGGTCCGTTCGCGGCCGTCCTCGCGGCGCGCGCCGACCAGGTCGTGCCCCCGGATGGAACGCGGGAGTTCCTGGCCCCCATGCCCGTCGAGCTCCTCGGTCAGCCCGAGCTGGCCGAACTGCTCCGGCGGCTGGGTCTCACCACTCTGGGGGACGTCGCCCGGTTGCCGGCGCCGGATGTGCTCGCCCGGTTCGGGCCCGACGGCGCCCAGGCCCATCGACTGGCCCGCGGACGGGACGGCCACTCTCCTACTGCCCGCGTACCGCCGCTTGAGCTGGCGGTCAGTTGCGAGCTGGACCCTCCAGCGGACCGGGTCGAACTCGCGGTTTTCGCCGCGAAGAATCTGGCCGAGCAGGTGTACGACCGGTTGGTCGACGCCAATCTGGCCTGCACGCGCATCCGCATCGAGGCTCAGACCGAACACGGTGAACAGTTCGGTCGCGTCTGGCGTCACGACGGCCCGTTGACGGCGGTGGCTATCGCCGAACGGGTCCGGTGGCAGCTCGACGGTTGGCTGGCCGGTACGGCTCCCGCTGTCCAGCCCACCGCGGGAGTGACCCTGCTCCGCATCGTCCCGGAGGAAGTCGTCACGGCCGCCGGCCGGCAGCTCGGATTGTGGGGGGACGGGGGTAGCGCGGCGGCCCGGGTCACCCGGGCGCTCGCCCGGGTCCAGGGTTTGCTCGGGCCGGACGCGGTGATGACCGCGCAGGTGGTCGGAGGTCGCGGGCCGGCCGAACGGGTCCGGCTGGTGCCGTGGGGAGAACCGCGGACCGATTTCGGGCCCGCGACCTGGGGGCCGGGTGGTTTTCGGCCGGGTGGTTTTGCGTCAGGCGGTCCCGGAGCACGGAGTTCGGCGCCGGACGACACCAGATCCGGTGACTCCGGAAGTGATGGTTCCGGGTCGGACCGCGAGGGTCCTGACGGGGCTCCCCGTGTACGGGACGAGCGCAATTCCAAGCCCTGGCCCGGCGCCCTACCAGGGCCCGCGCCGGCAACAGTCCTCCCTGATCCCCGGCCGGCGGTTCTGTCTGACGCATCCGGTGCTCCGGTCGGGGTGACCGGTCGCTGCGCCGTGACCGCTCCGCCGGTCCGGCTGGTCGTAGCGGGCGGGGTGGATCTGGAGGTGGTGGCCTGGGCGGGTCCGTGGCCGGTCGATGAGCGCTGGTGGGACAGCGCGACGCACCGCCGCAAGGCCCGATTCCAGGTTGCGCCGCGGTCCGGTCCGGCGTGGCTGCTCGCGCTGGAGCACGGTCGTTGGTGGGCGGAGGCCGTCTATGACTGACGGAATCCGACGATGACGGGATGGTGGAATCCGCCGATCCCGTGGGTGGAACTCGAACAGCGGCTGTCCGGAAAGCCGCTACCACCAAAGCCCGGTTCGGACGGCCCGGGTGCCTTGCCGGGCCCGGCTGGTTCGGTTGATTCGGACGGCTCGGCCGGCGGCGGCTCAGGCACCGGCGCGCCGGTCGCCCCCCCGGCCCCGGCGGCTCCACTGGCGGAGGCCAATTCTCATCGACCGGCAGAGCTGGGGAGTTCCGCCAGCAGCCCGTCCCGCCGGAGCGGTCCGCGTTATGCGGAGCTGCACTGCCACTCGGCCTTCAGCTTCCTGGACGGAGCGAGCCAGCCGGAAGATCTGGTTGCCGAGGCGGCCCGCATCGGGCTGTCCGCACTGGCGATCACCGACCACGACGGGCTGTACGGCGTGGTCCGTTTCGCCGAAGCGGCGCGGGAGGTGGGCCTGCCCACGTTGTTCGGCGCCGAGGTGGCGACCGGCCGGTCGGAGCCCCGGGGCGGTGCGCCCGATCCCGAAGGGGAGCATCTGCTGGTGCTGGCCCGCGATCACATCGGCTACGCCCGGCTGTCCCGCGCGCTCAGCGATGCCCACCTGGCCGGCCGGGAGAAGGGCCGGCTCGTCGCCCGGCCCGAGGCGTTCGCGGCGGTCGCCGACGGCCGCTGGTTGGTGCTCACCGGATGTCGCAAGGGGAGCGTCCGGGCGGCCCTCGCGGCCGGCGGTCCCGCGGCGGCCGGCCGGGCCCTCGATCGGTTGGTCGGCCTTTTCGGTCGCGACAACGTGGTTGTCGAGCTGACCGATCACGGGGATCCGCGCGACACGGAACGTAACGACATCCTCTTCCGGTTGGCCGGCGAGCACCGACTCGACACCGTCGCGACAAACAACGTCCACTACGCGACGCCGGCCGGTTATCGGCTGGCAGCGGCGATGGCCGCCGTTCGGGCGCGGCGCGCCCTCGACGACATGGACGGCTGGTTGCCGTCGGCGGGCACCGCTCACCTGCGGTCCCCAGGTGAGATGGCCGCCCGGTTCGCCCGGTACCCGGGTGCGGTGGAGCGAGCCGCCCGTATCGGGGACGAGTGCGCATTCGAACTGGAACTCATCGAGCCGAAACTGCCCGACTTTCCCGTGCCGCCCGGCCACACCGAGGCGAGCTGGTTGCGTCACCTCACCGAGCGGGGTGGGGCCGGTCGGTACGGACGCCGCTCAGAACCGGTCGCCCGCCACGCGTGGAAGCAGATCGACCATGAACTGGACCTGATCGAGCAACTCGAGTTCCCCGGGTATTTCCTGATCGTCAACGACATCACCGAATTTTGTCGTCGGGCCGGCATTCTGTGTCAGGGGCGGGGTTCTGCCGCGAACTCCGCCGTCTGCTATGCGCTCGGGATCACCGGCGTGGACGCGGTGGGTTTCAAGCTGCTTTTCGAACGGTTCCTCGCACCCGAACGGGATGGACCTCCCGACATCGATCTCGACATCGAATCGGGCCGCCGCGAAGAAGTGATCCAATACGTCTACACCCGGTACGGCCGGGAGTGCGCGGCACAGGTGGCCAATGTGATCAGCTACCGGCCCCGGTCGGCGGTGCGCGACATGGCCCGAGCGCTCGGCTATTCACCGGGACAACAGGACGCGTGGTCCAAGCAGATCGAACGGTGGGACCCCCTCCCGCCGGTCCCGGCCGGCCAATCGAGCGATCACCCGCCCCCGGCGCCGCCGGATACGTCGGACGATCCGCCCGGTCCGTCCCCTACGGAAAGGCCCGCATCCTCGGACCCGGGTCTTTCCGTAGGGCCCCTGCCGTCGGAGCGGCCGGGCCTGCCGAGCGGGGTCGCGATCGGACACGACATCCCCGACGACGTGCTCGACCTGGCCAACCGCATCAGCCGGTTCCCGCGTCACCTGGGTATTCATTCCGGCGGAATGGTCATCTGCGACCGCCCGGTCTGCGAAGTGGTGCCCGTGGAGTGGGCCCGGATGCCTGGTCGCACCGTGATCCAGTGGGACAAGGAGGACTGCGCGGCCGCCCGACTGGTCAAGTTCGACCTGCTCGGTCTCGGAATGCTGTCGATGCTGCACGGGGTGTTCGACCTCATCGACCTTCACCACGGCCGTCGGCTCGACCTTTCCTCCATCCCCAAGGAAGACGCGGCGGTCTACGACATGCTGTGCGCCGCCGACTCGATCGGGGTGTTCCAGGTCGAAAGTCGGGCCCAGATGGCAACGCTGCCCCGGCTGCGCCCCCGGACGTTCTACGACCTGGTCGTAGAAGTGGCGCTCATCCGACCGGGACCGATTCAGGGCGGCTCGGTCCACCCCTACATCCGGCGCCGCAAAGATCCGAGCCAGATCACCTACCCGCATCCGTTGCTGGAGAAATCGCTGCGTAAGACGCTCGGCGTCCCGCTCTTCCAGGAACAGCTCATGCAGATGGCGATCGATGTCGCCGGTTGCACTCCGCAGGAAGCCGATGAGCTACGACGGGCGATGGGTTCCAAGCGTTCCACCGAGCGGATGGAACGCCTGCGGTCGCGGCTTTACGAGGGAATGGCGGCGAACGGCATCACCGGTGCGGTCGCCGACGACTTGTTCGGCAAACTCGCCGCGTTCGCGAACTTCGGTTTCCCGGAAAGTCACGCCGTGAGCTTCGCTCATCTCGTCTACATCAGTTCCTGGGTGAAACTGCATTACCCGGCCGCGTTCTGCGCGGCGATCCTGAACGCCCAACCCATGGGGTTCTACTCACCCCAGTCACTGGTCGCGGACGCTCGCCGACACGGGGTGGTCGTGCGGGGCCCGGACATCAACGCCTCCGGGGCGGACGCCGCACTGGAACCGGACGAGCCGGACCGGCCCGCCGTCCGGATCGGGCTCGGCGGGGTCCGTCATGTCACCGATGAGGTCGCCGACCGGATCGTCGCCGATCGTTGGACGGGCGGCCTGTACCTCGACATGGCCGATCTGGTCCGCCGGACCGGAGTGACCGAGCGGCAGGTCGAGGCGTTGTCGACGGCCGGGGCGTTCGGGTGCTTCGGGCTGTCCCGACGGGAGGCGCTGTGGGCGGCCGGAGCGGTCGCGCAGGCCCGGCCCGGACGTCTGGCCGGGATGGTCGTCGGGGCCGACGTGACGGCCGTGGCGCCCTTCCTGCCCGATCTGACCGATGACGAGCGCACCGTGGCGAACCTGTGGGCGACCGGGATCTCACCCGACAGTTACCCGACCCAGTACGTCCGGGAGCACCTCGACGCGGAGGGGGTGCTGACGGCCGCGCAGGTGCGGGTCGCGGAACACGGCCGGCGGATCCGGGTCGCCGGGGTGGTCACCCACCGGCAGCGACCGGCGACGGCCCGCGGGACGACATTTCTCAACCTGGAGGACGAGACCGGTATGGCGAACATCATCTGTTCCCGGGGGCTGTGGACGCGCTACCGCACGGTGGCGCGCACCGCCGGTGCGTTGATCGTCCGGGGCCGGCTCGAGAAGGTGGACGGGGTCGCGAACGTCATCGCCGATGGTCTCGAGCGGCTCGATCTGTCCGGCGGCATCCAGTCCCGGGACTTCCGGTGACCCACGCCCCGGTGGCGGGCTCCGCTGGCGCCTGGCCGACGAGGAACCGGACGGGCAGACCGCGCTGTTCACGACGGACGAGGTACTGACCCGGGTGGCCCGCACCGGCCGGTTGTCGGGCCTGGAATTTCTGCACGTAGTTCGCGGACCGGTCGATAGCCGCGGATCGGAGGGTCAGAACCCGTCGTCCCGATGAGTCGTGGAGCCGGCCGAGTCGTGATCATCTTGCGATCGGGCAACCCAGTTCTCACTATGAGTTACATCTCATTGTTTCAGTGGTTCTTCTGGAGGCTCCCGGTGTCTTCGCTCCCGGTTCCACACCTGCTCGGGTCACGACCCGTCCCCGGCCGCCACCGCCGCCGGCCGGGCTGGCTGCTTCGGGTGTTCGGCGTGTCGCTCGGTGGCCTGGCCGTCGGGGTGGCGATCGGACTCGTCCTGCCTGGTCAGCCACTCTGACGGCGTTCTTCAACCGGCCTCTGACCGAGTTTTCCGACCTGGCCGTGTACCGACCGCCGGCCGGTGCCGCCCGGTCACCCGGCGCGACAGCCGCCCGGGCCGCGATCGGAAACTGTCGGCGGCCGTCGCTACTGTTGTCCCGTCGGCAATGAGCGGGAGGCGCGGGTGCCTGTGGTGAACCGGTCCGTCTCGTGGGTCGACCTGCGGCAGGCGACCATCTGGCACGGCTTGCGACAAGCGATCAACGAAAGCGCTCCCGACCGGCGGCTGGCGGTCGTCGATGCCGGCGGCGGATCGGGCGGGTTCGCCGTTCCGCTCGCCGAACAGGGCCACGACGTCACGGTCGTCGACCCGAGTCCGGACGCGCTCGCGTCCCTCGCCCGGCGGGCGACCGAACGAGGCGTCGGTGATCTGGTCCACGGCCGGCAGGGCGACCTGACGAACCTGCTCGAGGTCGTCGACCGGAACGCGGCCGACCTCGTCCTGTGCCACAACGTGTTGGAGTTCGTGGACGCGCCCGCCGACGCCCTGGTCACGGCGGTGCGCGCGCTGCGACCCGGCGGCCTGCTCAGCGTGCTGGCCGCTAACCGGGCCGCGGCCGTGCTGGCCCGGGCGGTCGCCGGGAAGTTCACCGCCGCCGCCGCCGTCCTGGCCGAGGCGCTCGACGCGCCGGTCGCGGCCGGCGCGGGAACGCCCGGTCCGGGCGCTGGCGGCAACCCGGGCGTGGCCGGCCCAGGAGCGGCAAGCGCGGGAACGGCGGCCCGACGTTTCGATGCCGCCGGTCTCGCGAAGCTGGTCAACGGCGCCGGCGCCCGGGTGAGCTTCATCCACGGGGTGCGCGTCTTCGTTGATCTTGTGCCCAGCGCGCTCGCGGAGGCCGACCAGACAGCCGCCGAGGCCCTCCTGCGCCTCGAGCTGGCCGCGTCCACCATGGCGCCCTACATCGACATCGCGACCCAACTCCACGTGCTGGCCCGGCGTCCCCCCGACCGGTGATCCGCGACCAGGCGCCCCGCGACCAGGCGGCCGTCGACGATCGCGGCAGCACGGTCCTGCACGTCGACATGGACGCGTTCTTCGCCGCCGTCGAGGTCCGCCGACGCCCCGAGCTGCGCGGACGGCCCGTGATCGTGGGCGGCGGGGTCCGGGGGGTGGTGCTGTCGGCCACCTACGAGGCCCGCCGGTACGGCGTGCGCAGCGCGATGCCGATGGGGCGGGCCCGGCGGATGTGTCCCGCCGCGGTGGTCGTCCCGCCCGACCAGAACGCCTACCGGGCCGCGTCCAAAGAGATCATGGCCGTGTTCCGTGAGGTCACGCCGCTCGTGCAGCCGCTCTCGGTCGACGAGGCGTTTCTGGATGTCGCCGGTGCCCGGCGCCGGCTCGGGTCCCCGGCCACGATCGCGGGCGCCATCCGCGCCCGCATCGTCGCCACCCAGCGGCTGACCTGCTCCGTCGGGGCTGCCCCGTCGATGATGGTCGCCAAGATCGCCTCGGCCCGCTGTAAGCCCGACGGTCTGCTGGTCGTTCCGGCCGACGGTGTGACCGCGTTTCTCCATCCGCTACCGGTCTCGACCCTGTGGGGGGTCGGGGCCCGCACCGGTCAAACGCTCGAACGCCTCGGGCTGCGGACCATTGGCGACCTGGCCGCGACCCCGCTGACGACCCTTCAGCGAGCGGTGGGGGTGGCGGCCGGCGCGCACCTCGCCGCGCTGGCGGCCGGCATCGATGATCGCGCCGTCACCCCCCACGAGGCCGAACGCAGCGTCGGTGCCGAGACGACGTTCGACACGGACGTGACGGACAACACCCGATTGGCCCGAGAGTTGCTCGCGCTCGCCGAACGCAGCGCCGGGCGCCTCCGGGAGGCCGGTCTCGTCGGTCGCACGATATCGATCAAGGTTCGCCACGCCGACTTCACGACCATCACCCGGTCCCGCAGCCTGCCCGAGGCCACCGATGTCACCCAGCTCATCTACGCGACGGCCCGCGGTCTCCTGGACGGGCTGGCCCCCCTCCCGGCGCTCCGGCTGCTCGGTGTCCGGATCGAGGT
Organism: Frankia alni; assembly: GCA_026225295.1. GTDB lineage: Bacteria > Actinomycetota > Actinomycetes > Frankiales > Frankiaceae > JAMFSN01. The sequence goes on from JAMFSN010000129.1 coordinate 19,658, forward strand.
CATCTCCGCCGCCGACGGGTCTACTCACCAGCTTGAGCTGGGAGAACGCTTGATGGGCTGGCGGGAAGCCGACCGGGCGGTCGATCGTGCGGCGTCCCGGTTCGGGCGGGGAGCGGTCCGGCCGGCGAGCCTGGTCGGGCCGCCGGGGCCGGCCGGCCCCGGCGGGCCCCCGCTGCCGATTCCCGGCCGGGCGGAGACGGTGGCCCGCATGGATCAGCCTCCGACCGGGGAGGACGTCCCGTGACGGACCGGTGACGGAACCGGACCGGTCGGCTCGCGACGGGGCCGCCCGGCCCTCGGAAACGGCGGGGAGACCGGCACTACAGGAGGCTTCGGCCCGACGGGCATGGACCGTCTCCTACCGTTGCCGTCCCGGGATGCCTATTCTTAAATATCGGGTCCGGACCGGGCGGATCCGGAGGTTGGTGGGAGGAGCGTCAATGCCGCTCTCTGAGCACGAGCAGCGTCTGCTCGAGCAGATCGAGCGCGCGCTCGTCCAGGACGATCCGAAGTTCGCCAATACCGTCCGCACGACGAACCCGCGCACCTATCTGCTTCGTCGCCTGTGGCGGGGACTTCTGGTCTTCCTGCTCGGCCTCGCCGCGCTGATCGTCGGGGTGAGCCTCAACAAGTCGCCTTATACCGTGATCCTCGGGGTCATCGGCTTCGCGCTGATGCTCCTGGCCGGAGTCCGGGCGGCCGCTGACCTCAAGCGGATCAGCGGGCGGGGCAACAACAACGAGCTCGCGGCCCGGCGGGCCCGGCGGTCGCGCGGACGCCGGACCCCGTTCACCGAACGTCTCGAGGAGCGCTGGCGCCGTCGGTGGGAAGACCGCGGCGGGCTCTGACGGCGGCGCTACCGGCCACTCCGGACCCCCGTCGGCGGGGGTTCGCCCGCAACGACCGCATTCCCGACCGGGCCCGCGATCCGAACGTGGCCAACACCGACTTCGGCGCGATGGTCGCCCAGACCCGCCGGGTCGGTGAGGTCTGCGCCCGCAGGCCCCGGGCCACCAGCCGCACGTCCTTCGACAACCCCGAGCCGTCCAGCCCGGCCAGCATCGCCGACGGCGCGTACCGGGCATTCTCCTCGGCCGAACCCAGCCGGGTCACAGCTTCCCGGACGCCCGGGACGGCCGGCCGACCGTCGGCACCGGTTCCGCGCCGGACCCGGTCGGACCCGGACCGGCCGGGCGGCCGGGAACCGGTCGGGCCCGAGCGTCGACCGGGTCGGCGGGCCCGACCGGCTCCCCGCCCGGGCCGATCCTCGGCGCGCGGGGCCGCCCCGGGTGAACCGTTCGGGCCGCCCACCGCGATCGTCTCGGTCCGGGCCACCCCGTCGACTCCGGCCTCCGGGTCGCGCGTCCGCTCGGGGCCCAGGTTGGCCGCCAACCGGGCCGCGTAGGCCCGGGGCGACTCCTGCGGGCCGATCGGCCAGCCGAGGTCCACCGCGGCGTCCACCAGCTCACTCCAGGCCGCGTGGACCTTGGCCCGGGCCACCTCGGGCGCCGGGCCCCGGCCGCGGCCCGGACCCTCGGGCCGCAGCCGTCGGCCCCGCAACCGGGCCCGCACGACAGCCGGCACCGCACCCAGGGCGAGCAGTGCCAGGATCAGCAGCACCACCAGGATCGACGGCCACCCGCCGCCACCTCCGCCGTGGCCGGTGACCGTGATCGGGGCCGGCGCCTTCAGCGCGGGGGCGGTCGCGCGCGGGGTCGGGGCGCCCGCGCCGGCGGCCGGCGTGGCGGTCGCGGCCGGCTGCGGCGCGGGGGCCGGAGTGGCCAGACTGGACGCCGCGTCGGCGTACGGCGGCGGGTTGACGCCCCGGTCGGGGGCGGGTGTCGGCTCGAACGTCACCCACCCCGACCGCGGGAACCACACTTCCGGCCAGGCGTGGGCGTCGTGGTTGGTGACCAGGTAGCTCCCGTCCGGCAGGGGGGTCCCGGGGCTGAAGCCGACCGCGATCCGGGTCGGGATCCCCAGCGTCCGCAGCATGACGGCCATCGCCGTGGCGAACTGCTCGCAGTAGCCGCGCCGGTTGCTGAACAGGAAGGCGTCGAGCGCCCCCTGACTGTTGGTCGGCGCGCCGGTCAGGTCATAGGTGAACAAACTGCTACGCAGGTAGTCCTGGATCTTCAGGGCCTTGTCGAACTGGGTCGTCGCGCCGGCCGTGACGGTCCGGGCCAGGGCCCGGACCCGCGGGCTGACCGTCGTCGGAACCTGGGCGTCGGGCGTGATGGGACCCGGGACCGGGCCGAGGCGCTGCGCTTCCAGCTCCGTCCGGCTCGGGTTGGGAACCACGGTCCGGACGGTGTAGTTCTTGTTGGCCGAGGTGTCGCCGACCGAGAAGACGGTGCCGGTCTGGGTGGACATTCGCCAGTCGCCCGACAGCTTCGACATCGAGCGGGGCGTGCCCGGCAACGGCAGATAGTGCTCGGCGAACTGCGGGGCGACCCGGACCGATGACGTCACGGTGGTGGTCGGGGTCGTCGTGGCGATCGCCGGCAGGCCCCGGTTGATCTCATCGTCCTTCGTCGCGTTGAGCCGGCCGAGCGTGAACTGCACCCCGTCGAAGTCCTCGAGGGCGGTCAGGCGCAGGTACTGCGGCCGGGTCGTGATGACCCGCAGCAGCGGGATGGCCCGGGCGTCGTGGAGCTGCTGGGTCATCGTGACCATGGGGGGCTCCACGGTCGTCGAGGTTTTCGCCGCCCGCCCACCGCCGGAGAACGGACCGCTGCCGTACAGCCGGGAACTGCCGCCCGGCGACACCGCCGACAGGGCGAACGGCACCGCCACGGCCAACCCGAGCGCGACCACCCCGATCCCCGCGCCGGCCGCGCCGACCGGCACCCGCGGCCGCGGCCCGCGCCCGACGTGGTGACCCCAGCCGCCGACCGTCGCCCGGCCTTCCTGCAGAAGCAGGGCCAGGTAGCCGGCCGCGCCGAGCACGAACGGGACCAGCCCGATCCCGGCCGACGGCAGCAGGGCGGCCGGGAAGACAACCAGGGCCAACAGCGGCAGCCCGGCCAGGGTCGGCCGGGCCAGCCGCACGGCCAGCGCATCCACGGCCACGGTGACCAGGTACATGGCCAGCACGAGCAGCAGGAGCAACCCGTTGCGGCGGGGGACCGGCGCGGCCAGCCGGCTCACGTCCCTACGACCGTCGCCCAGCAGCCGGACCAGGTCGGCGATCGTGTCCGGGGTCGGGATGACGCCCCCGATCGCCGACCGCGGCGCGCACAGGATCGTGACCATCAGCAACAGCGCGACCGCGCCCCCGGCGACGTGGACCGCGGGGCTGATCCGGATGAACCGCGGCAGGGCCATCGTCGCCGCGGCGACGATCACCGAGACCAGGATCGGCCCGTACCACCAGGCGAACCCGGCGAACAGCCGGGTGAAGGCGGTCGCCGCCAGGGCCGGTCCGAGCGCGACGGCGATGGTCGTCGACACGCGTCCGGTCATCGGCTCACCGGCCCGCATCAGCCGGCCATCCGGCCTGGGGTACGGCGCCCGCGCCGGCGTGGGCCCGGCCCCGGGCCGTGCGACCGGGGGTCCCGGAGCGGCGGGCGCTGGCCGGCCACACCGTGGCCAGGGAGTCGCCGTAGCGGGCCTCGGCGACCAGCCAGCCGGCCCGCCACAGCGTCGCGCGGGCCGTGGCCTGGGCGGCTGCCTGATCGGTCAGCTCGGCCGCCGACGGCCGACCCAGTGGGTCGTCCGCGACGCCGGCCCACGACTGGGTGTCGACCAGCAGGGCGATGCCGGTGGAGGCGGCCGGCCGGGCCCGGGCAATGAGGGCGGCGTCGGCCGGGCCCATCCGCCCGAGGACCGCCACGGTCAGGCCGGCCGGCGCGCCGGTCCGCAGCCGGGCCAGCGCGGGAGCCAGCGTGGCGCCGTCGGTCGGCATGATCACGGCCAGTTCGTCGAGCAGCGGGCCGAACGCGGCCGCGCTCCCGACCTTCTCCTTGCCGGTGTCGAGGACCAGGCGGGGCGCGAAGCCGGACCGGGCGACCGCGCTCGCGACCGACGCCGCCGCGCCCACCGCCCATTCGAACGACGAGGTGGGACCGCCGCCGCTCCAGGCCGAGGCCCGCGTGTCGAGCAGGATGGTGGCCCGGCTCGAACGGGGCGCCTCCTCCCGCCGCACCATCAGCTCGCCGGCCCGGGCGGTGCTGCGCCAGTGGACCCGGCGCAGGTCGTCGCCGTGGCGGTAGGCCCGGGTGGCGGTGTCGTCGTCGCCCGAGGCGGCGGCGCTGCGGCTGTGCCCGTCGGGCATCAGCGCGGCCCCCATCCGCCGGAGGCGGGGGATCGGCTCGATGGCCGGCGACACGATCAGTTCGTCCCGGTCGCGGAAGGACCGGTTCAGTTCGCACAGGCCGAACGGATCGGACAGCCGGACCGTCAGCGGGCCGACCTGGTAGCGGCCCCGCAGGCTGCCCCGCAGCGGATAACTCAGATCGCGCCGGCCGCCGGCCTCGATGCGGTCCAGCACGAAGCGGGTCCGGGCCCCCAGCCGGGGCGGCACCTCGTCCTCGACCAACAGGACGGAGGTCTTCAACCGGCCGACATTGTTCAGCCGGAGGGTGACGGTGGCCGACCCGCCGGCGGCCAGCCGCGGCGAGTCGAGGAACCGGCTGCAGGCCAGGCGGTAACGGGTCCGGGCGACCATGGTCGCGGCGACCACCGGCAGGATCATCAGCAGAACGCCGATCCGGACCAGATCCAACTCGCCCAGTAAGAGCCCGCAGCCGGTCGACGCGGCGCCGGCGGCGATGAAGCAACGGCCCCGGGTGGTCAGCCCGGACAGGGCGGTCCGCAGACCCCGCACGCCCGGTCTACCGCCCGCGCAGGGCCGGCCGGCCCTGGCCGGGCCGGGGAATGGCCACCCGGGCCACGATCTCGGCCACGATCCGGGACGCCGTGTCGTTGGTCGCGCCGGGGGCGGCCAGTTCCGGGTTCGGCATCAAGCGGTGGGCGAGCACCGGCTCGGCCAGGGCCTGCACGTCGTCGGGCAGAACGAAGCCCCGCCCGTCGATCGCCGCCGAGGCCCGCGCGGCCCGCAGCAGGTGCAGGGTGGCCCGCGGGGAGGCGCCCAGGATCAGGTCGGGATGACGCCGGGTCGCCCCGACCAGGTCCACGACGTACCGGCGGACCTCCTCGGACACGTGGATGGTCCGGACCAGCGCGGCCAGCTTGGTGATCTCGGCGGCGGTGGTGACCGGGGCCAGGTCGCCCAGCGGATCGCCGGTGCCGTGGCTGTCGACCATTTCCAGTTCGGCGTTCGGGGACGGGTACCCCATCGACAGCCGCGCGGTGAACCGGTCGCGCTGGGCCTCGGGCAGGGGGTAGGTCCCCTCCATCTCGATCGGGTTCTGGGTCGCGACGACCATGAACGGCGACTCGAGGCGGTAGGTGACGCCGTCCACCGTCACCTGGTGCTCTTCCATACTCTCCAGCAGCGCGGACTGCGCTTTGGGAGAAGCCCGGTTGATCTCGTCCCCGACGACGATGTTCGCGAACACCGGGCCGGGCCGGAACTCGAAGTCCCGGGTGTCCTGGTTGTAGACGCTGACGCCGGTGACATCGCTGGGCAGCAGGTCCGGGGTGAACTGGATCCGGCGGACCCGGGCGTCGACGGAGCGGGCCAGGGCTTTGGCCAGCATCGTCTTACCCACGCCGGGGACGTCCTCGATGAGCAGATGACCCTCGGCCAGCAGGACCACCAGGGTCGTGCGGATGACCTGGGTCTTGCCGTCGATGACGGTCTCCATGGCCCGCGCGATGCGCGCGACGACGTCCGCGAGCACCCCGAGGTCGGACGGACCTGGATCTCTCCAATGGAGCAACCCTGGGTCGCTGACGGCCACGTCGGCTCCTCACGCATGAATGTCACGGACAAACACCCGCGCACACGGGCCTCTGGCCCCCGCGGGCGCGCGCTTCCTGCGTTGCGAGTGTGACACCTGCCGCACGAGGCGTCGGCGCCCGTCCCGACACGCCGAACGGCGACGTGTCCTGAATATCCCATTTTGGTAGTGATCGGTGGGCTGAACGGTCTCTGTAAAGACACCGCGAGGACAACAGATGCGCCCCGGCTGCCGCATGCCACCGTACGTCCCGCCGCTTTGTATCGGAATACCCCGCCGTCGGCCACCGAACGGTTCCCCGGGGTGGCCGTCATCAGGCTGTGAGCAGGGGGGATGCAGCGCGTCCCGAGGGCTTCTAGGGGCGGCCAGGTGGGGGGTAGTGGGGTAGAGTGGCGTGCAGTGGGGGGCAGCGGTACCCGAGTACCTCGTGAGTGGGGGAACCGGGCCGGCGCTGGCCCTCCGGGGCTGGGCGAGGAGGGGTGCCGGTGTTTCTCGGCAGCCATTCGCCACGCCTGGACGACAAGGGGCGGCTCACGTTGCCCGCGAAGTTCCGTGAGGAGCTGGAGGGGGGTCTGGTGATCACCAAAGGTCAGGAGCGCTGCCTCTACGTCTTCCCGCTGGCCGAGTTCAGCCGGATCAGCGAGTCGCTCCGGACCGCTCCGGTCACCGCGAAGGCGCTGCGGGACTACAGCCGGGTCTTCTTCGCCTCGGCCTCGGACGAGGTGCCTGACCGGCAAGGTCGCGTGACGATCCCGCCGGCGTTGCGGGACTACGCGGGGCTGACCCGGGACTGCATCGTCAACGGGGCCAACACCCGCGCCGAGATCTGGGACGCGGTGCGCTGGGAGCAGTACCTCGCGGAATCCGAGGACCGGTTCTCGGACCTGTCCGAGGAGGTGCTGCCGGGCGTCATCTGAGCGGTCGCCGTAGCTCTCCCCGCCTCGAACGTCCGGGTGTCCCTTCCCCGGTGCCCGGGCGCACGAGTGGGGTGACACGAACCCCGCCGGCCCGTCCGACCCGCAATCGGGTCGGGCGGGCCGGCGGGAATCGACGGTCCGCGGCTGATGACCGCGCCCGGCGGCGCCGGTCGGCGGGCGGGAGCCCGGGCAGGACAGATCGGCCCGCGAGGGACGGTCCGCGGTAGGCGCAACGGGTGGAACCGGCCGGAGCCGGTGCGGCACACGGCGAGGAGGTCGACATGGACCACCACCACCACATCCATGACGACCCGGCATATGACCAGGTCGACTCGCCGGATGCCGCCGGTTCGGCGGGCTCTGCGGATGTGCACGTGCCGGTCATGCTCGATCGGGTCGTCGCGCTGCTGGCCCCCGCCCTCGTTGAACCGGGCGCCGTGCTCGTCGATGCCACCCTCGGCCTGGCCGGGCACGCCGAAGCCCTGCTGCGGGCGGCGCCGACCGCCCGGCTGGTCGGCCTCGACCGCGATCCGGTCGCGCTCGAACGGGCCCGCCGCCGGCTCGCGCCGCACGCCGGCCGGGTCACCCTCGTGCACGCCGTCTACGACGAGCTGCCCGCGGTGCTCGACCGGCTCGGCATCCCGGCCGTCGACGGCGTCCTGCTCGACCTGGGTGTCTCCTCCCTCCAGCTCGACGCGGACGAGCGGGGCTTCTCCTACGCCCGCGACGCGCCCCTGGACATGCGGATGGACCCGAGCCGCGGGCCGACCGCGGCCCACGTTCTGAACACCTATGACGGGCCGGCGCTGACCCGGGTCCTGCGCGACTACGGCGAGGAGCGGTTCGCCCGAAGGATCGCCACCGCGGTGGTCGCCGAGCGGGCCCGGGAGCCGTTCACCACGTCCCGCCGGCTGGTCGACCTCGTGCGGGCGTCGATCCCGGCGGCCACCCGGCGGACCGGCGGCAACCCCGCCAAGCGGACGTTCCAGGCACTGCGGATCGAGGTCAACGGCGAGCTGGAGGCGTTGGCGGGCGTGCTGCCCGCGGCGATCGACGCGCTCGCCCTCGGAGGGAGGTTGGTCGTGCTCGCGTACCACTCGCTGGAGGATCGGATGGTCAAGCGGGCGATGGCCGCCGGCACCCGGTCGACCGTTCCGCCGGACATGCCGGTGGTGCCGCCCGGGTCCGAACCGCCCCTGCGCTCGTTGACCCGGGGCTCCGAAACCCCGTCGGAAGCCGAGATCGCCACCAACCCACGGGCCGGGTCGGCCCGCCTGCGGGCCGTCGAGCGGACGTCGCCGGCCGGCCCGTCCCGCCGCACCCCGGCCCGGGGCGCGGTATGACGGCGCCGGCGCCGGCCCTCCCGCGCTACGCGCGGACGCCGGCCGAACCCCGGATCGAGGAGGAGTCCCGCACGGCCGGGGCCCGGACCGCCGCCGGACCGGCCGCCGGCCGATCCGCGAGCCCGGCCGGGGCGACCCGGAAGGGTCCGGCCGGCTCGACCACCGCCGCGCGCACCGGGACCGCCGCGCGCACCGGGACCGGGACCGCCCGGAGTGCCGCGGCACCGCGGACCGCCCCGACCCGCGCGACGCCCAGCCCCCGGACCGGGACGACGGGGGTCGCCACCGCGCCGCGGCGCGCCACCTCGGCGGCGGCCGCCGCGATCGACGCGTACGCGAGCCCGCGCGGTTATCGTCGCCCGGCCCGCCCGGACCATGGCTCCGCGGACCCCGGGATCGTTCCGTCCCTGCGCGAGGCGGTCCTGCCGCCGCGGGCCCCACGGCTCCGGGCCCGGCCCCGGGCCCTGCCGCTGGGCGTCCGGCCCCGCTGGCCGTTCTTCGCCCTGCTGCTGGTCATGCTGGCCAGCGGGCTCATCGGGCTCCTGGTCCTGAACACCGCGCTCGCCCAGGGCGCGTTCCGCGTGCACGACCTGCAGAACCGGGCCGACCAGCTCGACAGCACCGAGCAGGGCCTGGCCAAGCAGGTGGACGAGCGGTCCGATCCGGCGACGCTGGCCCGTCGGGCCGCGGCCCTCGGCCTGCGCCCCGGCAACCCGCCGACGTTCCTGCGGCCCGGCGCCCCGCTGCCGAAGTCCGCGCGGTTCGTGCGCGGGGCGGACGGACAGGAGGTGGTGGTCATCCCGGCCGCCCCGCCGGCGGGCCCACATCGATGACATCCCCGCCCCGCGCCCCCGGCCGGGGCGGTCCCCGACCGTCCGCCGGGCATCCGCCGCGGGGGACGGGGCACGCGCCGGCCCGGTTCGCCGCCTCCGAGGGGGCGGCTGACCGCCATGTCCGGTACGTCGACCGGCGCGGCGCGGGTCGGCCCCCGACGCGGCCCGGGCGTTCCCCCCGACCGGCCCGGCTGGGCAGTCCCCGGCGGCGGCTCCGGGTCGCCGCGCTCGGCCTGCTCGCTTTCCTCCTGGTCATCGCCGGCCGCCTGACCCAGCTCCAGGGCCTGCAGGCCGCGTCCTACGCCCACGCGGCGGAACTGCAGCGGCGCCAGACCACCACCCTGCCCGCCGTCCGGGGGTCGGTCACCGACCGCGCCGGCGCGGTGCTGGCTACCGACGTGGACGCGAGCGCCGTGTACGCCGACCCGTTCGCGATCGCCGACAAGGCGCGGACCGCTGACCTGCTGGCCCCGCTGCTGCGGGTCCCGGCCGCCCAGCTGGTCCCGAAGATGACCGGGTCCGGTCGGTTCGTCTACCTGGTGCGGGGCCTCGACCCGGCGGTCGGCGCAAAGATCAACGCCCTGGTCGTCAAGGACGCGCTGCCCGGCATCGGTGTGCTGCCCGAACGGCGGCGCCTCTATCCGTCCGGGACGTTGGCGTCCAACATCCTGGGCTTCACCCACTTCGGCGATCTGGATCAGATCGTCGGCGGGGGCGGCATCGAGTCGATGTACGACACGCTCCTGCGCGGCGTCGACGGCACCCGCACGCTGGAGGCGGACTCGGCCGGCCACGCGATCCCGAGCGCGCAACAGAAGGAGAAGGACGCCGTCCCCGGTTCCGACGTGCGCCTGACCCTGGACCGCGACATCCAGTGGTCGGCCCAGACGGCGATCACCCAGGCGGTCAAGCAGACGGCCGCCGACACCGGCACCGTCGTCGTGATGGAGCCCGGGACCGGGAACATCCTGGCCATGGCCGACGCTCCCGGCTTCGACCCCAACAACGTGGCCGCGGCGAACCCCGACGACATGAGCAACCTGGCCACCAGCACGCCCTACGAGCCGGGCAGCGTCAACAAGATCATCACGATGGCGGCGGCCATCAACCGGGGCCTGGTCACCCCGTCGACCCCGGTGACCGTGCCCCCCGTGCTGCGGGTCGGATCGCGGACGTTCCACGACGCGGAGGTGCACGGGACCGAGCACCTCACGGTGGCCGGCGTCCTGGCCGAGTCGAGCAACATCGGCACCGTCGAGATCGCCCAGAAGCTCGGCTCCCCGGCGCTGGCCCGGGCGCTGCACGCGTTCGGGCTCGGCTCGCTGACCGGCGTGCACTTTCCCGGGGAGAGTTCCGGGGTCCTGCCGGCCGAGTCGACCTGGAACCAGGCCCAGGCCACCACGATCCCGTTCGGGCAGGGCATGTCGGCGACCGCCCTGCAGATGGCCAGCGTCTACGCGACGATCGCCAACGGCGGGGTCCGGGTGACGCCGCGCCTGGTGGCGGCGACCATCGCCCCGGACGGCACCGTCGACCCGACCCCACCGTCGGCCGGCACCCGGGTGGTCACCGCGGCCACCGCGACGACCGTCTCGCGGATGCTCGAGCAGGTCACCTCGGCCGGCGGGACGGCCCCGCTGGCCAGCATCAGCGGCTACCGGGTGGCCGGCAAGACCGGGACCGCCAACCGGGTCGACCCGACCTGCGGCTGCTACCGGGGCTACGTCGCGTCGTTCGTGGGTTTCGCCCCGGCGGACCATCCGAAAGTTGTGGTCGAGGTGGTCCTCGACAACCCCAAGCAAGGCCACTTCGGGGGTGACATCGCCGCGCCGGTCTTCAGTAAGATCATGAGTTTCGCGCTGGCCAGCGAAGGGGCCGCGCCGAGCGGTTCGCGGTCGCCGAGAATGGTCCTCAACCTCGATACCGGCCGGTGACCGGGCCGCTGACCGGGCCGTTCCGGCGGGGCACGACGGTCGCGAGGCAACGCGGCGGGCCACGGACCGGCCCGCCCACGACGCGCGACACCGCCGGCCGCCGGATACGGTGAGGTCCCGATGAAGATCGAAAGCCCGAGCCCTAGCCTCGTTCCCGTGATGACGACGACGGCGCCGCGGCCGACCACCGGCCCGGCCCGGCCGCTGGCCGACCTGCTGGCCGCGGACGCCGGGCTCGCGCTGGCGCCGGCCGGCCCGGCCCGCGCCGCCAGCGGGCCGGAGGCGGTCGCCCGGTTGGCGGCGGTCGCCGTCCGGGGCGTCACGCACGACTCGCGGGCGGTCCGTCCGGGGGACATCTACGCGGCCCTGCCCGGGGCCCGGGCCCATGGGGCCCAGTTCGCGGCCGACGCGGTCCGGGCCGGCGCGGTCGCCATCCTCACCGATCCGGCCGGCGCGACCGCCGTCGCCGCCGCGGTGGCTGCCGCCGGGACCGCGGAGGTGGGCCCGGCGACCGGCGTGGCGGCCCTCGCGGCCGTCCCCGTGCTGGTCACCGCCGATCCCCGGGCCCGGCTGGGCGGGGTCGCGGCCTGGACCTACGGCGACCCGTCGTCGGCCCTGCGGCTGCTCGGGGTCACCGGTACCAACGGCAAGACGACCGTCGCGTACATGCTGGAGGCCGGCCTGCGGGCCGCCGGCCACACCACCGGCCTGCTCGGCACGGTCGAGACCCGGGTCGCCGGGGTGACGATCCCGGCGGTCCGGACCACCCCCGAAGCCACCGACCTGGAGGCCCTGCTGGCCGTCATGGTCGAGCGGGGGGTGACCGCCGCCGCGATGGAGGTCTCCAGCCACGCGCTGGCCCTGCACCGGGTCGACGGGGTCCACTTCGCGGGCGCCGCGTTCACCAACCTCAGCCAGGACCACCTGGACTTCCATCCGACGATGGAGGACTACTTCGCGGCCAAAGCCAGCTTGTTCGCGCCCGGCCGGGCCGGCGTGGCCGTGGTCAACGTGGCGGACCGGTACGGCGCGCGGCTGGCCGCCGCCACCCCTGGCGCCCTGACCTACGCCGTGAACGGGGCGGCCGACTGGCGGGCCACCGACCTCGACTGCGGACCGACCGGCACGACGCTGCGGGTCGCCGGCCCCGGCGGCCTGCGCGGGGCGCTGCGGGTGCGGCTGCCGGGCGCGTTCAACGTCGCCAACGCGCTGGCCGCCGTCGCGTTGCTGGTCGCCACGGGCACTCCGCTGGAAGCCGCCCTGGCCGGGATCTCGGGGCTGGCCGGGGTGCCCGGCCGGATGGAACCGGTCGACGCCGGCCAGCTGTTCCTCGCGCTGGTCGACTACGCGCACACGCCCGACGCGGTGGCGACGCTGCTGTCCACCGTCCGGCCGTTGGTGGCGCCCGGGGCCCGGGTCATCGTCGTGCTCGGCTGCGGCGGCGACCGGGACCGCGGCAAGCGTCCGCTGATGGGGGCGGCTGCCGCCGCCGGCGCCGACCTCGTCATCATGACCAGCGACAACCCTCGCTCGGAGGACCCGGAGGAGATCATCGCCGCGATGGCGAAAGGTGCCCGTACCGTCCCGGCCGGTGGCCGGGCCCGGATCGTGCGCGAGGTCGACCGGGCCGCCGCGATCGCCACCGCCGTGGCGGCCGCCCGACCCGGCGACGCGGTCATCGTGGCCGGCAAGGGCCACGAGACCGGCCAGGAGGCCGGCGGGGTCGTCACCCCGTTCGATGACCGGACGGTCCTGCGGGCCGCCCTGGTCGGCGCCCTCGGGATCGGGGCCGGCGGGATCGGGGCCGGTGCGCCGGCCGGGCCGCCCGTGAGGTCTGCCCGCCCGTGATCCCCCTGACTCTCGCCGAGGCCGCCGCGGCGGTCGGCGGTCACCTCGCCGACGCTCCGGACCCGACGACCACGCTCACCGCGGTCGTCGTCGACTCCCGCCTGATCACCCCCGGGTGCCTGTTCGTCGCGGTGAGCGGGACCCACCACGACGGGCACGACTTCGCCGCCGGGGCGCTGGCCGCCGGGGCGGCCGCGGTGCTGGCCGCCCGTCCGGTCGGCGGACCGGCCATCATCGTGCCCGACGTCCTGGCCGGCCTGGCCGCCCTGGCCGCCGAGGTCCGGTCGCGGGCGACGGCGACGGTCGTCGCGGTGACCGGATCGTCGGGCAAGACCTCCACCAAGGATCTGCTGGCCGACCTGCTGCCCCGGCTGGGCGAGACGGTCGCGGCGCCGGGCAACTTCAACAACGAGATCGGGCTGCCGCTCACGCTGCTGCGGGTCACCTCGACCACCCGCTACGTGGCGTTGGAGATGGGAGCCCGCGGGATCGGTCACATCGCCGCGTTGTGCGAAGTGGCGCGGCCCGACGTCGGCCTGGTCCTCAACGTCGGCTCCGCGCACGTCGGTGAGTACGCCGACGGCCGGGCCGGCATCGCCCGGGCCAAGGGCGAACTGGCCGCCGCGGCGAGCGCGCTGGTGGTCCTGTCGGCCGACGACCCGCTGGTCGCGGCGATGGCCGATCGGGCCACGGCCCCGGTCCTGACGTTCGGTCAGCGGCCCGGGGCCGACGTGCGGGCCCGGAACGTGACCATCGACGGGGCCGGCCACGGCTCCTTCGACCTGCTGGCCGGTGGTGAGCAGGCCCGGGTCCGGCTCGGCCTGGCCGGGGCCCACCACGTCGCGAACGCGACGGCCGCCGCCGCCGTGGCCACCAGCCTGGGCCTGAGCGTGCCGGAGACCGCCGCCGTCCTGTCGGCGGCCCGCCCCCGCAGTCGCTGGCGGATGGAGGTCACGACGACCGGGGACGGCCTGACGGTTGTCAACGACGCCTACAACGCCAGCCCGGAATCGGTGCGGGCCGCGCTGCGGGCGCTGGCCGACATGAGCGCCGGCCAGCGCTCGTGGGCGGTGCTCGGGGCCATGGGCGAACTGGGGGCCGCCGCCGACGAGGAGCACGACGCGGTCGGCCGGCTGGCCGTGCGGCTCGGCGTCGACCGCCTGGTCGTGGTCGGGCCGGAGGCGCGCCGCATCCACCTGGGAGCTTCGCTGGAAGGATCATGGAACGGTGAGTCCGTGTCGGTGCCGAGCCTGGACGCGGCGGTCGACCTGCTGCACGACGAGCTGCGCCCCGGGGACGTGGTGCTGGTGAAGGCGAGTCGGGCCGTCGGCCTGGAACGCCTGGCCGCCGCGGTCCTGGCCGACCATCCGGCGGCTGACCGTCCGGTGGCTGACGACGACGCGGCGTGGCCCGGGGCTGTCGCCGGCGCGGACCGGTCGGGACCCCGCGCGTGAGGGGTGTTCTCGTCGCGGCCCTGGTCGCGCTGGTTGTTTCGCTGCTCGGCACCCCGTGGATCATCCGGCTGTTCCGCCGGCAGGGCTACGGCCAGGAGATCCGGGAGGACGGCCCGTCCAGCCACCTGGCCAAGCGCGGCACGCCGACCATGGGTGGCACGGTCATCATCGCGGCCACCCTGATCGGGTACTTCGTTTCCCACCTGGCTCTGCGCCGCGGGTTCACCGCCTCGGGGCTGCTGGTCCTGATGGTCATGACCGGCCTGGGCGTGGTCGGCTTCCTGGACGACTACATCAAGATCCGCAAGCAGCGCAGCCTCGGGCTCACGGCCCGGACCAAGGCGGCCGGCCAGATCGTGGTCGCGCTGGCCTTCGGGCTGCTGGCCGTGCGGTTCAAGAACGGGCAGAACCTGCTGCCCGCCTCGACGTTCATCTCGATCGTGCGGGACACGAACTTCTCGATCGGGATCGGGTTCTTCCCGTTCCTGGCCCTGCTGGTCATCGCGGCCACCTCGAACGCGGTCAACCTCACCGACGGGCTCGACGGGCTGGCCGCCGGCACGTCGGCCATGGTCTTCGGCGCGTACGTCGTCATCTCGTTCTGGCAGTTCGGCAACAAGTGCACGGTCAGCGCCGTGTCCGGCTGCTACGTGGTGCGCGACCCGCTCGACGTGGCCCTGGTGGCCGCGGCGGCGATGGGGGCCTGTTTCGGGTTCCTGTGGTGGAACGCCAGCCCGGCCAAGATCTTCATGGGCGACACCGGCTCGCTGGCCCTGGGCGGCGCGTTCGCCTCGATCGCCATCGTCAGCCGCACCGAACTGCTCCTGTTCGTGCTCGGCGGGCTGTTCGTCATCGAGACGCTGTCGGTGATCCTGCAGGTCGCCGGGTTCAAGGCGACCCGCAAACGGATCTTCCGGATGGCGCCCATCCATCACCACTTCGAGCTGGCCGGCTGGCCGGAAACCACCGTCATCATCCGGTTCTGGATCATTTCGGGCCTGGCCGTGGCCTTCGGGCTGGGGCTGTTCTACGCCGACTTCCTGGCCAAGGGCGGCTCCTGACCGTGTCACCGGCCACGGGGGACAGCTGGGCCGCTCGCCGGGTGGCGGTGGTCGGAGCCGGCGTGTCGGGCCTGGGCGCCGCGCGGGCGCTCGCCGCGCGGGGCGCCGCGGTGGTGCTGCTCGACGGGGCGGACGGGGACCGGCAGCGGGCGGCCGCCGCCGAGGTGGTCGGCCTCGGGGGGACCGCCCGGTTGGGCGGCCTACCGGCCGCGCCCGGGCCGGACGTCGACCTGGTTGTCACCTCGCCGGGGCTGCGCCCCGACACGCCCTACCTGGTCGCGGCCGGGGCGGCCGGCGTCCCGGTCCTGGGTGAGGTCGAGCTGGCCTGGCAATGGACCGGGGCCACCCGGTGGCTGTGTGTCACCGGGACGAACGGCAAGACCACGACCACCGAGATGCTCGGCGCGATCCTCGCCGCGGCCGGTCGCTCCGCCACCACGGCCGGCAACATCGGCACCCCGATCGTCGAGGCGGTCGGGGCCCGGCCGCCCTACGAGGTGCTGGCCGTCGAGCTGTCCAGCTTCCAGCTGCACTGGAGCGCGTCCGTGGCCCCGGTCGCGGCCGCGATCCTCAACATCGCCGACGACCACCTCGACTGGCACGGCGGCCCGGCCGCCTACGCGGACGCCAAGGCCCGCCTCTGGGCCCACCCGGAGACGATCGCGATCGGCAACGCCGACGACCCGGTGGTCGCCGAGCGGCTGGCCGCCGCGGCCGGCCGTCAGGTCACGTTCGGCCTCCGGTCCGGAGCGTCCGGCGGGCCCGGCGGGCCCGGACTGACGGTCGAGGACGGGGTGCTCGTCGACCGGGCGTTCGGCGGGGGGCGGTTGCTGCCCGTCGCCGAGCTGGGCGCGACCGGCCCCCACAACGTCGCCAACGCGTTGGCCGCCGCCGCCCTGGCCCGGGCCTACGGGATCGGCGTCGGACCGATCGGCGCGGCGCTGGCCGCCTTCCGGCCCGGGGCCCACCGCAACCAGGTCGTCGCGCGGGTCGACGGGGTCGACTTCGTCGACGACAGCAAGGCCACCAACCCGCACGCGGCGGCGGCGTCACTGGCGGCCTACCGCTCGGTGGTCTGGATCGCCGGCGGCCTCAACAAGGGCCTCTCCTTCGACGACCTGATCGTCGCCGTACGTGACCATGTGCGGGCCGCGGTCCTGATCGGCCGCTGCGCGCCCGAGGTGGCGGCCGCGATGGCTCGACACGCCCCGGATGTCCCCGTCGAAGCGGCCTCGAGCATGGACGATGCCGTTGAGGCGGCGGCGAAACTGGCCCGACCGGGCGACACCGGCCTGCTGCCCCCGGCCGCGGCCTCCATGGACATGTTCCGTGACTACCCCGAGCGCGCCGATCGCTTCCCGCTCGCGGCGCGGGCCCGAGGGGGGAGCGGTGACGGCGCTCGACCCGGGAACCTCCCGCCGTAATCGGCC
>JAMFSN010000130.1 GCA_026225295.1 Frankia alni
CGGCGGGTCGGACGGCGGGTCGGACGGCGGGCCCGCGTGGGCGTGCGCCGGCTCGACGCTGCCGGGGGGCGGATCGTCGGCATCGGTGGGGATGGCCGGCCGGCGCCGGGTGACCACCAGGTATGCGACGGCGGCGGTGAACACGATGATCGATACCCAGTCGTTGACGCGTAGGCCGGCGATGTGGTTCGCGTGGTCGTCGCGCAGCGCTTCGATCCAGCCCCGGCCGGCGGTGTAGGCCGCGACGTACAAGGCGAACAGCCGGCCGCGGTCCGGGTGCCAGCGCCGGTCGGCGGCCAGCAGCAACGCGACGACCCCGAGGTCCCACAGCGACTCGTACAGGAACGTCGGCTGGTACACCCCGATGCCGGGCGTGGCCGCGGGCCGGTGCGCGGCGTCGATCAGCAGCCCCCAGGGCAGATGGGTCGGCCGGCCGTACAGCTCCTGGTTGAAGTAGTTACCCCACCGCCCGATGGCCTGCGCCAACACCAGGCCGGGAGCCGCCGCGTCCGCGAACGCGGCCAGACCAATGTCCCGGCGTCGGCAGGCGATCCAGGCCCCGACGGCGCCCAGCGCCACCGCGCCCCAGATCCCGAGACCGCCGTCCCAGATGTAAAGCGCCCGGATGGGTTGCCGGCCTGCCGTGAAGTACAGCTCCGGATCGGTCGCCAGGTGATACAGCCGGGCGCCGACGATCCCGAACGGCACCCCCCAGGTCGCGACGGCAACCACGTCGTCGGGATGCCCACCTCGGGCCGACCAGCGCCGCTGCGTCAACCAGACCGCCGCGACGATGCCGGCGATGATGCACAGGGCGTACGCCCGGACCGGGAACAGCCCGAGGTGCCAGACCCCGCGCGACGGGCTGGGAATCGACGCCAGAAACATGATCTCCATCTTCGTTCCGGTGGGTTGCCGCAAACGCGCCCCCACGTTACCTCTGACACAGAACAGTTCCGCCCGGTGAACTTCCTGCGTGGAAATCCGCGTTAGGGTCGCCGGCGGTCTGCCCGCTCAGTTGGCCGAGGCGGCGCGGGTCACGGCGGACGCGATCGGCCAAGCCACCACCGCAGTGTTGGCCGATCCTTCCCATGCCCGGGGCGTGCACGCCGCGCTAGCCAGGCCCGACGCACCGGCCGACACTTCGATGATCAAATTGTCACTCGCCGAGCCCGTCGTCACCGCGCTGTTCGGCCCCCCCACCACCACCCACGCAAGGGCGCACAGCGGAGCCCGGCGTCAGGCCGCGGGTCTTGACAGAAGAAAATAATGACTATTACGTTTTCTCCCGTGGCGGCGCGCAAGGTGGGTTCGGTGTCCGAGGAGACGCGACGGCGGCTCGTCGAGTCGGCCGCCGAGGTCTTCGGGCGGCGTGGGTATGACGGCACGACCGTGGCGGAGATCGCGCGCAACGCCGGTCTGACCTCGGGGGCCATCTACGCGCACTACCAGAACAAGTCCGACCTGCTGATGTCGACGATCGAACGGGTCGACGGCGACGAGACTGCCGTGCTGGGCGAGGCTGCGGTGCTCGCCGGCGGCGAGGCCGGGGATGAAGACGAGGCCGGGGATGAGGAGAAGATCGGCGCCGCCGCGCGCCGCATCCGCCGACGCCGGGTCGACCCGGCGTCCCTGCTGGATTTCTTCGAGTGGGTCGGGACGCGGCTGGGTGGCCGTTCGCGGGGCCGGTTCGATGGTTCGGTGCTGTTGGAGGCGGTGGTCGCCGCCCGGCGGAATCCCGAGGTGGCCCGGGCTACCCGGGCCCGGATCAGCCGGCGGGAACGCCGCGTCGCGGACCTCCTCCGGTTGGCGCAGACCGCGGGGACATGCGACCCGGACCTGTCCGCCGACGCGATCGCCCGGTACACGACAGCCTTGACGCTCGGACTGGTGATGGTGCGTTCCCTCGATCTCGATCCACCCGAACCCGAGAAATGGGCCCAGGTGGTCGGCCGCACGGTCGACGCGCTGCGCCCGGCCGACCGTCCCGGCCGCGACGGACCCACCGACGCAACCGCGTAGAGGAGCATGACCATGACCAGCATCACCGGGGACCTCGCCACGTCCCCGACCACCACGCGACAGGTCCTGATCCGCGGCCTCGCGATCATCAGCCTGGTCGCGGCGGTCATCCACTTCGCCGTGGCCGGTGAACATTTCGAGGAGTACTGGGCCTTCGGGGTGTTCATGCTGGGCGCGGCCTGGTTCCAGCTCGGCTGGGCGGTGGCCGTGACGCTGCGACCGACCCGATTAGTGCTGGCCCTCGGCGCTGCCGTCAACGCGGGGATCGTCGCGGTCTACCTCGTCACCCGGACCGTGGGTGACGTCGTCGGGCCCACCCCGCATGAGGTCGAACCGGTCGGGTTCGGTGACCTGTTCTGCACCGTGTGCGAGGCGGCGATCGTCGCGGGCGCGGTGGTCCTCCTGCTGACCGGGCTCCAACGGGCGGTCTCGCGGGGCCGCTTCACGCTCGTCTCGGTCGCTGCGGGCGTGGCCGCGGCGGGGTTGCTCAGTGTGGTTCTGGTCGACGGTGGCTCCGAGATGGTCATGGGCGCCGACGACGCGCCGGCCACCAGCCCGACGTCCACCGGCATGACCGGCATGCACATGAGCGCGACGTCGTCGATCAGCCTGCCGACCACGTCGCCGGCCGGTGCGGTCGTCCCGCCCGACCCGAACATGCAGATGGAACCGGGTATGAAGATGGCCCAGGCCTCCTGCACGTCGGCGCCCACCGCCGCGCAGGAGTCCGCGGCCGTGAGCCTGGTCGACACCACCTGGAACGCGGACCAGAAATACCAGAGCCTGGCCGCGGCCAAGGCGGCCGGATTCGTGCCGATCACCCCGACCGGGCTCCCCGTCGTCCACTACATCAACCTGGCGAACTACCGCGCCGCGGCCCGCGGGGGCACGGTCCTCAACCCCACCGCCCCCCAGTCGCTGGTCTACGCCAACACCCCGAACGGCGCCGTCCTCGCGGCGGTCATGTACATGTCGACCCGCCGCGACGGCACCCCGCCCTCCCCGGGCGGCTGCCTGACCCAATGGCACGTCCACACCAACCTCTGCACGACCCTGCAGCGGGGCGTGGTCGCGCTGGCCGACCCGACCTGCCCGGCGGGATCCGTCAACCGGGTGACCGGTCCGATGCTGCACGTCTGGTTCGTTCCGATCCCCGGCGGCCCGACCGCCGTCGACGCCCCCGACGCCCAGGTCGTGCAGGCCGCCGGGAAGGTCCGCCACCCGGCGAACGCGAAAGCCTGAACCGCGGGCGAGCAGCGACGATGTCGCGGCGGCGCAGGTGGATCGGGGCGCGGATAGTAGGCGCCGGCCGGATCAATCGGACCGCGTTCGGTCAGGGCCGGAAGCTGGCCCGGTATTGCGTGGGCGTGCGGCCGGTCAGGTCCCGGAACGCGGCGTTGAACGCGGACAGTGAGGTGTAGCCGGTGGTGAACGCGATCGTGGTCACCGGGGCATCGCTCGCGGCGAGTTCCTCGACCGCGCGCACCACCCGCATCCGGCGTAGGACCGTGCGCCAGGTCATGCTGGTCTCGGCCTCGAAGCGCCGGGCCAGCGATCGCGGCGCGAGGCCGACCTGGTCGGCGATGTCCTCGAAGCGGACCTCGTCGCCGAGTCCCTGTTCGGTCAGCCGCAGCGCTCGGCGCAGTTCCGGTGATCGTCCGGCCGGCACGGCGACGGGGCTGGGCTGCTCGGCGAGCCGCCAGGTCACCGCGGCGAGCGCGGTGAACAGCGTTTCGGCGTACGTGGTGAGGGGTTCGTCGCTTTCGCCCCAGGCGCCGCACTCGGTCACCAGCGCGCGGGCCAGCGGGCTGAGGTCGAACACCGACAGCGGTGCTGACGGTGCCGGGACGTAGGCGGTGTCGAACAGGACCGACGCGGTCGTGACCGGCCGCGGGATACTCACCCGGATCGGCCGCCCGGCCTCGATCAGCGCGGCCCGGGCCGGCGGCAGCACCCACACCTGGCCCTGCGCCTCCAGCCGGAGGGCGCCGGTGGAGGCGCAGAGCAGGTAATGGCGCTCGACCCGGAGCTCGCGATCGGGTTCCGGTGGGAAGGTCCGGATGAAGCTGTACGCCGGGCGGGTCATCGACAGCCTCGCACGGGCCGATCGTAAAAGCCGGCCGCGACCCGGGTCAGGCGACCGTCTCCAGCAACTCGGCGTGGAAGCGCCGGCTCACCGGCGCCCCGGTCATGATCGGGCGGAGCACCGTACCGGAACGGGCGAAGGAATCCGACCCGAGGTAGCCGGCGAACGACGCCTGGTCATCCCACTCGTGCACCACGGTGATCCGCGTGTCGTCCTCGCGTGAGGCAAAGACCCGGAAAGCGACGTTGCCCGGCATGGCGCGGACCTGGTCACGCTCGTTGTCGAGCTGGATGAGGGCCGCCGGCCGGTCGACAGCGGCGGTACTGAAATCGAGGATGGCGATGAACACGGGACCTCCTGGATCGGGCGGCGACCGCCGCGGGTCGGATAACCCCGATCCTCAAGCAACACCCGACCCGTCGGCCTCGGCCAGCCGGACGCGTTCACACTCCCAACGGACACGCCGCACCTGACCGGAATCGCGGGAATCACGCCCGCAACCGAAACGCGGGGCACTCGACCGGGCCGTCGCTCCTGGCGTTCGCGGGCCCGCCTGGGTCGACCTCGGCGTGGTGGCGGAGTTGCCCGGCCCGCGGGCCCCGGGGGTAGCCGATCTTCACGCCGGGACTCGACCGGGTTGGTACCGCAGAGCGACCGCCCCCGACCGGAGCTCTTGGCGCCCCACGAGGTTCAGCTCGAGCCGCTCGCTCAGGCCGGCGAACAACGTCGGCCCGTGGCCGGCCAGGACGGGCTGCACGACAAACTCGTACTCATCGATCAATCCCAGATCGGCCAAGGCCAGCGGGAGGGTCACGCCGCCCACGAACAGGCCCCGGCCCGGCTCCCGCTTGAGCTGTCGAACAGCTTTCCCCAGGTCACCCTGCACGAGCTGCGCGTTCCAGTCGACCCGGTCCAGAGTGCCCGACACGACGTACTTCTTTGCCTGGTCGATCGTCCGGGCAAAGGGGACCATCCCGTCAGCCATCCAGTCCGGCCACGTTCCCGTCGCCGGGGGCCGCCAGGCCGCCTCCATCATCTCGTAGGTCACCCGGCCGAACAGAAGGGCGTCGGCTTGTTCCAGACGGGCGGCCCAGTAGCGATGCGACTCGTCGTCCGGGATCATCACCCGGTGGTCGCAGCAGCCGTCGAGGGTGATGTTGATCGAGTATCGGAGCGGTCTCATGGGTTGCTCTCCCTTGCCGCGGTCGCGGGCACGCCTGGCGGACCGTCATCAGACCGGCGCCGCCGCCATTTCTCATCGGTCCCCCGTCCGGACCGGCTGGGAAGAACTCCCGGAACATCTGTTCCCGCTCGTCCCGCTGCACTCGGCGGACCAGGCTGCGCCCTGGACCGTCGGGAACGGCGACCTCGTACCTGGCGGACCTCCTTCAGCGAAGGCGGTCAACAGTGATCATGGGTGGTAGCCCCCGCTCGGAGCGCGGGTGCCCTCCAACCGGCCGTCCCCGTTGTGGAGTTGCTGCGCAGTCTGTGCGCTGATGACATTCGTACACAACTCGCATCTTTCTCGCATGAAATCTGGGCGCTGGGCCGGCAGCCTGGCCGGGGGACCGGCTCTGCCGGTCGGAGGCTGGTGGGCCGGACCGGCGGGAGGAGACCAGGGTGGGTGAGCGCGATGGGGCCGGGGTGCCGCGGGTGCTGGTCGTCGACGATGAACCGAATATCGTGGACGTGCTGTCGATGGCGTTGAGGTTCCATGGTTTCGAGGTCGCGACGGCGGACAGTGTGCGCGCGGCGGTGGACGCGGTGGACGCGGACTGTCCGGATCTTCTGGTGCTCGACGTGATGTTGCCGGATGGGGACGGCTTCGAGCTGTGTCGGCAGTGGCGGCAGCGCGGCGTCGAGGTGCCGGTGGTGTTCCTGACCGCCCGGGACCGGCACGCCGACAAGGTCGCGGGGCTGACCTACGGTGGCGATGACTACGTCACGAAGCCTTTTGCGATCGACGAACTGGTCGCCCGGGTCCGGGCGGTGTTGCGCCGGACCCGGAGGGAGCCGGCGTCCCCGCCGATGCCGGCGCTTGCCTTCGCCGATGTGATCATGGACAAGGACACCCACCTGGTTTCCAGGGCGGGTTGTCCGCTCGAGCTGTCCCCGACCGAGTTCAAGCTGCTGCGGTACCTGCTGGCCAACCCGAACCGGGTGCTGTCGCGGGGGCAGATCCTGGCCGCGGTGTGGGGTCAGGACTTCGTCGGCGGCGCGACCGTTGTCGACCAGTACGTCAGCTACCTGCGCCGGAAGCTGGCGCCGCATGGTCAACCGCTGATCCATACCTGCCGCGGGTTCGGCTACACACTGCGCGACCTCCGCCCCTCGGCGGACGTGGCGAGGACGGGCGGGGCGTCGTGACGCTGCGGATCCGGCTGATCCTGGGGCTGCTCGGACTGATGGCGGTCGGGCTGTCCATCGCCGCGACGGCGAGCGCGGTCGCGTTGCGGTCCTACCTCGTGAACCAGACCGACCGTCAGCTGCGGGGCGGGCAGACGCTGATCAGCGCCCGCGGGCTGGCCCTCATCGCATCCGCCGCGCCGCTGCTCGGCGGAGCGGAGTTGCGGCGGACGGTCGCTCCGACCGCGTTCCTGCTGGAGCTGCGACGACCGGACGGGTCGGCGCTGGCGGTCGCCGGCGACGGGGACGCGCCGGTGCCGAGCGGCGAGCTCCTCGCCCACATCGACCACCTCGATGGCCGCATTCAGCGGGGGACGCCGTTTTCGTTGAAGGTGGGGGATGCTTCGTACCGGGCGGTCGTCGGGACGCTGCCCGGTGGCGTCACCGACCTGATCGCCCTGCCGATGCGGCCGGTGGCGAATGCGACCACCCGGCTCATCGTGGTCGAGTCCGCGGCCGGCGCCGTGGTGTTGGCCCTGACCGGCGAGGCCGCCTGGCTGCTGCTCGGCCGGGGGCTGCGCCCGTTGCGGGAGATCGTCCGGACCGCGGGTGCCATCGCCGGCGGTGACCTGGCCCGGCGCATTCCGCCCGGCCCACCGCGCACCGAGACCGGTCAGCTCGCCACGGCCCTCAACGCCATGCTCGGCCAGATCCAGGCGGCTTTCGAGGACCGCCGGCGCTCGACCGACCGGTTGCGTCAGTTCGTCGCCGACGCCTCCCACGAGCTCCGTACCCCGCTGACCTCGATCCGCGGTTACGTCGACCTGCTGCGCCAGGGCATCGTGCCGCCGACGGGCACCGGCGACGCGTTGCGCCGCGTTCATGACGAGGTCCGGCGCATGGGCAACCTGGTTGATGACCTGCTCTACCTGGCCCATCTCGACGAGGCCCGCCCCCTCGAACAGTCCGTCGTCGACCTGGCCGCCCTGGCCCGCGACGCGGTCGCCGACGCCGCGGCGGTCGAGCCCGCCCGCCCGCTGGCGGTACAAGCCCCCGACCACTGCCCGGTGGTCGGCGACCCCGACGCGCTCCGCCAGGTGATCGGCAATCTGCTGGCCAACGTCCGGGCCCATACCCCGCCGCTCACCCCGGCCGAGGTGAGCCTGACCGCCGGGGACGACCGGGTGTGCCTGCAGGTCCGGGACGAGGGACCCGGTATGGGCCCGGCCGATATCGAACGGGCATTCGATCGTTTCTACCGGGCGGCCGGCAGCCGGGGTGGTGGCCGGGTCGGTAGTGGCCTCGGGATGGCGATCGTCGCCGCTGTCGCCGCCGCCCACGGGGGCACGGCCACCGTCGACAGCGCCTTCGGTGCCGGCACCATCGTGCGGTTCGTCCTTCCCTCCGCCGGGGTGGAGGACCTGGCCGCGTCCCGGTCCGTCGCCCTCTCCTGACCGACGCGGCCGGCTCCTCGACGGCCCCTTCGGGACCCGGCGTCTCCGCGACCGGGCGGTCAGACAAAGAAACCGACGAACCGGAATGTCGCTCACATCAGGTCCGCAGATGGCTCTCATCCCGGGCTGGTGTTCTGGCTCTGCTGGCCGGGGAGGCGGCGAGGCGGGTCCGACCCGCGTGGCCCGCGCTCCCTGGCCGGCTGGTTCCCGGCCGCCCCTGCGTCGGGACCGTCCCGAACCAGCTCCCGTCACGAGGCAGGTGTTCCTTTCACATGACCCTTCACGCCCCGATCCGTCGAGGTCTCACCGCCGCCGCCGTCGTCGGCGCGGCCCTCCTGCCGTTCACCGCCTGCCAGGCCGGCGTTCCGACCGTGACGACTGCTGCCGCCACGGCGTCGCCCACCGACGCGCCGGCTCCAGCCGACCCGGCCACCGACCCGGCCACGTCGGCGCCCGCCACCTCGCCGGCGTCGTCCGGGCCGGGGACGCCGGTGTCGGCGGTGACGCCGACCGCCGCGGCCTCCACCCCGCCCGTCGGTCGGGGCTCCGGCGGTCAGGGCTCCCTCACCGTGGCCATCACGTCTCCGGTCGCGGTCTCCGGCCACGTCGACACCCCGGTGAGCTGCGCGACCACCGGCGTCAGGTACACGGCGTCGGCCGCCAGCTCGGTGCACAACTACGCCGTCTCCGAGGTCGTACGAGTCGCCGGCTACCACGGACCGGCGACCTACCCGGCGCTGGTCACTGTGTCGGTGACGGCGCCGGACAACATCCACTACGTGGCGACCGGGGTGCCAACTACCGCGCAGATCACCGACACCGGCGGTGACGTGTCCTTCTCCGCGACGACCAGCGGTGGCCGCACCCTGGCCGGTTCGATCGTCTGGGACTGCGCTGCGTGAGCCCTCGTGCCGGGCGTTTCGAATCCGTTCACCCTCCGGCTGTGATCCGGTTCGAAGGCCGCTGTCGTCTTTTCAATGCCAGCAGCGGGGTCCATCGGTGGACCCCGCTCGGACGGTCGGAGGTAGTACGCATGAGTGGACCATCCTTGTCACGCCGGGTGCCCGCAGGCAGGCCGCGACATCTCGGACGGCCCCGGGGCCGCCGGTTGGCGTGGGCGTCTCTCGCGGCGGCGATCCTCATCGTGGCCGCCGCCGCGGTCGTGGTACCCGCCCGGCCGGCTCGCGCGGACGCTCCACCCCGGACTCCCAGCTGCGCGTGGCCGGTGGAAGCCTCGCCGCAGAACGTCAACGCGGGTCTTCTCGACAGCGACGCCGTCTACTGGGTCATGCCGTTCGCCGTCCAGCAGAACCTGCGGATCACGCTGTCCGGTACTTTCGCGGACGCGCGCTACACGTCCCTGACGGTGTATGACAGCACCTTCGCGCCGTTTACCACCGCGCAGGGTGTCAGTTCGGAGCTGACGGACTATCGCATCGCGCCCGACCCGGGCAGCGTCAATCCATGGCAGCAGCAGGCCGCGTCCGGAGGGCATTTCGCGGTTACGCTACGGGCTGACCCCGCCGCGGGTGAAACAAATGTGCTTCCGATCGCGCCGGATGGTACCGCGGCGGGAAAGACCGGCTATCTCATTTACCGGGTCTATCTTCCCGCCGGCGGCGACCAGTCGGTCCCTCTGCCGGGCGTGTCATTCGACCAGAACGGCACCACGGTGAACGTTCCGGTCTGCGCCCCCAGCACATCGGACGGTGGACTGCCCGCCATTGCCGCAAACACCTCGACCGCGACGGCCAGCACCCCGTTGGAGTTCGCGCGCGGGACCTCCAGCACCGGTTCCCTGTTCCCGAACCCGGACAATGCCTATCTGGAAACATCGGTCACACCACCCGGCGGCGACAATGTGGTCGTGGTCCGCGCGAAGGCGCCGACCGCGCCCGCCGGTGAAGATCCGGCGCCCTGGCCGTCCTTGGCCGACACGCGCTACTGGTCCCTGTGCGCGGACCTGCCGACGCCTCCGCTGCCGGTGGTGGTCAACACACTGCCAGACGGAGGCGTGGACTACGGCTGCCGGGCCGACAACGCCACAACGCTCGACGCGGATGGCTATTACACGTTCGTGCTGGGCACCGAAGCCCAGCGCGCCGCCATCGAGGCGGTGCCCGACGCGACCTTCCTTCCCTTCTCCACCGATCACCCGACAACGACCCACGTCCTGCTCCTGCGCAATCTGCTGGGAGCATTCCCGTACGCCGTCCAGAACGTACCGCCGGACAATGACCCGGCCTCGGCCGCGGCCGTCATGCAGAGCTACTACCCACGAGCCGCAGTGTGCCCGCTGTCGACCCTTCAGACCGGCGGCCCGACGGCCTGCGTTTCACCGTCCTGACCGCACACCCTCTCCCGTGGGTGAGCCGCACGGGCCCGACTCACCCAGGGGAGAGGACAGCCACCTCGCGATAGCGCTGCCGGTAGCCGATCCAGGCGCGGCGCAAAGGCGATGCCGAGCCTGACGGGTCCGCGGTCGGGCGGAGGCGAGGGGCGCTCGTGGAACGGGTTTCACGGTGGCCCCGGAGCCCTCTTCCTTGGCACTCCCATGGCGCCGGACGCGGCGTCCCGGAGGAGGCGACGGAAGGTCGAGCATTCCAGGTGGCTCGGCGCGGGGCAGGCTGCGGCGTGCCGTAGTGAGTCGCGTTGGACGGCGAGTTCGCGGATCTTCCGGTCCAGCTCCTCCGCCCTGGCCTCAAGCATCTGCCGGTCGATGCGCGGCTGTCCTTCCGGCGCGAACATGCGCGCGATCTCGTTGAGCGAGAAGCCGGCGGCGCGCCCTAGCACGATCAGCGGCAGCCGTTCCAGCCCGCCGGGATCGAACTGACGGCGCAGGCCCCGCCGGCCGGTCGAGGTGATCCCCCCTTTTTCGTTGGAACGGCCCCGCCGGCCACGCCTGGGTCGAGGCGCAGGCGGTGCTGGACGAGATGTTCAAGCCCTTTGAGGACCTGCTCGTCGGAGCCGTCCCGGCCGAGCCGGGAGGCAACGTGCTCGATGTCGCCTGCGGTACGGGCAGCACGACGGTGGCCGTCGCTCGTCGGCTCGGCGGGGAGGGTCGCTGCGTCGGCATCGACATTTCGGATCCCATGATTGCCGCGGCTCGGGCGCCTACTTCACCCGAGTTGGTCCGCTCGGCCTGACCCTGCACGAGGCGGGCGAGCGGACCCGCGCGCAGGTTATCGAAACGGTCCGTGCCGCGTTTGATACGTATGTGCATGGCGTGGAAGTCCGGTTTACCGCAGCCTGCTGGCTGGTCGACGCCCGAGCGTTGTCGGCCTCAGCCGCGCCGACGGAGGTAGAGAGTACCTGAGACGGCGCTACCGCCTAAACGTAGACGATGCCGGAACCTCTCGGAAATCGGTTGTGGCGTTTGGCCCATCGTCAGGATGACGTCGGCGGCGGTGATCGCCTCTGCTCACGATTGGCCGGCGTAGACGTAGAGTTTTACCCGTTCGGACCGGAAGGTCCGCCATTGGCCGGCTACGGTCATGCTTAGCGTGATGTCGGTCGGGATCTGGGTGTAGCGGCCGGCTGCGCGCACGATGACCGTCGGCGGCGCATGATCGGTTTCTTCGTGGTGGCCGTCGGCCGGGCCGCCCAGGCACACCAGCAGCAGTGGCATCGGCATCATCGGTGGCGTTGCGGTTGGTGGTTTCGCTGGTCCGGCCGTCGCCGTCTCGTACCGGGTCACCCCGCCAGCAGATCCCCGCGGTGTACGAGTTCGATGTGAGTCGCGTGCGGCGGGCGTGATGGGGGGCGGGTTCCCGGCCGGGTCTTCCCGGCCCGGTGCCGTTCCAGACGGAATGCCCACCCGGTTGACATGGAACTCGAGTGTTGGCGCGGTCTGCTGGTCTCATGTCGGCCTACACCGTGGAGCTGCCCGCGCCGGTCCGCCGATCGGGCCGCCGGTTCCGGCTGGTGGTGGGCCTGGTCGTGCTGGCCGTCACCGCCCTGGTGGTGACCGACCGCCTGCTCGTCCGGGTCGCCGACCATCGGCTGACCACCCGGCTGACCTGCATGGGGATGCTGAGTGGCGGCGTCTCGGTGCACATCGGTGGATTTCCGTTCCTGACCGAGCTGGCCACCGGGCACGTCTCGTCGGCGCGGGTCACGGCGGGGGCCGCTGGCCCGGGGGCGCGACTGGCCGCCGTGACGATCGATCTGCGCGATCTAAGGCTCCCCCCGATGACCGGCCTGGTCAGCCGGGGCAACGGGGCGAAGCTCGCGATCGGTTCCGCGACCTTGAGCGCCACGATCCCGTACGGGACGCCGCGCAATCTGATCGGTGCCGGTGGCGTCACGGCGCGGACGACCGCCGCCGGAATCACCAGCGGTTCCGGGACCGCTGCCGGCGGCGCGCGATCGCTCGGCAGCCTTCCGTTCGACGCCCACCTCGACGCCATCACCCCGGGCGAGCAGGGCATCCGGGTTCAGATGTCGATCAGCGGCGCCTCCTTCGACCAGCAGGCGGCCGCGCACCCGTCGTGTGGAGGTGCCTGACATGGGCCGCCCGGACGCGACCACGATTGCCGCCACCACCGGTGCCGGTGGGCCCGATGCCGGTGGGGGACCGGCCCCGGACGGACGTCGCCACGCGCTCGCGGGCCGACGACTCCTGCTCGTCCCGGCCGCAGTGCTCGTCCTGCGGGGCACCGAGGCGGCGGTCGCGGTGGCCACGGTCGGCCTGCTGCGGCTGATGCCGGTCCATCAGGAAGCGGCCCACCTCCACCTCTCACGGCTGGCCGCGATCGAGGCATACCCGCGGACGGCGGCGACGGCGGTCGTCACCGTCGCGGTGTCGGCCACGCTGGCCGTCGTCCTGCTGCGGTCGCGGTCCACGCTCGCGCAGTTCGCCGCGATCAAAGCGTTCGCGCTGGTAGCGGCGACGGCAATCACCGGCGCCTGCGCCCCGGGACTGCCGCGGGTGCAGATCGCCATCGCTGTTGCCGGCGCCGGCCTGGTCGTCCTGATGTGGGCACCGGTCCGGACGGCGGTGCCGCGGGTACTGGAAATGGTCAACGTCCGGCATGTCGACGGCCGCGCCGCCGACATCCTGCTCGTCGTGAAAATCAGCGTTCTCGTCGCCGTGATCGTTCTGCTCGGATGAGCCGGGCGACCGGCCGGCGGGCCAACCAGGAGAGGCTCCGATGACTGTCGCCCCGATCTTCCCGAACCCACCAGGCGCGGCCCCCCGGCCGGTCGAGGAGGTGCCCGGACCGGCCGGCGGCCCCATCGCGGCGATGCGGCTGCTGCGCGCCGACCCGCTGGCCGGCCTGACCCGGCTGCGTCGTGAGTTCGGCCCGGTCGTGCGTCTGAGTTCCCGGCCGGTCTCCGCGTTCCTGGTCGCGGACCCGACCGCGATCGGTGACGGGCTCGTCGGGTCGAACCGCACGCACGCCAAGGGCGCGGTACGGCGCGGGTTCGGGTCGAGCGAGACGGTGGTCCAGCCGTTGACGATGCTGCTCGGCCAGGGCCTGCTCACCAGCGCGGGCGAGGTCCACCGCCGGCAGCGCCGGCTCATGCAGCCGCTGTTCCACCGCCAGCGCATCGCCGGGTACGGCGACACGTTCGCGCGGATCGCCGATGACACCGCTGCCACCTGGCGCGACGGTCAGCGCCTCGACGTCCACGCCGAGATGACCGAGATGACGTTGGCGATCGTCGCCCGCACCCTGTTCGGCGTCGACCTCGACAGCGAGGTGATCGCCGTCGTGCGGACCGCGATCGACGAGAACATGCCGGCCGCCGGGCGGGCCCGGCTACCCGGGTTCGAGGCGTTCGAACGGCTCCCGCTGCCCGCGCCCCGGCGGCGGCGCGCCGCGCGGGAATCGCTCGACCGGGTCGTCTACGACCTGATCGAGGCTCGGCGCACGGCCGGAGCCGGCGGCGACGACCTCCTCTCGCTCCTGCTGTCCACCCGGGACGCCGACACCGGCGCCGGCATGGCCGACGAAGAGGTGCGCGACGAGGCCCTGACGATCATGCTGGCCGGGCACGAGACGACGGCTAACGCGCTGAGCTGGACCTTCCATCTGCTGGCCGGCGACGCGGAGGTGGCGGCCCGGATGCACGCCGAGCTTGACACGGTCCTGGCCGACCGGACGCCGTCGATGGACGACCTGTCCCGGCTGCCCTACACCGACGCGGTGTTCCGCGAGTCGATGCGGCTCTACCCGCCGGTGTGGGCGATGGGCCGCCACCTGACCGAGGAGCGCGAGGTCGGCGGCTACCTGCTGCCGGCCGGCTCCACGCTGCTGTTCAGCCAGTGGGTGATGCACCGCGACGAACGCTGGTGGCCGGACCCGGCGCGCTTCGACCCGACCCGCTGGCTGGGCGCGAGCATCGGCGTCGGCGCGGCCCCACCCGACCAGCCGCGCTACTCCTACTTTCCTTTCGGTGGCGGCCCCCGCCAGTGCATCGGCAACACGTTCGCGCACGCCGAAGGGGTCCTCGCCCTGGCCGCGATCAGCCGCCGCTGGTCGTTCGAGCCGGTCGCGGGCATCGAGATCGTCCCCCAACCGCTCGTCACGCTGCGCCCCCGCGACGGCCTACCCATGACCGCGCGCCGCCGCGGGTGAGGGCCGCCCGAGTGCCTCGACCTTGTTGACCCATATTCCCTCCCGACCCATGCGCCACAACAGGCCGGACCCGGTTGCCCGTGGGTGACACGCTCCTGGCCCCCCAGGGCTTCGGGCCGCGCCCCGCCAACCAGGCAGAACCACCTGACCCGACACACCGGACACCATCAAGATCCAACTAGTGTCAGTGGCATTGGGGTCTGTGCCCACGTCGGGGACACCTCCCATGCGGCCAATCTGGGGCAGCACAGTGCTACCGCAGATGCTTCGGCTCTGACCCGCGTCAGCCGACGCGGCTGTCGTACTCGGCGCGATGGGCCAGCACATCGTCCATGTGCGCCTGGGCCCAGCTGACGACGATGCGGCAGAGCTGGACAAGATCGGCCAGTAGCGACCTAGGGCGCCAATAGTGACAGATCCAGCTGAATAATGACCGGGCTGGCCGAGCAGTTGCACATCAACTGCGTGGTGGAAGGCGTAGAGACGATCGAGCATCTGGCCGCGCTGCCGCACGACGACCGGCTGCTGATTCAGGGGTACCTGTCGAACAGAAACTGGACATATCTGAGCCCGTCCGCCGGGCTGATCACCGCCGGTGAGCGCACCGGCCGCTTCCGGACCGGTACCGACCAGATCCTGGTCACAGCCTCGGGCACGAGCGACATATCCGCCGAGGACCTTGCCGTAGCCATCATTGACGAGGCCGAGACTCCACGCCATGTCCAGCGGCGATTCACCGCCGGCTACTGAGATTCTCAATAGGCGGACTGATGCTCGCCAGCGGCCGATTGGGTGGCTCGGTTAGACGCAAGGCCGTTCGGTTAGGCGGCGGTGGCTGCTGTCAACTGTTCGTCGGTGAGGATCTTCATGGTGAGGGTTGCCTTGTAGCTGGGGCCGTGGAACCGTCCGGCGCCGGTGTTCGCGGCGAACGGTGAGATCGCGCGTTTGACGACGCGGGGGCTGACCCGCAGCCGCCGGTCGGGCATCGGTTCGGCCAGGACGTGCCTGCCGATCTGTCCGGTCAGGTCGCCGGGTTCGTCGAGGACGCCGGCGGCGTGGATGACCTGTTCGCGGGCGGTGGTCAACGCGATGGTGAAGCTGCCGCGGTCGGGGTCG
Source organism: Frankia alni (assembly GCA_026225295.1). Lineage (GTDB taxonomy): Bacteria > Actinomycetota > Actinomycetes > Frankiales > Frankiaceae > JAMFSN01. The sequence continues at coordinate 15,609 of JAMFSN010000130.1, forward strand.
CTGCCGGGACGGGTGCGGGCGGCGTCGGCGATCGCGGTGCGTAGGGCCTGGTAGACGACGAGCACCGCGTAGATCTCTTGCGCGATTCCTTCGGGGGTCTTCGCGCGCAGGACCCGGCCGTCAAGGATCGTGGCCTTGAGTTCCCCGAACGCCGTCTCCACCTCCCAACGATCATGGTAGAGGCGGGTCAGGTCGGTGGCCGGGATCCTCGGGTCGAGCACCGTCGTGACGAGCTGGTAGACCCCGGTCCGGCGACCCACCCGGGTAGCGATCGTGATCTCACAGCACACGACCCGGACCTCGACCGGACCGAGCCGGGAGATCCACGACCCGTCAGTCAGCCGCCGGCACACCGGCAGCCGGCGGCCGTTCTTCACCCGTACCAGCAGGTCCGCCCCGGTCGCGGAGATCTCACCGACCAGCTGTCGCGTACCGAAACTGCGATCCGCCAACAGAATCATGCCCGGGTGCAGGGCGCCGAGCAGCCGCGCCACGTAGGCCTGTTCCCCGCTGCTCGTCGGCCCGAACACCGCGTCGATCACGCTGCGGGTGCCGCAGGCGACCAGCGCGACCACCCGCACCAGC
>JAMFSN010000131.1 GCA_026225295.1 Frankia alni
CTGGACGCGTCGGTCTTCGCGCTGGCCGACCTGCGCGAGCACGAGTGGAACCCGATGGTCCACCTGCCCGGCGAGGCGCTGCACGCGCTGCTGGCCCGTCCGTTCGCGCCGCTTGAGGAGCGGCTGCTGGCCTTCGCGGGCCGGCTAGCGGCGCTGCCCGACGCCCTCGCGACGGCCCGGACGGTGCTCGGGCCGATGCCGGCCATCCACGCCGGGACGGCGCGCGACCAGGCGGCGGGCATCGCGGCAATGATCACCCGGGACACCGAGGCGGCGCTTCAGTCGGTGCCGGCCCTGCGCGGTCCGGTGACGGCCGCCCGGGAACCGGCGCTCGCCGCGCTGGCCGGGTTCCGGGCGTTCCTCGACGCCCGGCTCGCAGCCGGCTCCGGCTCCGGGTCCGGGGACGACCGTGACCCCCGGCTCGGGGCCGCGCTCTGGGACCGCCAGCTCGGCCACCGTCTGGCCGGCGACCTGACCGGTCCCGAGGTGCTCGCGGCGGCCCGCGCCCACCTCACCGAGCTGACCGAGCAGATCACCGAGGCCGCGTACGCCTACCTGGGGGAGTCGCGGCGGGGTGACGACCCGGGCCGGGCCGGCGAGCGGGTCCGTGCGGCGCTGGCCCGGGTGGCGGCCGACGCCCCCACCGACCGGACGATCGTCGCGGACGCCCGCGTGGCCCTGGCCGAGGTGACCGCGTTCGTCGCTTCCGCCGAGCTGGTGACGCCGGTCGACGACGTCATCGAGATCATCACGATGCCGGAGTTCGCGCGGGGCGTGGCGGTCGCCTACTGCGACCCGCCCGGTCCACTGGAGAGCGCGGCGTTGCCGACCTTCTACGCGATCGCGCCGACCCCCGGCGACTGGTCGGCCGGGCGCCGGGCGTCGTTCTACCGGGAGTACAACCGGGCCAGCCTGCGCAACCTGTCCGTCCACGAAGCGGTGCCCGGCCATCACCTGCAGCTGGCGGTCGCGCGGCGGTTCGCGGGCCCGACCCGGGTCCGGGCGGCGGTATGGTCGGGCACCTTCGTCGAAGGCTGGGCCTGCTACGCCGAGCAGCTCATGGCGGAAGCCGGCTTCGGGGGGCTGCCGGTCCGTCTCCAGCAGCTCAAGATGCAGCTCCGGATGACGATCAACGCACTGCTCGACCACGGCGTGCACGCCGGCGGGATGGACCGCGCGGAGGCGATGGCCCTGATGACCGGGCCCGGACTGCAGGAGGAGGGCGAGGCGGTGGGCAAGTGGCGCCGGGCCCTGCTGACCTCCGGTCAGCTCTCGACGTACTTCGTGGGCTGGTCGGAGCTGCGGGCCCTGCGGACCGCCCGCCATCCGTCCGCGTCCGGTCTACGGGCGTTCCACGACCAGCTGCTCGCCCATGGCTCGCCGCCCCCGCGACACCTTCGCACGCTGCTCGACGCGGCCCCGGTGTAGTTCCGCCGGGACCGGGTGATCGGTTTCACCCTTTGCCCCCCGGTGGGCCCCCGGTGATCGCGAAGATCCATTCCGCGTGGAGTATGGACCGATACGGGACGATACGTATCGACCCGGGGCTTTGCGCACGTTTCCATCCAGGGGGAATGACCGGGAGGTCCGATGACCCGTTTCCTTTTCGCCAGCACCCCCGAGGCTGCCCACTCGACCGTTCCGCTGCCGGTCGCGGCCCGACTCGTGCAGCGTGGGCACGACGTCGTCTGGTATGCCGGATCCGCCTACCGGACCTCGATCGAGCGGACCGGTGCCCGGTTCGCGCCGATCGTCGACGCGGTCGACTATTCCGGTCGCAGCCCGGTCGACGCCTTCCCGGAACTCGGTCCGCTGTCCGGTCCGAAAATGATCAAAGCAATGTTCCGGCTGGTGTTCCTGGGGCAGGTGCCGGCCCAGGTGCGGGATCTGTCGCGCATCCTGGCCACGTACCCGGCGGACGTCATCGTCGCCGACCCCAACTTCATGGCCGCCGGCCTGGTCGAGGAGCTGGGCGGGCCGCCCTACGTCGACCTGAACATCTCGATGCTCGGGCTGGCCAGCCGGGACACCCCGCCGTTCGGACCCGGGCTGCTCCCGATGGCCGGTCCGCTGGGCCGCGTCCGGGACCGCGCGGGGTACACCCTGGCCAGGTCGGTCATGTTCGCCCCGACCAACCGGCAGTACGGCGAGATCCGGCGCGACCTGCGGCTGCCGCCCGATCCCCGCCACGTCATGGACACGGTCGGGTCGCGTCACCTGCTGGTCCAGCCGACCGTGCCGTCGTTCGAGTACCCCCGGTCGGACCTGCCGGCCGGGGTCCGGTTCGTCGGCCCGCTGGTGCCCGACCGGGGGCCCGACTGGGAGCCGCCGCCCTGGTGGGACGAGCTGTCCAACGGCCGTCCGGTGGTGCACGTCACCCAGGGCACCTTCCGGGATGACCCGGCCGACCTCATCCTGTCGACCCTGTTCGCGCTGGCCGGCGAACCGCTCACCGTGGTCGCGACCACCGGCGGCCCGGGCCCGCTCGACCTCGCCCACCGGGCCGGCCGGCCGCTGCCCGACAACGCCCGGGTCTGGCCGTTCATCCCGTACGACCCGCTGCTGGCCCGGGCATCGGTGTTCGTCACCAACGGCGGCTACACCGGCGTGAACCTCGCGCTGCGGCACGGCGTCCCGATCGTGCAGGCCGGCATCACCGAGGAGAAGAAGGAAATCGGCGCGCGGATCCGGTGGTCCGGGGTGGGTGTCGCGCTGGGGAGCAACGCGCCCGGCGAGGAGGCGCTGCACAAGGCGGTCCAGCAGGTCCTCGGCGACCGCCGGTTCCGCGCCGCGGCCGGACGGATCCAGGCCGACATGGCCGGCCACGACGGGGTCACGGAAGCGACCGACCTGATCGAGGGATTCGCCCTGGCCCGCGCGAGGGCGCGGGTCGGGGCTTAGCCTCGGACCCATGGGAAGTCCGGTGGCGGCTCGCTTCAACGATGCTCTGACCGCGGTCCGCGATGCTCGGGCGGACCGTGGCGCCCCGCTCGTTCTGGAGCTGGATCTGACCGCTGACCTGGTCGAGGGGGTGCCCGCCGACCCGGTGACGGCCGTCCTGGCCCGTCGCCGGCTCACGCTGCGAACGGTGCTGGACGGGTTGCGCCGGGCCGGCGGCGACGACCGGGTGGGCGTGGTGCTGGCCCGGACCGGACCGGCCGGGATGCCGCTGGCCCGGGTCCAGGAGGTGCGCGACGCGGTCATCGCGCTGCGGGCGACCGGCACCGTGGCCATCGCCTACGCCGACTCGTTCGGCGAATTCGGCGGGGGCACGGTGCCGTACTACCTGGCCACCGCGTTCGACGAGATCTGGCTCGCGCCGCCTGGGGACGTCGGTCTGACCGGCGTCGCGCTCGAGACCCCGTTCGTGCGCGACGCGCTGGACCGGCTGGGCATCGAATCGGAAATCGGACAGCGGCACGAATACAAGAACGCGCCGAACACCTACCTGGAACGCGGGTTCACGCCCGCCCACCGGGAGGCGATGACGCGCATCGCGGTCTCGTCGGCCGGCCAGATCGTCGCGGGCATCGCCGCCGCCCGGGGGCTGTCGGTCGAACGGGTGCGGGAGCTGGTCGACTCCGGACCGCTGTCCGGGCCCGAAGCGTTCGCGGCCGGGCTGGTCGACCGGCTGGGGTACCGGGACGAGGTGTACGCCGAAGCCCGGGCCCGGGCCGTCACCGCCGCCGGTCAACCACGCGACGGCGACGGGGACTGCGACGGTGGGCGCGACGGCGACGGCAGCCCGGCGGCCGTCGGGATCGCCGAGCTGGAGGCCGATCCGGACGAGGCCCGGTTGCTCTACCTGGGTCAGTACCGGAAGGTCGCCCGCCGCCACGAGGCGACCGCCCGCCTGCGGCCGGTCCACCGTTGGCCCCCGAGGCCCGACGGCGCCCCGAGGCCCGACGGCGCCCCGACGAAGGTGGTCGCCGTCATCCACGGCACCGGGCCGGTGGTGCTCGGCCGGGGCGGACCGCTGACCGCGACCGGGCCGGCGATGACGTCGGACGGGCTGACCGCCGCGTTCCGGACCGCGACCCGCGACGACGACGTGGCCGCGGTGGTGTTCCGGGTTGATTCCCCGGGCGGTTCGTACGTGGCGTCCGACCTGATCCGGCGGGAGGTGGAGCGGACCCGCGCGGCCGGTCGCCCGGTGGTCGTCTCGATGGGTTCGGTGGCGGCCTCCGGGGGCTACTTCGTCGCGATGGAAGCGGACGCGATTGTCGCCCAGCCCGGCACCCTCACCGGTTCGATCGGCGTCTTCGGTGGAAAGCAGGTGGTCAGCGGACTGCTGGGCCGGGTCGGGATCAGTTTCGAGGCGGTCAGCGAAGGGGCCAACGCCTTGATCCTGTCCCCCCGGCGGCCGTTCACCGACGCCGAGCGCGCCCGTCTGGACGCCTTCCTCGACCGGGTGTACGAGGACTTCACGGCCAAGGTCGCGGCCGCCCGGGGACTGACCCGGGCCCAGGTGCACGAGATCGCCCGCGGCCGGGTCTGGACCGGGGCCGACGCCCTCGAACGGGGGCTGGTCGACGAGCTCGGCGGGTTCGACCGGGCCGTCGAGCTGGCCTGGGAGAAGGCCGGCCAGCCGGCGACCGGCACGCCGCCCCGGCTCCGGCTGGTCCCCAAGCTCAACGTGGCCGACCGGATCCGGCCGCCGCGCAACAGCGAGGACCGGTCGGCCGCGGCGGGGTCGGCCCGGTGGGGACCCGACGGCGGACTGCTCGGGCTGGTCGGCCGGGCCGGACTGGGTGCCGGGCTGGCTGGTCTGGCCGGGGCCACCGGGCTGCCCGGCTGGGGTCCGCTGGCCGCGCTGGCCGCGCAGGCCGGACTGCCCGCGGCCGGCCCCCTCCTGATGCCGCCGGTCGGCCTGGTCGTCTGACCCGCGCCGGTCCGCCGGCCGGTGTGGTCCGGAGCAGTGGTCCGAACAGTGGTCCGGAGTAGTGGTCCCCGGGTGGGGTCGCCCGCTGGTCGCTCCCGCCGGCCGGGACGGGTGATTCCCGGCGTGGCGGGGGCTGAGGGGCCCGCCGGGCGGGGATCGGGACGGTAATGTCTGGCCCTCAGGCTGGTGCCCGTTGCCGTCCCGGCGGCGCCCGACATTGCCGGACATTGACTATCTGCGACAGGAGCCCACGTGCCGTCGATCGACGCCGTTGCGGCCCGCGAGATCCTCGACTCGCGCGGCAACCCCACCGTCGAGGTCGAGGTGACCCTCGACGACGGAACGTTCGCCCGGGCCGCGGTGCCCAGCGGGGCGAGTACCGGCGCCTTCGAGGCCGTCGAGCTGCGGGACGGTGGGGAGCGGTACGGCGGTAAGGGCGTGGCCCAGGCCGTGGCCGCCGTCGAGGACCGGATCGCCCCCGAGATCCTTGGGTTCGACGCTTCCGAGCAGCGCATCATCGACCAGACCCTGATCGTCCTGGACGGGACGCCCGACAAGTCCGCGCTGGGCGCCAACGCGATCCTGGGGGTGAGCCTCGCGGTGGCCCGGGCGGCGGCCCAGACCGCCGGACTGCCGCTGTTCCGTTATCTGGGCGGTCCGAACGCCCACCTGCTGCCGGTGCCGATGATGAACATCCTCAACGGCGGGGCCCACGCGGACACCAACGTCGACGTCCAGGAATTCATGATCGCCCCGATCGGGGCCAACACCTTCGCCGAGGCGCTGCGGTGGGGTGCCGAGGTCTACCACGCGCTCAAGAGCGTGCTCAAGGCCCGGGGCCTGTCGACGGGCATTGGCGACGAGGGCGGGTTCGCCCCCGACCTGCCCAGCAACCGGGCCGCGCTCGACCTCATCCTGGAGGCGGTCGGCAAGACGGGTCTCACTCCCGGGACGGATGTCGCGCTGGCGCTCGACGTGGCCTCCACCGAGTTCTTCTCGGCCGGCACCTACACGTTCGAGAGCGCGGCGAAGTCCGCCGAGGAGATGACCGCCTACTACGCCGGACTCGTCGCCGACTATCCGATCGTGTCGATCGAGGACCCGCTGGCCGAGGACGACTGGGACGGCTGGGCGGCCATCACCGCCCAACTCGGCGACCGGGTCCAGCTGGTCGGCGACGACCTGTTCGTCACCAACCCGGACCGGCTCGCGCGCGGGATCGCCGCCGGTACGGCCAACGCGCTGCTGGTCAAGGTGAACCAGATCGGCACGCTGACCGAGACCCTGGACGCGGTAACGCTCGCCCACCGGGCCGGGTACCGCTGCATGATGTCCCACCGGTCCGGCGAGACCGAGGACACCACCATCGCCGACCTCGCGGTCGCCGTGGACGCCGGCCAGATCAAGTCCGGCGCCCCGGCCCGCAGCGACCGGACGGCCAAGTACAACCAGCTGCTGCGCATCGAGGAGGAGCTGGACGAGGCCGCGCGGTTCGCGGGCCGTGCGGCGTTCCCGCGCTGGACCCCCGAGGCCGGCTGAGCCGCTCATGATGACGCGCCGAACCAGGCTGACCACCCGCGCTGCCCTGCTGGGGCTGGTGGTTGTCGCGTTGGCGCTGACGCTCGTCTACCCGCTCCGGCTGTACCTGGCCCAACGCGGGCAGATCGACAAGATGACGGCCGCGAACCAGGCCCAGCAGCAGCAGGTCGAGGCCCTGCGCAAGGCGGTGACCAGGTACAACGACCCGAACTGGGTGCGCGACCAGGCGCGGCTGCGGCTGCACTACGCGGCGCCCGGGGAGCGGGTGCTCGTCGTACCGCGGGGCGCCAGCGCGGGCCCGTCGCCGACCCCGGGCGCCGCCTCGACCCGGCCCGCGAGCCCGGCCACCCCGGCGGGCGGGTCGGGCCTGGCCCAGGTGCGCCGGGTGCCGGCGACGGCGTCCCCGAGCCCCACCCCGCTCGCCCCGTGACCGCCGACCATCCGGCGACCGCTCCGGTGCCCGACCCGGCGGAGGTCGCCGTGGTCGGCCGGCAGCTCGGTCGGGTGCCCCGGGCGATGTGCCGGATCGCCCACCGGTGCGACTGCGGGCTGCCCGATGTCGTGGAGACCTGGCCCCGGCTGGCCGACGGCAGCCCGTTTCCGACGTTGTTCTACCTGACCTGTCCCCGGATCAACGCGGCCGTGTCCCGGCTGGAGTCCCAGGGCCTGATGCGCGAGATGACCGCCCGCCTGGCGCAGGATCCCGAGCTGGCCGCCGCCTACGCCGGCGCCTACCACGACTATCTGCGGCGGCGGGACGCGCTGGAGGTGCTGCCCGGGTCGCCGCCGCCGTCCGCGGGGGGCATGCCGGTCCGGGTCAAATGCCTGCACGTGCTGGTGGCGCACAGCCTGGCCGCGGGTCCAGGGGTGAACCCGTTCGGGGACGAGGCCCTGGCCCTGGTCGGTGGGTGGGGCGACCGGGGACCGTGCGTCACCGTGGGCGTCCCCGCCGCCCCGGCGGTCGGGCACCGCCCGTGACCCGGGTCGCCGCGATCGACTGCGGCACCAATTCGGTGCGGCTCCTGGTCGCCGAGGTGAACGATCCGGCCGCCGGCCTGCGGGATCTGACCCGGCGGATGGAGATCGTCCGGCTCGGTCAGGGCGTCGACCGCACCGGGGTGCTCGCGCCCGAGGCACTCGAGCGGACCTTTGCCGCGCTGCGGCGGTACCAGCGCGAGATTCTCGACCTCGGCGTCAGCCGGGTCCGGATGGTGGCGACCAGCGCCACCCGGGACGCGTCCAACGCCCAGGATCTGATCACCGGCGTGCGGGGGATCCTCGGGGTCGACCCCGAAGTCGTCACCGGTGACGAGGAGGCGGCCCTGTCCTACCGGGGGGCGACGGCCGAGCTCGTCGGCCGGCCGACCCCGCTGCTGGTCGCCGACATCGGGGGCGGTTCCACCGAACTGGTGCTCGGCGACGCGACCGGCCCCCGGCCGGCCGGGCCGGTGAATGCCGTGTCGGTGAACATCGGGTGCGTCCGGCTCGCCGAACGCCACCTGCACGACGATCCGCCGACCGCGGCCCAGATCGCGGCGGTCGTCGCGGATGCGACGGCCGCGATGGACCAGGCGGAACTCACGGTGCCGCTGAGGACCGCCGCGACCCTGGTCGGGGTGGCCGGCACGGTCACCACCGTCGCCGCCCTCGCCGCCGGGCTGCCCGGCTACGACCCCGAGCGCATCCACGGTTCGGTGACGTCGGCCGCCGCGGTGGCCGAGGTCACCGCGAAACTGTTGGCGATGACCCACGACGAGCGGGCCGCCCTGCCGGTGATGCACCCGGGTCGGGTCGACGTGATCGGCGCCGGGGCCCTCGTCCTGCGGACGCTCGTCGAGCGGGTCGGCGCGGCGGGGATCGTGGCCAGTGAGCACGACATCCTCGACGGCATCGCGCTGTCGCTGGCCGGCTGAGAACCGACCCGTTGGACGGCGACGATCGGACACCGGTCCGGCCCGGCACCGGCTGGCCCGAGGATCCGGCCCGGGCCACGACGCCGGTGGCGACGACCCCCGACCGGGTCCGGACCCTCGCCGCCGACTGTGGCGAGCTGGCCGAACTGGACGCCCGGACCAGTGTCTGCCGGGCCTGCCCGCGGCTGGTGACCTGGCGGGAGGAGGTCGCCGCGACCCGCCGGGCGGCGTTCGCGCGCGAACGGTACTGGGGGCGTCCCGTTCCGTCGTGGGGACCGCCGGACGCGCGGGTCCTGCTGGTCGGGCTGGCTCCGGCCGCCCACGGCGGCAACCGCACCGGGCGGATCTTCACCGGGGACCGCAGCGGCGACTGGCTCTTCGCGTCCCTGCACCGGGTCGGGCTGGCGGACCGGCCGACGTCCGTTGCGGCGGGCGACGGGCAGCGGCTGCGGGCGACCCGGGTGGTGGCCGCGGTGCACTGCGCGCCGCCCGCCAACAAGCCGACCCCGGCGGAGCGGGACGCGTGCCGGCCGTGGCTGGTCCGCGACCTGGAGCTGCTCCGGCCGACGCTGCGGGCCATCGTCGTGCTGGGTGGATTCGGCTGGGCCGCGCTCTGGCCGGCGCTCGCGGCGGCCGGCTACCTGGCCCCCCGACCCCGACCCCGGTTCGGTCACGCGGTCTCGGTGCCCCTCGACCCGGCCGGGCCGACCGTCCTGGGCTGCTACCACCCCAGCCAGCAGAACACGTTTACCGGCCGGGTTACCGGGCCGATGCTCGACGCGGTGCTCGGGCGGGCCGCCGCCATTGCCGGAGTCGGAATTCCGCTTGACCGGCGGGGGTGAATGCCGGCTTTCACCGAATGGGAGCGAGTCGACCGAAGGTGGTGGATGTCACGGTTCAGGCCAGCCGGCGCCCGAGCGGGATCAGGGAGTGGCCGGGTTGAGGAGGGGTACGTTTTGCCGTATGAGCGCGAGCGGCTCCCCGCACATCCTGGTCGTCGGCGGCGGCTATGTCGGCATGTACACCGCCCTGCGCCTCCAGCGGAAGCTGCGCCCCGGCGAGGCGACAATCACGGTGGTCGAACCGAACTCGTACATGACCTACCAACCGTTCCTGCCGGAGGCGGCGGCCGGCAACCTTGAGCCCCGCCACGTGGTGGTGCCCCTGCGGCGGGTGTTGCCGAAATGCCGGGTGATCAGCGGGCGGTTGGCGAACCTGTCGCACGCCGGCAAGGTCGCCCTGGTCGCACCCAACGAGGGCGTCGCCCTGGAGGTTCCCTACGACCTGCTCGTGATGTGCCCCGGTTCGGTGGCCCGGACGTTGCCCGTCCCGGGGCTCGCGCAGCGGGGGATCGGGTTCAAGACCGTCGCCGAGGCGATCTATCTGCGTAACCACGTGATCGCCCGGCTGGATGTGGCGGCGTCCACCGATGATCCGGCGCTGCGGCGGCGGGCGCTCACGTTTTTGTTCATCGGTGGCGGCTACGCGGGGATCGAGGCGATCGCGGAATTGGAGGACATGGCCCGCGACGCCTGTCGTTCGTACACCGACATTTCCCCGGCCGACCTGCGCTGGGTGATGGTCGAAGCCAGCGGGCGTATTCTGCCCGAGGTTTCACCGTCCATGGGTCTCTACACGGTGAAACAACTTGAGCATCGCGGCATCGAGGTCCGCTTGAATACCCGGGTCGTGAGCCTGGTTGACGGGCACGTCGAATTGAGCGACGGCCAGCGTTTCGACGCCGAAACGATCGTCTGGACCGCCGGGGTTAAGGCGAACCCGGTGCTGGGGGCGACCGATCTTCCCCTCGATGATCGGGGCCGGTTGAAGGCAACTCCGTTTCTGCAGGTCGAGGGGATCGCCGACGCGTGGACGGCGGGAGACTGCGCCGCCGTTCCCGACCTGACCAAGGGTGAAGGGGAGACCACCGGGCCGTCCGCGCAGCACGCCGTGCGGCAGGCCCGGCGGCTCGCCGACAACGTCCTCGACACCCTGCGCGGCCGGCCGATCACTCCCTACGAGCACGCCTACGTCGGCAGCGTCGCCTCTCTCGGTCTCTACAAGGGGGTGGCCGATGTCTATGGAATCAAGGTGCGGGGCTTCCCGGCCTGGGTCATGCACCGCACCTACCACCTCAGCCGGGTGCCGACCTTCAACCGGAAGGCGCGGGTGGTCATGGACTGGACACTCGCGCTGTTCTTCCGCCGGGAAATCGTTTCGCTGGGGGCCTTTCAGGACCCCCGGGCCGATTTCCGGCGGGCGTCGGAACCGTCCGGCGCGGCCGCCGGACCGGCCGGAACCGCCGACGCGGGTGATTCACCGGACGCTCCCGCGGATCGGGCCCCCCGGCCGCAGCCGCCCGGCGGGGGATCGGCGGGCCCGGTGGTGGCCACCCCGGCCGTCATCCACCGCGCGAGCTAGTCCGCCCCGAGCCGGCGTTACCACCGCTCCGGTTCCGACCCGCGGTCCGCGGGCTCCCGCCCGCCGGGTCGGCCGGTGAAAAGGGCCGGGGATATCCGATCAACCGAACTGGTGGCTCAGGGTACTGAGTTCGTCACCAAAAGCAGGGCCCGTGATGTATGTGTGACGGACCACAGACGGCGCGTCCGTCCGGGCAGATCACGATCGAGATGTCCGCGCGGTTTTCCATGAAGTGTCATTCACAAACCCTATGTAGCGTGGTAGAAACATCCCCCAAGGGGCAGGCCGGTGTATCCCAACTGGTAGAGGAGGCTGTCCTAAAAACAGCTCGAGTGTCGGTTCGACTCCGACCACCGGCACCTTTCTCCACTTTCTCGATCGCCCGCCCCGGCGCCTTGCGGCAAAGCCAGGGCATAACCCGGTCCGCGAATGCCCGCGAACATTGTGCCCGGGCCCGTCGTCGCCCGCGGCACCCGCCCGGCCGGCCCGATTTGCGACGGGTACCGGCAGCGGCGCGGCGAGGACCGGCCGATCGTCGCCTTCCGCCCCGTCGCCTTCCGCCCCGTGGAACCGCGAGCCGGGGAGGCTCGTTCTAGTCTTGCGGGCAGCGGCCGTCTCGGTGGCCGCGCCCGGTGCCGCCGCGCGACCGTGCGCGACGGGTGAGAGGAGCCCCACACCCATGGCAGAGCTGCGTTCGTCCAACCCGGTTTTCCGCCGTGGGGGCTTCGGCGCCCCGGCGGATCCGACCGGCGCGCCTGATCCGCTCGGCGATCTCTACACGGACCCGGGCCGGCTGAGCATCGACGACGTCGTCGTCCACACCTTCGGGCTCTTCGCCGTCACCGCGGCCGCGGGCGCGGTCGGCTGGGCGATCGCCCCCGGGATGCCCGGGGTCGGCTTCGCCGCCGGTCTCGGCGCGCTCGGGCTGTCGCTGTTCATCGCCTTCCGCAACGCGCTGCGCCCGGCTCTGATCGTGGTGTTCGCGCTCCTCGAGGGGCTCTTCGTCGGGGCGATCTCGCGGTACTACGAGAACGCTTACCACGGGATCGTCCTGCAGGCCCTGCTGGGCACGGGCCTGGTCTTCGTAACGATGCTGGGCGCGTACCGGCTGCGCATCCTGCGGGCCACCCCGCGGATGGCCCGGGTCGTGTTCGGCACGTTGATGGGGGTTGTCGCGCTGGGCCTGGTGGATCTGGTCGTGCGGGTGACGACCGGCAGCCAGCTGCCGATCATCAACAGCGGTTCGACGCTGGGCATCATCTTCAGCGTCGTCGTGCTGGCCGTCGCGAGCCTGCAGTTCATCCTCGACTTCGACTACATCGAGCGGGCGATCGCCGCGGGCGCACCCCGCTCGGACGCCTGGCGGGCCGCGTACGGACTGCTCGTCGGCTTCGTCTGGGTGTACCTGGAGCTGCTGCGCCTGCTCGGCAAGCTGCGCCAGTAGCGCTACCCGACCGGGCGGGCCGGCCGGGCCGCGGGTTGCGCGTCGCCCCGGCCGGCCCGGTCGGAGTCAGGGCGTCAGCCGGACTGGTCGGGGCCGGCCCGGGTGACGCTGATTCGGATGAGGCACCGCTGGTCGCGGACCATGACGGCCCGGTAGTCGTCCCAGTCGGGATGTTCGCCCGACAACGAGCGGTAGTAGTCGACCAGCGGCTCCATCGCGCCCGGCAGCGACAGGATGTTCGCGAAGCCGGACAGCTGCAGCCAGGGGCCGTAGAACTCGTCGCGCATCACGCACAGCTCGGCCTGGGCGTTGCGCCGTAGGTTGCACACCTTGAAGGCGGTCTCGCGGCTGCTGATGACCACCTTGGCGTCGCCATCCACCCCGACGGTGACCGGGGAGAGCTGGGTGCTGCCGTCCCGCTTGGTGGTCGCGAGCACCGCGCGACTGTTCGTTCGGACAAAATCAAGGGCCGCATCGATTTCCACGGGGTTGATTCTTCGCTACCGGCCGGTAGTCGGCCACCCCGGCGGTGTGCGGGTCCGGTGCGGGCCGGGTCCGGCGCGGGCCGGACCCGGTCAGCTCGTGGCGAGCGGCCGGGGCGCCATCCGCAACTCGGCCCGGCGCAGGTCGGCCTCGTGCACGATGGCCGCCGCGTAGCCGTGCGGAAGTTCGTGCGCGTCGCGTAGCCAGCTCACGCGTTCGCCGAACCGCAGCAGGCCAGGGCCGAGATCCAGACAGGTCAACCAGTAGGCGAGGTCGCGCCCGGTCACCCTGGGTAGCCGTTCGATGATGGTCCGGTGGATCTCGGTGGAGTGGTGCAGGGACATAAGCGCCTCCCAGGCGGTGTTTCGGCTGCTCGGTCTTACGGTGCTCGGTGTTGCGGCCGCTCGGTGGGCGGCTGCTCGGCGTCACTCACGGCTGCTCGGTGTCCCGGCTGATCAGGGTCGATGGGCTGCTCAACGGTCCGTGGATTGCAGGGTGCCCCACCGCCGCCCCGCGGGCAAGACCCCTCGTTGTCACCGTCACGTAACCTGGCGGGATGCCTGAGCCGTTCCCGGGGTCGCTGGGTGCGCCCCGGTCGGCGACCGCCCTGGAACGGGAGGTCGACCTGCTGGACCGGCGGATCCGTTCGTGGACCGGCCGGTCCTGGACGGTGCCGGTCCGGACCGGGGTGACCCGGGCCGACCTGCTCGCCTCGCTGGCGCGCTATCTCGATGAGTTGGGCCGCGGCGCGGGCGTGCCGGTACCAACGGGTGCCCCGTTGCCGCGGGTCGCCGACCACGCCCTGGCTGACCAGGTGGTCGTGCTGGCCGGCGAGCTGGTCGCCGCCGTTCACGACGGGGTACCCGGTGGCGGCGGGGCCGGTCCGGGGGCGCGGGAAACCGCGGCGTCGGCCGGGCCCCGATCCCGTCCGCGGCCCCCCGATCTGCTCACGCTCGCCGAACGGGGCGCGGCGGCCGTCCGGGACACCCGCCTCGCCTTCGAGCGCTGAGAGCGTGGCGACCGCCGGCGGCGCGCCGACGGGCCGGCGACTCGCCACCGCTCCGGCCCGCTGAGAAGATGTTGACGTGCAGGTCTATGACAATCTGGTCGACCTTGTCGGTGACACTCCGCTGCTGAGGCTGCGGGCCGTGGCCGAAGGGATCGCGACGCCCGTCCTGGCGAAACTCGAGTACCTCAACCCGGGCGGCTCGGTCAAAGACCGCATCGCCCTGACGATGATCGCCGCCGCCGAGCGGGACGGGCGGTTGCGGCCGGGCGGCACGATCGTGGAGCCGACCAGCGGCAACACCGGGGTCGGACTGGCCATCGTGGCCGCCAGCCGGGGGTACCGCTGCGTCTTCACCATGCCGGACAAGATCAGCTCCGAGAAGATGGACGTCCTGCGGGCGTACGGGGCCGAGGTCGTGGTCTGCCCGACCGCGGTGGCTCCCGAGGACCCGCGCTCCTACTACTCGGTCGCGCGCCGGCTGGCCGCCGAGATCGACGGGGCCTGGAGCCCTGACCAGTACTCCAACCCGGACAATCCGGCCGCGCACTACGCCAGTACCGGGCCCGAGATCTGGACCGGCACCGACGGGAAGATCACCCACTTCGTGGCCGGGATCGGCACTGGCGGCACGATCAGCGGCACCGGCCGCTACCTGAAGGACGTCAGCGACGGACGGGTCCAGATCGTGGGCGCCGACCCGGAAGGCTCGGTGTATTCGGGCGGGACCGGCCGGCCGTACCTGGTCGAGGGGGTCGGCGAGGACGTCTGGCCGGCCACCTACGACAAGTCGGTCACCGACCGGATCGAGGCGGTCAGCGACGCGGAATCGTTCCTGATGACCCGGGAGCTGGCCCGTCGGGAAGGACTGCTGGTCGGTGGTTCGTGCGGGTTGGCGGTGGTCGCCGCGTTGCGGGTGGCCCGGGAACTGGGGCCCGACGACGTCGTGGTCGTGCTGCTGCCCGACTCCGGCCGCGGCTACCTGTCCAAGATCTTCAACGACGAGTGGATGTACGACTACGGCTTCCTGGTCCCGCCGTCGGAGGAACCCACGGTCGGGGACGTTCTCGACCGGAAGATCGCCGAGGCCGGTGCGCCGCCGACCCTCGTGCACGTCCACCCGGACGAAACCGTCGGCGCGGCCATCTCCTACCTGCGGGAGTACAACGTCTCGCAGATGCCGGTGGTCCGGCACGAGCCGCCCGTGCGGGCCGCCGAGGTGGCCGGCGCGGTGATCGAGCTGGAACTGCTCGATGCGATTTTCACCGGCCGGGCCACCACCGACGCCCTGGTCGCCGACCACATGTCGCCGCCGCTGCCGACCGTCGGGGCCGGCGAACCCATGTCGGTGGTCGTCGAGCTGCTCAAGGGGGCGGCGGCCGCACTCGTCCTCGACGGCGGCAGCCCGACCGGCATCCTGACCCGCTCCGACCTGCTCACGTTCCTGTCGGCGGCGGCCCCTCCGACCCGGTAGGCCCCGGTCAGCTCGATGGGATGTGCCAGTCGGCGTCGATGACCTTGAGCAGGATGCGGGCGGCCAACCGCGAGCCGTCGATCGTCAGGTGCACCCCGTCGCTGTCCCGGGCCAGGATCTTGCGCCCGCTGTCGTCGGTGAGGTACGCGCTGTAGGAGCCGTGGTCGGCCAGGCGGTCGCGGATGTCGACCAGGCGCGTGCGGGGCACCACCCGGGTGGCTGCCGTGATGGCCGCGTTGAGCTGGCGGAAGTACCCGTCGAGCTTGGCGCTGCGGGCGATCGGCAGGCTCATCCAGTAGACCGGCACCCGGCCCTCCTGGCTGTAGATGCTCAGGAGGATGACCGTCCGACGGGTGTACTCCTTGACCCAGGCGGGTGAGCCGGCCGGGTAGATGTCGCCGTTCGGCATCGTGAAGCCCTGGCCGTCGTTGGCGCCCAGGGTCAGCAGCACCGCCTCGGGGTGGTCGCCCGCGACCTGCTTGTGGGCGTTGGCGGCCCAGTCGAAGAAGTCCGGCCGGACCAGGCCGGTGCTGTAGTGGGTGTCGACGTCCGCGCGCACCGTCCCGTGGGCCAGTTCGCTCAGCGGGGGGCCGAGCGGGTTGGTCATCGAGTCCCCGGTCACCAGCAGACGCAGCGGAGCGGCGGCCGAGGCGTGGCGCAGCGGCGGAAGCACGACGGCCGGTGCCGGGTGGGCGGCTCGCCCCGCGGGGAGTGCGCCGGCCGGCGCACTCCCCGCTTCCTTCGCCGCCCCGGCGGCCGGACCCGCAATGCCCGCCGCCGCGACGCCCGCCGCCGGGGCGAGCAGTTCCGACGACGGGCCCGGACTGTCGTGGTGATCGAAGGCCGCGTAGAGCACGCGACGGGGGACGTCGAGTCCGGTGTCCCGGGCAATCTGGTCGGCCGGGCGGGCCAGTCCCAGGACGAGGGTCCGGGGCCAGCCCGGCTCCATGTTCCGGCCGGTCCGCACCATTCCGTGCCCGTCGACGACCAGCAGCCCCAGCAGGGTCAGCAGGATCAGGCTGACCGCGCGGCGGGCCGGCACCGCCGGTCCGCCGGTCCGCTCGCTGCCCGGATCGTCGACCACCCGGGCCCCGGTCGGCGGGGCCGGCGGGCGCCCCGTGACCGTGGGCAGCGACCCGATGGGTAGCTGTGTAGTGGGCAGCGGCCCGGTGGCCGGGTTGGCGACCGGGCCGATGGCGGTCGCGGTGGCGGTGGCCGGCCCGGCGGCCGGGTGGGGCGGGGGCTTGGTGGCCGGGAGGTTCGTCTCCTGGCCGGCCGGCGGCTCGTCGATCTGACTCATCGTCGCTCCCTGTTCGGTCGCGGATGGGCGGGCCGCCGCCCGGTGACAAGACACGGGCCGGGCGGCGATCGGACGAAAAAAGATGCGTTCATCGACATTGCCGCCTACCCACGGTAACCGCGGCCACGTTCAGCAACCTAGTTGCTGAACGTGACCGCCGCCTGTCGACCTTGTCACGATCGCAGCGTGTCCGGCCCCGGGACCGGCCGCGCGCGACGGTATGCGCGGTTGAAGAGGGTCTGTCCGGGTAGTCAGCCACCATGAATGATCTCGGCGTCATCGGCACCCTGGCCGCCATCACCCTCGCCGTCATCGGCGTTCTGCTCGCTTTCACGAGCGCGATCACCTGGGACATCCAGACGATCCTCGGGGTGTTCGCCATCCTGCTCGCCGCGATGGGCCTGTTCGGTTCCGGAATCGGCTCGCTGACCCGCCGGCGCGGCTGAGTCGTCGCCGGGCCCGGCGGTGCCCGCGGACCGGTCATGAGGTCGGAAGTAGCGGCCCCGCCGGGGCGTCGATTCGGACACCGAACGACGCGGGGACGACCCGGTACTCGTCCAGGCCCGCGTCCTTCGCCCAGACGATGGAGTCCGCGGCCGAGGGGAACGCCATGATGACGCCCGCGGGTTCCCCGTCCGTGAGCACAACGACCGCGTGTAGGACGGCCCCGTTGCCGCCGTGTGGGCCGTCGCTCTGTGCTGCGCTCACGTTTCCCCCGACTTGCTGACCGGCCCGGCACGGGCCGCTACCGTTCCCGACACGACGAAGCTCACCGCAGGCGACAGGGTGCCGGGCAGTGCGCGACGTGTTGTCACCCCCGTGACGCGCACCTCTCACCCCCGGCTCGACGGGAGAAGACCGTGCACGATGAGGACGAACCAGCCGGCCGGCTGCGCGCCGAAATCCGGGCCCGTCGCCTGGCCGCCGGGCTCAGTCAACGCGGTCTCGCGGACCTCGTCGGCTACTCGCGGGGCTACGTGTGCAAGGTCGAGTCGGGCGCGACGTTCCCACCCGACCGGCTCGTTGAGGCCATCGACCGGGCCCTCCATGCCGGCGGCCGGTTGACCGAGCTACGCGAACGGGCCTGGCGACACCGGCAGGCCGACCGCATCGGCCTACCGCGACCCGATGAGGAGGAGATCACCACGGACCGGCGGCAGTTTGTGGGCGGTCTCGCCGCGGCGGCAATCGTCGCCGCCGAGGTCTCACGGCGGATGGCAAAAGCCGACCCGGATCCGCTCACCCTCGACGAGCTGGAGGACGACGTCGACGGCATCGCGGTCGGCTATGCGACCACCCCGCACGCCGCTCTCGTGCCGATCGTCACCGGACACTGGAGGCACGTCGAAGATGCCCTCGACGGTCGCGCCGGACCGGCCACCCGTCCACGTCTCACCCTGCTCGCCGCGTCGTATGCGTTCTTCGCCGCCCGGCTCGCGTTCAACACCGGCGACTTCGCGTCCTGCCGCCGGTTCGCGGTCCTGGCGTCCCAACATGCCGACCAGGCCCGGACGTGGCCCCGGCAGGCGGAAGCGGCCACGATCCTCGCCGCGTCGACCGCGGCCCTGCGCTCATCAATGGCCTACTGGAGCGGGAACCACCAGGCCGCGCTCGACCTGCTCCAGCCGGCGCTCGGCGACTTCGACCACCCGTACCTGACGGCCCGGATAGCCGCCTACCAGTCACGGACACTTGCGCAGCTCGGCCAGCCGGCCGCCGCCCGGGTCGCGCTCGACCGGATGGAAGCCACCGCCCACGACGTCCGGCCCCGGCCCGGTGAGACACCGGTCGCCGAGGCGGCGGTCGCGATGTTCCGCGCTGGAGTGGCGACCCGTCTGGGTGACCGGGTAACCGCCGACCAGTGGGGCACCGTCGCCGTTGCCGCCTACCAGGACAGTGCCGGTGACCGCTCGTCCGAGGAGTACAAGCACGCGCTGGTGAACCTCGCGACCGCCCGCATGCTCGGTCCCGCACCCGAACCGGATGCGGCGGCCACCATCGCCCTGGGCATCGTTGACGGCCTGGCCGTCAGCCCCACCCACACCGTGACCGAACGCCTCGGGGAGCTCGGCGGCATGTTCACCCCGGCCCACCGCAAGGTGCCGGCCGTCCGTGAGTTCGCCGAGCGGTACCGCTCCATCCGGCTTGCGCTACCGGCAGGATCGTCGGCATGAGCGACCTCGTGTACGGCGACGTCACCACCGTGGCGATCCCGACCGTCGTGACCGAACGACTGACCTTGCGAGCGATCCGGGCAGGCGACCTCGACGCCTCGGCCGCGATGTGGGCCGACCCGAAGTTCATGGAGTACCTGGGCGGCCCAGCGGACCGTCAGTCGGCATGGCGGAACATCATGCAAAGCCTCGGCCATTGGGCACTGTGGGGCTACGGCCTGTGGACCGTCGTCGAGAACGCCACCGGCGACGTCGTCGGCCGGGCCGGGCTCTGGAACGAACCGGGCTGGCCCGGGGTCGAGGCCGCATGGTTCATCGCATCGTCGCGGTGGGGCCGCGGGTATGCCCCCGAAGCGGCGGAGGCGTCCATCCGTTTCGCGTTCGACAACGTCGGCGTCGACCGGGTGGTCTCCGTCATCGACGCCGACAACGCCAAGAGCGTCCGGGTCGCCGGGAAGGTCGGCGAGACCCGCGACCACACCGAGTTTCTCCACGGCAAGCACCAGGTCGTGTACGCCATCACCCGCGACGAGTGGGAAGCGGCGCAAGGCCGGGGCGCTACCTAGGTCACGTACGAGACTTCGCCGGCTGGGCAACTTTGGTCGATTCTGCAAAAAGTTTTCATCTTTTTGGGCGCACCGTATCCAAGGTGCTGATGGAAAATCGTATGCCGCCCACCGGCCCGAGTCGGAACCTGGCAACGGTTGATCTTTGTCCA
>JAMFSN010000018.1 GCA_026225295.1 Frankia alni
AGCTGGCGCCATCGTTTGCTGGTCGGCTAGCATTCCCGGTGACGGTGCGGTCGGCAACGAGGGGCCATTTACTACATTGGTTACCGGGGTGGCCGCAATTTGCGGCAGAGGGCACATGAGGGCGCACACGCGCGCGCTCGTATCTCAGCGATCAACGAACGTGAATCCTAGCTCACCGGGCTCCCTGAGTGGTCCGACGACGCGCACGGAGGAACACCGCCTTCGGCCTGTGAGCTGCATCGGCCCGCTCGCAAAGCGGGAGTCGGGATGGTAATTCGAGTGTCGGGTACTTCGCCTTATGCCGGCCTTCGCCCATTCACCGAAACCGATGCTTCGTTGTTCTTCGGGCGGGAAGCGGCGTCCCACGCGCTGGCGGCCGAGTGGCTCGAAAAGCGGCTGGTGGTCGTGTACGGAGCGCCGGGGGTCGGTAAGACTTCTCTGCTCCGGGCCGGAGTTCTGCCGAATTTGCTCTCCGTGGACGCCGACGTCCTGCCGGTTGGCCGCATCTCCACGGATCCCGACCCGACCACCAACCGGGTCCACGGCCGGCCGACCGGCAACCCATACGTCGAGTCGCTGCTGCGATCCTGGTCGGACGAGCTCGGCGCCCCGTCGCTGCTCGACGCCGTCCGCGGCCGCGCCGAGCGCGGCCGCCCCCACCGCGCCGCCCGCCCGATCCTCGCCGCGGTGGACCAGTACGAGGATTTCTTCGCGCCCCATTCACCGCACCTTGATCCGCTGCGCGCGCAGTTCGCCGAACTCCTGGCCGGGACGATGGCGGCGCTACCGAACCTCAACCTGATGATCGTCCTACGACGGGGTTACCGGGACGCGCTCGCGCCGTACGAGAACGCGCTGGCCGACGGGGCGCCGGTCGGCCGGTTCACCGTCGAACCGCTGGACCGGCGCTCGGCCGTCGCGGCCCTCGCGGAGCCGCTGCGCAGCACGGAGCGGGCGTTGGCCCCGGGCGTTCCGCAGGCCTACGTCGACGATCTGGTGACCAGCCGGGTCACCGACGCCGCCGGCACCCGGTCCGTGCTGATCGCGGACGGCGTCCAACCCGCCTACCTGCAGCTGGTGGCCACCGCGATCTGGCGGTCCCTACCCCCCGATGGCGACCTTCCCCCCGACGGCGACCCGGTCACCGCCGGTCGCCCGACGGCCGCCGCCGGGGACGTGACCGCCATCCTGGCCGCCTACCTGACCCGGGTCATCGTCGAGGTCGCGCGGGATCACGACCTCGACGAGGGGACCGTCCGGGCCTGGCTGACCCGGAACTTCGTGACCGAACGGGGTCGGCGGGCCACCCTGTACGAGGGCATCTCGACCACCGCCGGCCTGCCGAACGCCCTGCTGGACGCGCTGGCGGGCCGGTACGTGCTGACCAGCGAGTGGCGATCGGGTTTCCGCCGGTTCGAACTTTTCGACGACCGCCTCATCCCGCCCCTGCAGGAGGCCTTCCCTGACTGGGCCGTCGCCGGCCGGTCAGCCACCGAGGCCGGCGCGGGCGACTACCTGCAGGCCGCGCTCGTGAGCTACGCCGACGGCGATTTTCTCCAGACCCGGGCGCATCTCGACGAGGCCCGCCGCCGCACCGCCGGGCCCGACCTGACCACGGCGGAGATCACCTCGCTGCAGGCCGAACTCGACGAGGCCCAGGGCCGGCCCCAGGAAGCGGAGGCGGCGTACCGCGAGGCCGCCGAGCTCTACGAGTCGCTGTCCGACACGGAGGCCTCCGGGCGGGCGTTGGCGGCCATCGGCCGGCTTCTGCTGCGCGACGACCAGTTCGGGCGGGCGGTGGAGGAGCTCCAGGCCGCCGCCTCGCGCCGACCTTCCGACGTGGACGTTCAGGCCGACCTGGCCCGGGCACTGTGGTACTCCGGCCAACCCTGGGCCGCGGCCGCGGTTTTCTCCACCGCCCTGACCGTCGGTCCGGCCTCGACCAAGGCCTTGATCGGCCGCGGTCAGCTGCGGGTCGAGCTGGGCGACTACGCCGCGGCACTGGGCGATCTCGATGCCAGCGTCCGGATGGCGCCCGAGGCCGGTGAGGAACCCGGGGCGCGGGCCGCCCGCGGGTTGGCGCTGGCCCGGCTCGGTCGGCTGGACGAGGCAGCCATCGAAACCGAGGCGGCCCTGGCCCAGGCGCCGCGCAACGGTCTGGTGCTACTCCAGGCGGCCGGGGTGGCCCGCGTCGCCGGCGATGACGACCGGGCGGACGCCCTGGTCCGACGCGCGTTGGCGGCCGACGACCCGGCCCTTCCCCCACACCAGGAGGCTCAGGCCCGCCGGTTGCTCCGGCAGCCCGGAGCCATGGCCTGAAGGCCCGGCCGACAGGCGACAAATCCTTTGACGCCGTCAAAGGATTTGTCGCACAATCCCTGACGTGGACACCACTGAAGCGTCCCCCGGCGCGGGAGCGCGAGCCGACGTGGCCGGTGTGCGCGCCTTCACCAGGACCTGGACGGCCGCAGCGGCGCTGCTCGGCGAGTCGTACCTCGACTCGTCGCTGACCGTCGCCGAGGCCCGCGTCGTCTACGAGCTGGCCCGCTCCGGCCCGGCCCCGCTCGTCGAGCTGCGCCGCCGGATCGGGCTGGACGCGGGCTACGCCACCCGCCTGCTCGGGCGCCTGTCCGTGGGCGGCCTGGTCGAACGGCGGACCGATCCGGGTGACGCCCGGCGCCAGATCCTGACCCTGACCCCCGCCGGCCTCGGGTCGGCCCGGGACCTCGACGCGCGGGCCGCCGCCGGAGTCTCGGACCTGCTCGACGCCCTGCCCGGGGACGGCCGGGACCGCCTGACCGGGGCCCTCGCGACGGCCCGGGCGGTGCTGGAGACCACCCTCACTCCCGCTCCCCGTGCCGACCCGGAAGGCGGGGGGCCTTCCTCGGCGACGGTGCGGCCGGTGGCCGCGGGCGACCTCGGTTGGGTTCTCGAACGACACGCCGTCCTCTACCAGCGTGAGTTCGGCTGGGGCGCTGACTTCGAGGCCTCGGTGGCGGGAATCGTCGCGGGGCTGGCCGCCGACGTAGGTGACCCCGGCCAACGGGGGTGGATCGGGGAAGGGCCCACCGGAAGGCTGGGCAGCGTCTTCTGCTCCCGCGAGGACCGGGCCACGGCCCGGCTGCGGCTGCTGCTGGTCGAGCCGGCCGCCCGCGGTACCGGGCTGGGCCGGACCCTGGTCGACCGGTGCGTCGCCTTCGCCGGCCCGGCCGGCTACGAGCGGATCGTCCTCACCACCCAGGACGCCTGCATCGCGGCCCGCCGGATCTACGGCGCGGCCGGCTTCGAGCGGGTCCGGTCGACCCGCGACGGTAGTTACGACCCGACCGGCAACGCCGAAGACTGGACGCTCACGATCCGGAGCTGACGGCGGCCCGGCCCGCGACCGGCCCGACGATCACCCCTTCGGGCGGCCCGGTCGCGCCTCGAGCCAGCCCGGCCGGGGCCGGAAGCCGCCGGTCAGGACGCTTGGAAGCGCCGCCGCCCGGGGCATAAAACGCCCATCAGCGGGGGTTGTGAACCCGTAGCGTGAAAAACGACCAAGGGGCTCAGCTGACCACGACGGAACCGGCCATCGACCGCCGCGCGCGGTCGGTGCCGGCGACGGGTGAGGAGCCGGGGGTGCGCCGGGCGGGGCTGGTCGACGCCGTCTGCGTGGGCGGCCTGCTGGCCCAGAGCGTGTGGGGGGTTGCGGCGACATTGCTCATCCCCAGCCTGGTCGGCACCCATCCGATCCTGCTGGAGGCCTTCACCGCATCCACTCCGGCGATGGTGGCGGGTGGCGCCTTCATCCGGGTCGGTCGGGCGGCCTGGACGGGCGCCCTGCTCGCGCCGGTGATCGGCTGGGTCCCGCTCGATGTGTTCGGATGGTGGGCCGGCCGCCGCTACGGCCGCGCGGCGGTGGACGTGATTGTGCGGCGGCAGCCGCGCACCGCTCGCTTCGCCGGCCGCGCCGACCGCCTCACCGGCCGGTTCGGGGTGTGGGCGCTGGTCCTGGTGCTCTGGCTACCGGTCCCCAACCAGCTGGTGTACGCGGCGACCGGCTGGGTCGGGATGCGGCTGCGGACGTTCCTGTTCTGGGACACCATCGGCACCCTGATCCGGGCCGGCATCATCGTCGGCCTCGGGTACGCGCTCGGCAGCGAGGCGGTCGAGGTCGCGACGACGATCTCCCACTACGCGCTGGTCTTTGTGGCCGTCGGAACGGCGCTCGCGCTCGGCTGGGTGCTGCTCGCCCGACGGCTCACCCGCCGCGCCCAGGAGGTTGCGATCCTGGTGGTCGACTCGGCCGAGGGGGCGGCGGCGGTGTCGGCCGCGACCACCGAGGTGACCGCGGCGGTCGTGACGCCGACGACCGCCGACGCCGACCTGGCCCGCGGCTGACCACCGCCGGCCGGCGGTGGTCAGGTCGGAGGGGTGGCTGCGCCCGTCGCCGGGATCGGTCCACCCCGCCACGCTCGGGCAATCGGGTACCGCGCTATTCGCCGCCCCCGCCCGCGTCCCCGTCCCCGTCCCCGGACCCGGCGACCGGTTGAGTCCCGCGATCAACAGCCCTAGCGTGTCCGCACCAGCGTCGGTGGCAGCCGGCGTGCGCCCGCGCCGCCCGGCGCCGGCGCTCCACACATCGGTGGCCGGGCCCGGGCCGCGCCCGGCGACTGGAGGTCCCGTGAGCTTGTTCGACCTGTCCGGCAAGGTGGCTGTCGTCACCGGCGGGACGCGCGGAATCGGGCTCATGATGGCCCGCGGGCTGCTCGACGCCGGCGCGAAGGTGTACATCAGCTCCCGCAAGGCGGACGCGTGCGCGGCCGCCACCAAGCAGCTCTCCGCTTTCGGTGACGTGACCGCGATCGCCGCGAACCTTGCGACCGAGGACGAATGCCTCCGCCTGGCCGCCGAGGTCGGGGCGGTCGAACCGCTGGTCCACATCCTGGTCAACAACGCCGGCGCGACCTGGGGCGCCCCGCTGGCGGAGTTTCCCGCCTCGGCCTGGGACAAGGTCGTCGACCTGAACCTCAAATCGCCGTTCTTCCTGACCCGCGCGTTGCTGCCCCGGCTGGAGGCGGCCGGAACCGCGGACGACCCGGCCCGGGTCATCAACGTCGGCAGCATCGACGGGCTGCACGTGCCGACGCTGCCGACCTACTCCTACTCGGCCAGCAAGGCCGGCCTGCACCACCTCACCCGGATCCTGGCCAGTGAACTCGGGCCCCGCCACATCACGGTCAACGCGGTCGCCCCGGGGCCGTTCGAGTCGAAGATGATGGAGGCGACCCTGGCCGACTTCGGCGACGACATCGCCGGGCGCGCTCCCCTGCGCCGGATCGGCCGCCCGGACGACATGGCCGGGATCGCCGTCTTCCTGTCCGGCCGGGGCAGCTCCTACATCACCGGAGCGGTCATCCCCGTGGACGGCGGCCTGGCCACCACGCTCTGACCGGGACGACCCACCCCGCCGGTCAGCGGTTCAGTTCGGCCAGCCGGGCCCCGGCGTACCGCGACCCGGCGACCGCCCCGCGAGGCGCCGCGGCCGCCAGCGCATCGAGGTCGGCCGGCGTCAGCTCCACGTCCAGGGCGGCCAGGTTCTGCTCGAGGTAACGACGACGCTTCGTCCCCGGGATGGCCACAATGTCGTCGCCCTGGGCCAGCACCCAGGCCAGCGCGAGCTGGGCGGGCGTGACCCCCTTGGCCGCGGCCAGCTCCCCGACCCGGGTCACCAGGACCAGGTTGGCGGCGAAGTTCTCGTCACTGAACCGTGGGGTGGTCCGCCGGAAGTCGTCGTCGGCCAGGTCGTCCGGGGAGGTCATCGCGCCGGTCAGGAAGCCCCGACCGAGCGGGCTGTAGGCCACCAGGCCGATGCCCAGCTCGCGCAGCGTGGCCAGCAGCCCGTCCTCCGGCTCGCGGCTGAACAGGGAGTACTCGTACTGGCCGGCGGCGATCGGGTGCACGGCGTGCGCGCGCCGGACCGTCTCGATGCCCGCCTCGGAGATGCCCAGGTGGCGCACCTTGCCCGCCGTGACCAGCTCGGCCAGGGCGCCCCAGGTCTCCTCGATCGGCACGGCCGGATCCACCCGGTGCTGGTAGTAGAGGTCGATGTGGTCAACGCCGAGGCGACCCAGCGACGCGTCGCAGGCCGACCGGACGTAGTCGGGCCGGCCGTTGACCCCCCGACCGCCGTCGCTCCGGTCGATGCCGAACTTGGTCGCCAGCACCACCTCGTCGCGACGCCCGGCAATCGCCTCGCCGACCAGCACCTCATTCGTGAACGGCCCGTAGATGTCGGCCGTGTCCAGGAACGTCGCGCCGTGATCGAGCGCGTGCGCGATGGTCGCCAACGACTCCACGTCGTCGCGGGGACCGTAGAACTCGCTCATCCCCATACAACCGAGGCCGAGCGCCGACGTCGTCAGTCCCTGTCCGAGGGTCCGTGTCTGCATGCCAGGTGAACCCGCCGGCCGGGCCGAACCCTTCCCGTTCCCGCGATCGTCCTCGTCAGCGGGCCGGGGGGCGTTCGCTCACCCGGTCCCGAACTCGCGGTCGAGCAGCCGGACCCGGGCCGTGGCCCGGTCCCGGGCCGGACCGCCCGGCAGGCGGTCGCGGCACCGGCGCCGGACCTCCAGGTCCTCGCCGCCGACCCAGCGCAGCAGCAGCGCGGGATCGTCCCGGCCGAGCAACGCAACCCGGATCTCCTCCTCCAACCGGCCCCGCAGGCGGGCCACCCCGGGCGCCGCGGACTGCGCGAGCAGCGGCGCGGTCACCTGGTGCAGCGCGGTCGACAGGTCACCCCGGGCCAGCGCCCGCCGCACCTCGGCGACGTCGGTGGCGACCCGCGCGACGAGCCGGTAGGGCCGGGACCGGAGCACCTCGGGTCCGACGACCCGCCGCAGCCGGGACAGCTCGGCGCGCACGGTCACCTCGTCGAGCTCCCGCTCGTCGAGCTGGACGGCCAGCTCCCGGGCCGACTGCCCGGCCGGGCACTCGGCCAGCAGGAGCAGCAGCTCAGCGTGCCGGAGGCTGAGGTGCACCGGCCGCCCGTTGACGGTCAGGACCGGGCCCGACGGGCGCAGCACCGACAGCCGCAGTCCCGGGCACCGGCCGGCCAGCCGTTGCCCGGACCGCAACCGCGCGACCAGCAGCTCCCGTTCGGCGGCGGCGGCCGTCGCCTGGACGAGGGCCAGCATCGCCCCGGTCGCGGCCCGCCGGTCGCCGGTCACGTCGATGGCGCCCCCCGCGCGACGAGTTCCTGGTCGGCGACCGGGACGTCCTGCTCGGCGTGGTCGGCGACGGACCGGACCCGGCCCTGGCCGGCGGGAACCCGGCCCTCCCCGGCGGCGGAGTGCCCGTCTACATCGGCGGCGCCCAGTTCGACTACTGGGCCCATACCCACCTGACGATCGACCTGGTCAAGGGGCGGGGGGCCGGTTTCAGCCTCGAGGCGCCCGAGGGTTACCGGTTCCTGACCCGCTCCCGGCTGTTCACCGAGGAGGAGCTGGCCGCGCAGCAGCGTTCCGGGCCACCCCGGCGCGGCCCCGCCTGAGTCCACCGCCCCCGGACACCGTAGTTTCGTCACCCGATTGAGCCTTGGCGCAGCCCGATGCCTCCCCGGCGCGTCAGAACCGGTGGGAATCGCGCACCATGGAACAGTCGAAGGGGGGCCCGACCGATGAGCGAGACCGTTTCCAGAACGATCGAACGGACCGGCGTGTGGGCCGATCCGGAGGGCGCGCCGTTCGCGTTCGCCGGTGACTGGCACGGCAACACGGCCTGGGCCGTCGAAATAATCAACGCTCTCGCGGAGCGTGGCGTACGGGTCGTCGTGCACTGCGGCGACTTCGGGGTGTGGCCCGGTGAGCGGGGCGCGGGCTATCTGCGCGGGGTGCAGGCCGCGCTGGCCGAACACGACATGGTGCTGGGCTTCGTGGACGGCAACCACGAGGACCACTCGCAGCTCGACGCGCTCGAGCGGACCGACGGCGTCGGCTGGCTGGTCGACCGGATCGCCCACCTGGGCCGCGGGGCCCGCTGGGAGTGGGCCGGGGTCCGGTTCGGGGCGCTCGGCGGAGCCGTCTCGGTCGACAAACGGATGCGGGCCGAGGGCCGCAACTGGTGGCCCGGCGAGACCGCCACCGAAGCCGACGTCCGCCGGCTGGCCGACGGCGGGCCGGTCGACGTCCTGGTCTGTCACGACCGGCCGTCCGGCGCGCCCCTGCCCTTCCTGGCCTGGGTGTCCACGATGTGGCCGGCGGACGTGGCCGACGAGGCCGCCCGGCACCGCGATCTGCTCCAGACCGCGGTGGACGCGACCGCGCCGCGGGTGATCGTGCACGGGCACTACCACAACCACCGCGACCACAGTCACGACCGCGTCGTCGTCCAGATGGGCGACCGGCGGGTGGGCATCATTCTGTGCGACCGGGACGGGACGTCGCTGGCCCGCAACACCTGGACCGCCACCACCGCCGAGCTGGCGGCCGTGCTGGCCCGGCCCGCGGCCGACTGACGCGCCGGTCGGAAACCGTCAGCCGGCCGACGGATCGGTCACCCGGCCGATGAACAGCGGCGTCGCCGTCCGGGTGTCGTGGATGACGAACAGGAACGGCCGGTCGACCACCAGGTTCACGGACGGGCCGTCGGCGCGGGCCGAAACGCCCAAGGCGACCGCGGTGGCCGCCGCCGCCTCGGTGCCGGCCTCGTCGACCGCCACGAACGCCTCGTGCGCAACCACGCTGATGGCCAGCTTCTCCTGCGTGGTCATCCGGCTGAAATCGGCCGCGCCGCCGAATGCGCTCGGCATACCGAGCGCGGCCAGCATCCCCTCCAGCGAGACCTGCGTACGGAACTTCCAGCGCGGGAGGCGCAGCTGACCCTCGACCGGGCCCCCGGCCGTCAGCACGCGGTGCAGGGCGTCGGCCCGCAGGACGCCGGACCCCGATGCGCCCGCCACCGCCGGGAACCGGCCCGGGTCGGGAACGAGCACCGTCATGGCCAGCTCCCGACCGGCGTACGGGAGCTCGACCGCCTGCCAGCCAGGGCCGGTGACGTAGCGGGCCGCGTCCAGCGAACCGCTCATCATCGGCACGGCGACCTGGGAGCCGTCGGCCCGGGTGAAGGAGCCCGGGGCGGTGGCGGCCTTCTCGAAGGGCACATTCCACGGCGCCTTCAGGTAGACGGCGTTGACCAGAACCAGCCGGGTGCCGGCGTCCAGCCGCCCGACCGGAACCAACTGGGGGATGCGCTGGTGGGTGCGCGCGGAGGTCCAGGCGTTGATTGCCACCCGGGCCGCGTCGGCCGCGTGCTCGTAGTCGACCAGCCGCACGCCGGCGCCGTAGTCGCGGGCCAGCACGTCGAGGAATGGCTGCTCCCAATGGATGCCCCGCTGACCCCACAGCGAGTTCGCGGTGTCCAGGGCGACCTGCGCGGTGCGGCCCACCGCGGCCCGGCGCGGCCCGGCCAACGCAGCCAGGTGCAGCGTCAGGGCATTCATCCCGGCGGCGAGCACGGCCGGGTCGGATGCGTGCAGCACGGCATCCATTTCCTTCGCCGTCCGCCCGGCCGCTCCGACCCGCGTCATGGCCAGCGCGACGGCCACCGAGAACGGCGAGAAGGCCACGTTGCCGGGCTGAGCGGCCGCGATCCGCGGGTAGAGGTCGACGCCGAACGCGGTCACCGACGCGGCCGCGGAACTCAGCTGGGCCGGGTCGGCAGACGACCGCTTCACCGCCGAGACGGCCACTGTCCGGGAGCCGGGATCGGGGTCGACGACCCCCTCGCGGTCACCGGCGTCCGCCGCCCCGCCGCCGCAGGCGGTCAGGCCGCCGCCGAACCCCACGCCCGCCAGCAGGGCGATGCCCTTCAGAAGATCACGTCGTTCCAGCATGTACGGTTCGACGCCGCCGAGACCGAATCGGTTCCGGCCCGAGCCGAAGAATGTTTCCGGCGGGCCGGTGCGGCCCGAGCGGCAGCGTCAGCGGCGCAAAATCGACAGCGTCAACGCGCGTATCCCGTGCGCTGACCACGACAAGCTCCGAGAAGCCCGGCTCGTCAGCATCCCGGCACGTCCCCGCCCCCGCCGACGACGACGTTCTCGAGGCTCCCAGCAAGCGTCATCGTCCCCGTGCGCCAGGACCTGCGTCGACCCAGCCAAACCGATTCCGACCGGCCCCCGCCGGAAGCCGGCGCCTCAGCCCAGGCGTTCGGCGATCACGGCGGCCAGGCACACGGCCGGCTCGGTGAACGAGCGCCGCTCGCCGAACCGGTCGCTCAGCGACACGACCTCGAGCCCCCGGGCCGGCCCGGCCGCCTCGCGGGCCACCGCCCCGACCACAACATCGCGGGCCACGGCCCCGACCACGACCAGGACGGCTACCCCGTGCTCCCGGGCCAGTGCCGCTACCGTGCCGACCACCTTGCCGTCGAAGGAGGTGGCGTCGAGCCGGCCCTCGCCGGTGACAAGAAGATCCGCGCCGGGCAGGTCGACGGCCAGACCGACCTGGTCGGCCAGCAGCGGGGCACCCGGCACGAGCCGCGCACCGAGCGCGGCCAGCGCCCCGCCCAGACCGCCGGCGGCCCCCGCGCCGGGCAGCTCCCGGACGTCCCGGCCGTAGCGGACCCGGTAGTGCGCGGCCAGCCCGTCGAGCCGGGCGATCAGCCGGTCGATCTGCTCCGGACCGGCGCCCTTCTGGGGGCCGAAGTCGGTGGCGGCCCGCACGAACGGGGTGCGGACGTCGTAGGCGACCGTCACGGTCCAGCCGCGCGAGCCGTCCAGCGGGGCGTAGGGATCGAGCACGGCGACCGCGCCCGCGCCGCCGTCCGTCATCGCCGAGCCGCCCACCCCGACCACGATTTCCCGCGCGCCCGCATCGATGGCCGCGGCGATCAACTCGCCGGTCCCCCGTGAGGTGGCGCGCAGCGGGTCGTTCCGCTCGGCCCCGCCGGCCAGCAGCAGTCCCGACGCCAACGCCGTCTCGACGACGGCGGTCGAGCCGGACAGTCGCCAGGCCGCGCGCACCGGCTCGCCGGCCGGTCCGGTGACCAGCGATGATCGGTTCGCCCCACCGAAGGCGTCGAGCGTGCCCTCCCCACCGTCGGCCAACGGGCGGCGGTCGGCCGTCCAGCCGGCCGCCTCGGCGGCTCCGGCGATCGCCTCGGCCGCGGCCGGGGCGGACAGCGTCCCGCGGAACTTGTCCGGAGCGGCGACCAGACGCATCCACCGAGCATCCCATCGCCGGCCCGGCGGCGGTACCCAGGCGGCGCGGCGACCCGGAACCCTGGGCGACCCGGGAACCCGGGGCGGCCTGCGACACTGCGGTGGTGGAGGCATGGGCGGCGGCCGGCGGAGGGCGCTGGGTGGCGGTCGAACCCGAGCGGTTCGCCGGCTGGCTGACCCGGTTCGCGGCCCGCCACGGCCCGGTCGTGGCCGCCGTGACGCCGGGCACGGTGTCCTTCCGGGCCGCCGACGGAGCCCTCGCCGCCTGCCAGGTCCCGTTCCCGCCGCTCGAGGGGCCCGACGGGGTCGGGGACCCGACCGACCCGGCCAGAGCCCTCGTCGCCCACGCCCGGACCGACCGGCGGGTCGGGGTCCTGCTGGTCCGCCTGGGCGGCCACGCCGCGGGCGTCTTCGTCGGGCCGCGACTGGTCGCCTCGAAGGTCGGTTCGCGGCCGGTGCACGGCCGCTCGGCGGCCGGCGGCTGGTCGCAGCACCGGTTCGCACGGCGGCGCGAGGGTCAGGTCCGGGTCGCGCACGCGGCCGCGGCCGACACGGCCGCCCACGTCCTGACCCCGGCCGCCGCGACCCTGGCCGCGGTGGTCACCGGGGGCGAACGACGCGCGGTCGACCGCGTCCTCGCCGACCGCCGGCTGGCCCCGGTGCGCCGGTTGGTCGTCGCGCCGTTCCTCGACGTCCCGGATCCGCGGCTGCGGATCCTGATCCGGGCGCCGGGCCGCTTCCGCGCCATTCACATCCACGTCAGCGATCCCGCCACCCCGGCCGGGACCCCCTCGGGGCGCCCGGCCCCTGGTCCGGAGGAACCCAGGGGCGCAGAATCGGCGGATGGCTGACGAGGACGGGTACCTGCTGGACAACCAGCGGCTCGAGGCCGGGGCCCGGTTCGAGGCTCTGGCGACGATCTTCGATCCGTCCACGTTCCGCCACCTCGAGGACCTTGGCACCGCGCCCGGCTGGGCGTGCTGGGAGGTAGGAGCCGGGGGTCCGTCCGTCCCGCGCTGGCTCGCCGACCGGGTCGGGCCGACCGGCCGGGTGCTCGCCACCGACCTCGACGTCTCGTGGCTCCGGGCGGACGAACCGTTCGAGGCCCGGCGGCACGACGTCGGGGCCGACCCCCCGCCGCCCGGCCCGTTCGACCTGGTCCACGCCCGGCTCGTGCTGGTCCACGTCCCGGGCCGGGCAGCCGCGCTCGCGTCCATGGTCAGCGTCCTGCGGCCCGGAGGCTGGCTGCTGCTCGAAGACGCCGATCCGGCCCTCCAACCGCTGATCTGCCCGGACGAATCGGGGCCGGAACAGCAGCTCGCGAACCGGTTGCGGACCGGCTTCCGCACGCTGCTGGCCGGGCGAGGGGCCGACCTGGGGTACGGGCGCACGCTCCCCCGGCGCCTGCGCGAGGCCGGCCTGGTCGACGTGGCCGCCGATGCCTACTTCCCGATGACCGCCCCGGCCTCGAACCGCCTGGAGATCGCGACCGTGCACCAGATCCGGGACGAGCTGCTGGCTCAGGGGCTCGCCACCGGGGACGAGATCGAGCGCTACCTGGCCAGCATCGACGCCGGCCGGCTCGACCTGGCCACCGCGCCGATGATCTCGGCCTGGGGACGCCGGCCCCGGCGGGGTCAGGCCGGTCAGGCGGTGGCCGAGCCGTCCTCGGAGTCGCGCCCGTCGAACGCCCGTCCCCCGGCCACCGCCGCCCCGGCCGGATGGCCGGTGTCAGCGGGACCGGCCCCGTCGCGCGGCCCGGGGAGCAGATGGTCCCGCAGCAGCGGGTGCCGGAAGGTGTAGCCGCCGCCGACCCGGCGCAACAGGGAAAGCTCGGTGGCCCGCTCCAGGAACGCCGGCAGGTGCCGGGGCCCCTCGCCGCTCACGGCCAGGGCCAGTCGCACCACCCAGTGCTGCATGCAGGCCCGACCGCCGCCCTGCAACCCGCTGACCAGGCTGAGGACGACGACGCCGACGATGACGGCGGTGACGAAGGCCCAGAGGCCGTCGGCCGCCCCGCCCAACGCGCCGATCGCGAGGGCACCCGGCACCGCGATGGCCAGCGCGGCCGTGGCCCCGACGGCCATCGCGTTGAACGCGAGCCGATGCAGGTTGGCGCACATCGGCCACACGGCGTCCTGGAGAACGGAGGTGACGGTCAGACCGCGCACCATGGCGACCAGTTCCCAGCTGATCGCCGTGCACGACACCGCGCCGAGCAGCCCGGCCAGCGGGCTGACGGTGAGGATCCCGATGAGCGCGCCGAGAACGTGGCCGAGGAAGAACCCGGCCACGAACCACGACCGGGGCGTCCGGCGGACCGCCGGCCACGACCACGCGAAGCGCTCGGCGTGCCTGATCTGGGTCCCGTAGCCGAGCCACCCGAACACCACGATCGACGTCCCGGCCAGCGCCGCCACGGCGACGCCGCTGGTCAGACCGCCGGGCGGCGTCCCCGGGAGCACCCACAGCACGAGGTAGGCGGCCAGCGCGGATCCGGTGCAGACGAGCGACACGGCCGCCGCCGCGGCGATCGGGGTCACGGGTCGCCACCAGCCGGGCAGCCAGGTCGGCTGCATGCCGTGCAACCGCAGTTCGGCCCGGCCCGAGCGGGCCACGCCGGCCGCGAGCCAGCGCAGCCAGCGTTCCTCCTCGTCCCGGGAGCCGCGGGCGCCGGCCCGATGACCCAGCGCCCGTTCGATGTACTCGTCAAGCAGGCGGGCCCGGGCGGCCGTCGGCGTACGACCGTCGGCCCGCAGCCGGGTGGTCTCGGTCCGGTCCGGTCCACCGGCCGGCCCGTTTCGGGCCGCCGGCACGCTCTGGTAAACGGTCACCGCCAGGTCGAGCAGCAACGGGGTCCGCAGCAGGTCGGCAAACTCCGGGTCGGCGTCCGCGGCGGCCCGCAGCCCGGCCGCCGACGCACCGGCCGCCGCGAGCTGCTGCTGGACCTCGTCGGCCTCGAGCGGCTCGATCTCGAGGACGGTCCGGACCCAGAGGCGTTCCGGCAGCTGCTCGTAGTCGCCGGTCCGGCAGCAGACGATCACCGGCAGCAGTTCGTACCCGCCCTGCCAGTGCATCCGGTTGATCGCCATGACGCAGTCGGCCCGCCGATCCACGACCGCTTCGTCGAGACCGTCGAGGACCGGCAGGACGACGCCGTCGCCGAGCCACCGGCGGGCCAGCGGGCGCGGCACGTCGAACGTCTCGAGGAGCTGATCGACGAGCCAGTCCGCGAGGGCCCGGCGCCGGCCCGGGCCGGGCGTGCTCCAGGAGGCGAGATCGACCGGGACCGGGATCGGCGCCCGAGGGTCGCGCTCGGCCCGTTCGACCAGATGGAGCACCGTTTCCCGGGCCAGGGTCGTCTTGCCCGCCCCGGGCGCCCCCAGCAGCAGCAACGATTCACCGCAGCGCAGGAACACATCCACCCCCCGGGTGGCGGCGGCCAACTGGACGGAATCGGGCTTGGGGCGCCCCGGTTCCCCGCCGGGCCGGCCGGTGGCGGACGCGAGCAGATCCGGCCGCAAGTGCATCCGGAGCGTGATGTCCAGCCCGGAGGACGCAGCCGGGACGGCCCGGGGGTCGGTCAGGCTCAGGCGGACCCGGCGCAGCATCGCCCGTCGGTTGGCGATGTCGCGGGCGCTGAGGTCGTCGGCACGGCTGAGGTCGTCGGCACGATGGGAGCCGCTGAGCGGATCCGGGGCCGAACCGTCCGGCCCGCCGATCCCGGCCCAACTGCCGCCGGTGAACGCGTGCAGCTCCCTGCCGACCGACTCGCCATGACCATGCCCGTGGGCGCCGGGCCCGTGGGGAGCGTCGCCCGAGCGGGCGCCGGCCGGACGCGGGGAGCGATCGACCCACGCGCGCCAGGCGGCGGTCAGTTCGCCCTTCTCGAGGGTCGCGCCGGCCTTCCGCAGCACCTCTTCGAGGCGGCGGATCCGTTCGGGGTCGTCGGGGCGGTAGCGACCCGCCTTCCAGTCCGACAGGGTGCTCGGGCTGACGCCGACGTCGGCAGCGATCCGCCCCGCCTTGCGGTTCGTCGCGGCCTCCGCCAGGGCATCACGCAGGAGGTTGACAAAAAGCTCGCCCTGGGTGGCGCTTCCTGGCCGCATCCGTGGTCACCGCACCCTTACCCGCGCTCCTCCTCGACGGATACGAAAGATACCAATACGCACAGTGTCCGTGAGACCGGTTCGCTCTGCTTCGGCGTGGCCTTCCGGAGGGCGCGAAAGGCCAGCTGAAACGTTCGGAGACCACCTCCGAACTTCGGACGGCGCCCAGCGGTGTCCAAGTCGATCCCCGACCTGGTCTGCTTCGAATGACAGGAGTGGCGTCGTGGCCCGGTCGATGGCCGAACTGGGGGGGCCATCGGGCCGGACCACGACGCCACTCCGTCGATGACGCCACTCCGTCGATGACGCCTGATCGGGGGACACCCGTGCGGGCGCGTCGGCGCATGTGTCATCATTCGATGTGTCGCTTCGGGAGCGAGCGTCCGGCGGGTTCCCCCGTTACCTGCCGCACCTCGCTCCCGAAGCGGCGCTCATCTCCCTGAACCCAGCGGCTCCACCGGGACGACGTCCTGGGCCCCCCGGCGAGCGATGTCGGCGGTCTGGTCGTCGGTCATCGTCTGCGACTCGCGCTCGGCCTCGACCCGCGCCCGGTAGTAGGCCACCTCCCGGTCGATCTGCTCCGGTGACCAGCCGAGCGGGCCGGCCATCAGCCCGGCCACGACCGGGGCCGCCGCCACCCCCCGGTCGAACGACTCGATCGAGATCCGGGTCCGCCGGGTGAGCACGTCCTCCACGTGGCGGGCATCCTCGTGCGTGACCGCGTAGACGGCCTCCACGGCCAGGTAGTCATCGGAGCTGGGCAGCGGCTCGGCGAGGGCCGGGTCGGCGGCGATCAGCTCGAGTACCTCGTCGATCATGGTTCCGTACCGGCCCAGCAGGTGCTCGATCCGGACCACGTGCAGACCACTGCGCCGGGCCAGCTCGTACCGCCGGTTGCGGACCGCCGGATAACCGGAGCCGCCGACCAGGGGGATCTCCTCGGTGGTGGACGGGGCAACCTGCTGGTCCAGGGCCGCGACGGCCTCGTCGACGGCGTCCCGGGCCATGATCCGGTAGGTCGTGTACTTACCCCCGGCCACCACCACCAGACCCGGCACCGGATGTCCGACCAGGTGCTCGCGGGACAGCTTCGAGGTCGCCTCGGACTCGCCGGCCAGCAGCGGGCGCAACCCGGCGTACACGCCCTCCACGTCGTCCCGGGTCAGCGGCGTGACCAGCACCCGGTTGACGTGATCAAGCAGGTAGTCGATGTCGGCCGCGCTGGCCGCCGGATGGGCCTTGTCCAGGTTCCAGTCGGTGTCGGTGGTCCCGATCAGCCAGTGCCGGCCCCACGGGATCACGAACAGCACGCTTGTCTCGGTCCGCAGGATCAGCCCGCTGGCGCTGTTGATGCGGTCCCGCGGCACCAGCAGGTGCACGCCCTTGGACGCCCGGACGTGGAACTGCCCCCGGGCGGTGGCCAACGCCTGGGTGTCGTCGGTCCACACGCCGGTCGCGTTGACGACCTGGGCCGCGCGGATCTCGAACGTTTCGCCCGATTCCAGGTCGACGACGGCCGCGCCAACCACCCGCTCGCCCTCCCGGAGCAGGTCCCGGACCTCGGTCCGGTTCGCGACCAGCGCTCCGTAGGACGCGGCGGTGCGGGTGATCGTCATGGTGTGGCGGGCGTCGTCGACCTGCGCGTCGTAGTACTGGACCGCCCCGACCAGGGCGTCCTTGCGTAACGCGGGGGCGATCCGGCGGGCCCCGCGCCGAGTCAGGTGCCGGTGGTGGGGCAGCCCGGCGGAGGTCCGCGACGCGATGCCCATCAGGTCGTAAAGGGCGATCCCCGACCCGACGTAGGGCCGCTCCCAGAACCGGTGGGCCAACGGGTACAGGAACGGCACGGGCCGGGCCAGGTGGGGACACAACCGGTGCAGCATCAGCCCGCGCTCGCGCAACGCCTCCGCGACCAGCCCGAACTCGAACTGCTCCAGGTAGCGCAGGCCGCCGTGGAACAGCTTGCTGGACCGGCTCGAGGTGCCGCTGGCCCAGTCGCGCGATTCGACCATGCCGACCCGCAGCCCGCGGGTCGCCGCGTCGAGCGCCGCGCCGGCCCCGACCACGCCACCCCCGATGACCAGGATGTCCAGATCGGGACCGTCGCGCAGTTCGGCGAGCGCGGTCTGCCGGGCCGGCGGGGAAAGAGCGACGGGACGCACGAAGGGCCTCCTGGACCGGTCACGGCGGCGGGTGGCAGGGTCAGCGGGTCAGAGAAAGCGCGATGGTGCCGCCGTCCGGATGAGTGTTCCCGCTCCCGACCCATTCCACGTCTGGCGCGCGCCGCCGGTCCGCTCGGGGCATCGTCCCGGGAGACGGCCCGGCGGTTCCCCCGGCCGGTCCCGACCGACGCGGGAGGCGCGGCATGGCGAGCTTCGTGGTGGCGATCGACCAGGGCACGACCGGCAGCACGGCGGTCGTCGTCGGCGAGGACGGCCGGATCGCCGGCCGGGGGTACCAGGAGTTCCCGCAGCACTACCCACGGTCCGGCTGGGTCGAACACGACCCGCTCGACCTGTGGCGCAGCTCGGTCGAGGTAGTCGGGCGGGCCGTCGCGGACGCCGGCGTCGCGCCCGGTGACCTGGCCGGGCTCGGCATCACCAACCAGCGCGAGACGACCGTGTGCTGGGACCGGGCCACCGGGGAACCGGTCACCCGGGCGATCGTCTGGCAGGACCGGCGGACCGCGGCCATCGCCCGCCGCCTCGCCGAGGGGGGCGGGGACGAGCTGATCCGCCGCAAGACCGGCCTGTTGCCGGACGCCTACTTCGCCGGCACCAAGATGCGCTGGCTGCTCGACCACGTCGACGGCCTGCGCAAACGGGCCGAAGCCGGCGAGATCGCGTTCGGGACCGTCGACAGCTGGCTGGTCTGGAAGCTGACCGGGGGCGAGGTCTTCGCGACCGACGTCACCAACGCCTCCCGCACCCTGCTGATGGATCTGGCCACCCTGGCCTGGGACGACGAGCTGCTCGACCTGGTCGGGGTGCCGAAGGCGGCGCTGCCCGAGATCCGGCCCAGCGCGCACGTCTTCGGCACCACCCGGCCCGAGCTGTTCAACGGGCTCGCGCTGCCGATCGCCGGGATCCTCGGGGACCAGCAGTCGGCCCTGTTCGCCCAGGCCTGCTTCGAGCCGGGCCAGGTCAAGAACACCTACGGCACCGGCTCCTTCATGCTGATGAACACCGGGACCGAACGGCTGACCCGGCAGCGAAAGCTGCTGACGACGGTCGCGGTCGGCTTCTCCGACCAGCCGACCGAGTACGCCCTGGAGGGTTCGATCCTGGTCACCGGGGCGGCGGTGCAGTGGCTGCGCGACGAGCTGGGGATCATCGGGAACGCGGCCGAGACCGAGGAACTGGCCCGCGGCATCGACAGCACCGACGACCTGTGGTTCGTCCCCGCCCTGACCGGGCTGGGCGCGCCGCACTGGGACCCGCACGCCCGGGGCCTGATCATCGGGATCAGTCGGGGGACGTCGCGGGCCCACCTGGTCCGGGCGACCCTGGAATCCATCGCCTACCAGTCGGCCGACGTGGCCCGGGCCATCGTCGAGGAGTCCGGGAACCCGATCACCGAACTGCGCGCGGACGGCGGGGCGGCCGGCAACGGCTGGTTGATGCAGTACCAGGCGGACATGCTCGGGGTCCCGGTCGACGTGCCGGAGTCGATCGAGACGACGTCGCTGGGGTCCGCGTACCTGGCCGGCCTGGACACCGGCGTCTGGTCGGACCGGGCCGAGCTGCAGCGCCGCCGCCGGACCGCCCGCCGGTACGAGCCGACCATGTCGGGCGACCAGCGCGAAGCGATCCTCGACCGGTGGCACCAGGCGGTGGACCGGTCCCGGGGCTGGGCCGTCGAGGAAGCCTGATGGCCGAGCCGCCGCGAGAGGGCGGGCGCGAGAGGGCCGGCGCGCGGGAGTACGTCCGCTGGAGCACGCCGCCCAGCCGGGGCCTCGGGCCCCGGTGGGACCGCTTCCGGGCCCGGGCCGGCGGCGAGCTGATGGCCGAGTTCTTCGGCACGCTCATCCTGGTCGCGCTGGGCTGCGGCTCGGCCGCCGTGGCGGTGGTCGGGCTGAGCGGTTCCGGGCGTCAGACCGAAGTCTCCGGGCCGTGGTCGAGGTGGCGACCCGGACGGTTCGGCTGGGCTGATCGACCCGGTTGCGACCCGGGATGCGGGTACGAATCAGGGGAAGGTTGAACAGTGCCGTTCGCCGGCGCTCCACCACCAGAGGAGATTGACCGTGACGTCCGTACCGATGATCACCATGAACAACGGCGTTGAGATTCCCCAGCTGGGCTTCGGCGTCTTCCAGGTGCCCCCGGAGCGGACTCGGGAGACGACGCTGACCGCGTTCGAGGTCGGCTACCGCCACATCGATACGGCGCAGATGTACGGCAACGAGAAGGGCGTCGGCGAGGCGGTCCGCGCGTCCGGCCTCGACCGGTCCGAGATCTTCGTGACCAGCAAGCTGAACAACGGCTTCCACGCCCACGACGACGCGCTGCGGGCCTGCGACCGGTCGCTCGAGGAGCTGGGGTTCGCCCACTTGGACCTGTTCCTCATTCACTGGCCGCTGCCGGGGGTCGGCGACTTCGTCGAGACGTGGCTGGCGATGGAGGAGATCTACCGGTCGGGGCGGGCCCGCGCGATCGGGGTCTCGAACTTCAACCCCCACCACCTGCGCCGCCTCCATGAGAAGGCCGAGATCACGCCGGCCGCCAACCAAATCGAGATCCACCCGTACCTGACCCAGGACGACGTGCGCGCCTTCGACACCCAACACGGCATCGTGACCGAGGCCTGGTCGCCGATCGCCCGGGGCAAGGTGCTCGACGACCCCACAATCGTGCGCATCGCCGGTGCCCACGGGAAGACGCCGGCCCAGGTCACGGTGCGGTGGCACCTGCAGCGCGGCGACGTCGTCTTCCCCAAGTCGATCACGCCGGACCGGATCCGGGAGAACTTCGACCTGTTCGACTTCGAGCTGTCCCCCGCGGAAATGACCGACATCACCCTGCTCGACCGGGGCGAGCGGACCGGACCGAACCCCGACACCTTCAACTACGTCCCGTAGGCCGTTCCGCCAGGTGGGGGCGTTCCTAGGTCGTCGGACGGCCTGGTTCCCAGGGCCACCGGTTCTGTCCTGGCCGGGGGTCATTCTTCGGTGATGGGGTTGGGACTGGTGGTGTAAGTGCGGCCGGTGGGGGCGGTCCAGGTGTGGTGGCCGGGGTGGGGTTGGGTGAGGGTCCAGGGGCCGTTGTCTTTGGCCCGGTGGTGATGCCGGCACAAAGGCGCGAGGTTGGGATTGCTGGTCAGACCGCCGTCGGTGTGGCGGGTGACGTGGTCGAGGTCGCAACGTTCCGCCGGCTTCGAACAGCCCGGGAAGGCACACCAGGGCGTGCGGGCCC
>JAMFSN010000132.1 GCA_026225295.1 Frankia alni
CCGGGGCCGGATCGTCGACCGGGGCCGGATCGTCGACCGGGGCGGTGGACGCCGCTTCCGCGTCCCCCCGACCGAACGGTCCGGGGGGCGCGGGCGGCGCGAGGCCGACCTCGCCCGGAGGTGTGCCCCGACCGGGGCCGCCCCGCCCCGCCCCCCACCGCCGCTGAGCCGCCCTCAACCACGCAGAGCGGACCCGGTGGCGACCCACCGACGGCCGCGCGGCACCTTTCCGGCCGGACCGGGCCGGTCTGGTCAGGCCGGCGCGGCGGTTTCCAGGGCACCCAGGGTGGCGACCGATGCCGAGATGACCGCTGCGTCCCCGAGCAGGACCGTGGCCAGGCCGGATGGTCCGAGCACGGACGCCGCGACGGCCAGCACGTCGTCGACGGTGACCGTGGCCAGGGCCGCCGGGTGGTCACGCAGATACTCGATCCCGATGCCCGCCCCGGCCAGGGAGGACAACGTCGACGCGAGGCCGGCCGCGGTCGCCGTCGACAGGGCGAGCGTGCCCGCGGCGTACTGACGGGCCGCGTCCAGCTCGTCCGGCCCGACGGCCCGGGTCGCCATCCGGCCCAGCTCGTAGAGGACCTCCAGCAGCGCCGGAGCGGTCACATCGGTCGCGACGTCAACCGCGACAGTGAGCTGGGAGGCGACGTCGAAGTGCTCCACCGACCCGCGTGGCGAGTACGAGTAACCCTTGTCCTCGCGAATGTTGGAGACCAGCCGGGAACTGAAATAGCCCCCGAAGATCGTCGCCGCGAGGCGCTGCGCCGGGTACTGCGGCGAGTCCCGGTTCACGGCCGGACCGGCCAGCCGGATGTTGGTCTGCACCGCGCCGGGCCGGTCGACGATCACGATCGGACCCGTCCGGTGGGCGGGCACGGCCGGGACCGGAGTGGACGCGGAACCGGTCCAGCCGCCGAGCGCCGCCTCGACGGCGTCCAGGGCCGCCCCGGGTTCGACCGCGCCGACCAGCGTAAGAATCGCCCCGACCGGCGACACCCGATCGGCATGCAGGGCGCGCAGGTCGGCGTCGGTGGCCTCGGCCAGCTGCCGGTCCAGGGGGATGTCGCTGGCGTAGGGGTGGTCGCCGTACAGCCGACCCAGCAGCGCTTCGC
The DNA here is from genome assembly GCA_026225295.1 of Frankia alni. Classification (GTDB taxonomy): domain Bacteria; phylum Actinomycetota; class Actinomycetes; order Frankiales; family Frankiaceae; genus JAMFSN01. Next base: position 1,119 of record JAMFSN010000132.1, read on the forward strand.
GGGCGATGACGCTCGGTTGGCTGCGGGCCACCGCGGTCGCGTCGACCAGCCGGGCCCGCTCCCCCGCCACTTCACCGGCGGGGTAGGCGGCACTGCGCAGTACCTCGGCCAGCACCCCGAGGAACGGTTCGAGGTTGATGGCCAGCGCCGAACCACCGATCGCGAAGCGGTCGGCGTCGACGCCGGTGGACAGCGCCCCGCCCAACGCCTGCAGGTCGGTGGCGATCGTCAGCCGGTCGCGGTCGGCGGTTCCGGTGAACAGGGTCTCGGCCAGCAGCGCGGCCCGGGCCTGGAAGGCCGGCCCGGCGCCCGCGAACGGAATCCGCAGCCGCAGCTCGACGAGCGGAATGGCCGGCCGGTTCACGGCCAGGACCCGCAGCCCGTTGCCGAGGGTCCGCTCAGCCACCGTTGGCAGGTCGGGCACCCGGGTGGGCGCCACCGCGGGAATCGTGCGCTTCGTGGTGGTGGCAATCGTGGTGGTCACTGGTCTTCTCCCCCGGACTTCGGCTCTTCTCCCCCGGACTTCGACGTAGCTCCCGCGAGCAGCTCGAGCACCGACCGGCCCTGGCTCCGCAGCGCGGCGGCCGCTGCGCTGACGGCGTCCGCGCTGACCTCCCCGAACAGACCCGGCAGCTCGTTGATGAGTTCCGGGCGGCCCCGCTGCAGCTCGTGCGTGGCCACCGAGGAGGCCCGGGCCAGAGTGTCGTCGGCTTCCCGCAGCAACCCGGCGGCCAGGCGGGCCTGCACCCGGTCGAGCTCGCCGTCGGCCAACCCGTCGGTGGCCAGCCGGTCGAGTTCCTCGTCCACGGCGCCCAGGATCGCCTCGGCTGGCGACTCGGTGGGGTGCACCGCCCGGATGGTGAACAGCAGCGGGTCCCGCTGGTCGAACGGGTCCCCGAAGGTCCCCAGATAGGTGCCCACGTCGGTCACCGAGCGGTCCTTCTGGACCAGGCGGCGTTCCAGCCGGCTCGCGTCGCCCGAGGTCAGGATGTCGGTCAGCACGACGAACGGCAGGTAGCCGGTCAGATCGGCGACCGGGTCGGGCACCCGGTAGCCAACCGCGAGGGCGGGCTGCGGGGCGAGCGCGTCGACGAGGGTCTGGCGGCGCTCGGTGGTGGGTACCGGCTCGGCAAAGCTCGGGCGGGCCGGCACCGGGCGGGCCGGCACGTCGCCGAAGTGCCGTTCGACCAGCGCCAGGGCCGGCGCCGGGTCGAAATCACCGACCACCGCCAGCACCGCGTTGCCCGGCGCGTAGTAGTCATCGAAGAAGCTGCCGGCGTCCGCGAGACTCGCGGCCTGCAGTTCGCTGAAGTCGCCGTACCCGTTGTGGGCGTTCGGGAAGGTGTCGAACGCGACCGGGGGCAGGCTGATCCACGGGAAGCCGCCGTACGGGCGGTTCATCACGTTGACCCGGATCTCCTCCTGGACCACCGCGATCTGGTTGTTCAGGTTCTCCTGAGTGATCTTCGGGGCCCGCATCCGGTCGGCCTCGAGGAAGAGCGCGAGTTCCAGCGCCCCGGACGGCAGCAGCTCGAAGTAGTCGGTGAAGTCCGGGTGCGTCGATCCGTTGAAGGTCCCGCCCGCGGCCTGCACGAATTTGGGGTGTTCGGCCTTGCCGACGTTCTCACTGCCCTGGAACATCAGGTGTTCGAAGAGGTGGGCGAAGCCCGTCCGACCTTCCGGTTCGGAGCGGAAACCCACGTCGTAGTGGACGGCCACCGCCACGACGGGCGATGTCCGGTCGGGGGCCAGGACGACGCGCAGCCCATTGGCCAGCGTGACGCGCTCGACGGGATAGGACGGCGCCGGCAGCGACACCGTGGGACGGCCGGAGGCGGATTGTTGGACCACGCCTTGAAGCTATCCGAGCCGGGCGACCTGTCGCTGGATCTTCACCGGTCTGTGGACGACCGATCCACCGGAGCCGCGCCCACCGGGCCTCCCGCCCGCTCAGCGGCGCGCGAGTTCCTCCCACAGGTAGGCGGCCGCTTTCGCGCCGGCCCGCAGCATCGGCAGCACCACCCGCTCGTTGGGCGCGTGGATGCGGTCATCGGGCAGGCCGAACCCCATGAAGATGACCGGCACCCGCAGGATCGAGGCCAGATCGGCTTCGGGGCCGCTCCCGCCCTCGCGGGTGTAGAGGATCTCGCCGCCGAAGGCCCGTTCCATGGCCCGCGTCGCCGCCTGCAGGGCCGGGTCGTCCAGCGGGGTGAGGCACGGCCGGACGCCGGGTCCGTTGCGGTGGACGGTGGCGACGATCCCGGGCTCCGTATGCGCCTCGACCCAGGCCCGGAACGCGTCGACGACCTCGTCCGGAGTCTGGTCGACGACGAGCCGGAACGAGAACTTGGCGTGCGCCTCGGATGGGATGATCGTCTTGCCGCCCGGCCCGCTGTAGCCGCCCCAGACCCCGTTGAGCTCGGCGGTCGGTCGGGCCCAGAGGCGCTCGGGAGTGGTGAACCCGGCCTCGCCGGCGGCGGCCAGCGACCGGGCCGGGCCGCGTACCCAGGCGTCGGTGTCGAACGGCAGCTTCGCGAACAACGCGCGCTCGCGGTCGGACAGGGTGACGACCCGGTCGTAGAAGCCGGGGATGGTGACCTTCCCGTCGGCGTCGTGCAGCCCGGCGATCAGCCGGGCCAGCGCGGCCACCGGGTTGGGGACGCCCCCACCGAACGATCCGCTGTGCAGATCGACATCGGGACCCCGCAGGTCGACCTGGCACTCCACCAGTCCCCGCATCCCGGTGCACAGGCTCGGGGTGTCGCGGGCGAACACACTGGTGTCGCTGACCACGACGACGTCGCAGCGGAACCGCTCGGCGTGGGCCCGCAGCAACGGCGCGAAGTTCGGCGAGCCCGACTCCTCCTCGCCCTCGATCAGCACCTTGAGCGTCACCGCGGGCGCCGCCCGACCGGTCGCGTGCAGATGGGCGGCCACCCCCAGCAGGTGGACGATCACCTGGCCCTTGTCGTCGACCGCGCCCCGTCCGAACAGCTCCTCGCCTCGGACCTCGGGTTCAAACGGCCCGCTGTTCCACAGCTCCGGCGGATCGACCGGCTGGACGTCGTGATGGCCGTAGAGCAGGACGGTCGGGGCGTCCGGCCCGGCGGCCGGCCACTCCGCGTACACGGCCGGCAGCCCGGCCGTCTCGATGATCTCGACGGTCGGGAAACCCGCCCGCCGCAGTGCCCGGAACAGCCATTCGGCGCTCGACCGGACCTCGCCGACGTACGCCGGATCAGCGCTGATGGACGGGATGCGCATCCACCCGACCAGCCCGTCCTCGCCGAGGAACGCCTCGTCCGCGTGCGCGTCGACATACTCGGCCACCGAGCGGTCGCCGATGTTGATCGTCATGGTCTCGAGCCTAACCTGGCCGGTGGTCGGGTTAGGACCCGAACGGCCCCGCCCCGGCGAGCAACGCTGATCGACCGGAACGGGGTGACCGGGGCAGGTCCTCCCGGGCTCAGTACGCCTAGGACGAGGCGACGCGCTTCTTCGCCAACCGCTCCTCGTTCGGCCAGCGGACGTCCGAGGCCCAGCCGAGACGCTCGAAGCCCCGGATGATGGCCGCGGAGGAGTCGAGCTGACCGCGGTCGACGCCGTGGCGGGCCGAGGTCGGTTCGGCGTGATGCAGGTTGTGCCATGACTCGCCCATCGAGACGACGGCCAGCGGCCAGTTGTTGGTCGACTTGTCCCGGGTCGCGAACGGCCGACGGCCGACGACGTGGCAGATCGAGTTCACCGACCAGGTCACGTGATGCAGGAGGAACACCCGGACCAGCCCCGCCCACAGGAACGCGGTCCAGGCCCCGTGCCAGGTGAAGCCGGTCAGCAGGTATCCGAGCAACCCGGGCAGCAGCAAGGTCAGCGCGGTCCACACCGGGAATGTCTTGTGGATGAACGCGATGTCGGGATCGGCGGTCAGGTCGGGGGCGTACTTCTCCTTGGGCGTCTTCTCCCGGTCGAACAGCCACCCCGTATGGGCCCACCACAGGCCCTTGGCCAGCGCGCCGACGCTGGTGCCGTAGCGCCACGGCGAGTGCGGGTCACCTTCGCGGTCGGAGAACGCGTGGTGCTTGCGGTGGTCCGCCACCCACCGGATCATCGGGCCCTGCACGGCCATCGACCCGGCGATCGCCAGGCCGACCCGCAACGGACGGCTGGCCTTGAACGACCCGTGGGTGAAGTAACGGTGGAAGCCGATCGTGATGCCGTGCCCGGCGAAGGCGAAGAAGACGATCGACAGCACGACGTCGAGCAGGCTGATGCCGTTGCCGGACGCGGCGTAGGCGATCCCGCCGATGAGCCCGGCGAACGGCAGAATCACGAACAGGTACAGGGCCACCTGTTCCCACATCGGGCGCAGTTCGGGGGCGGCCGCACCCTCGCCGCTCCGGTCGGTTCCGGGTAGATCGCGGTCGAGTGTCGTCGTCATACACCTGAGCCTGACTGAATGAAGGATGCCCTGTCTTGACCATCGGGGGCACACTCTGTGGGGTGCGAACTGTTCCGGTGGGACAACTGCCGCCCGGGCTGGCCGGCGTCCTGCGGCCCGTCATCGCCGCCCTGGGCGACGAACTGGTCGCCGCGATCGCCGCCGAGGTGCCCGCTTACGCCCGGCCGCTGGAAGGGTCGTTCGGCGAGGGGGTGCAGCGGGGCGTGCACGAGGCCCTGATGCGTTTTCTGGCCCTGGTGGAGACCAGCGGCGCGGGACGGGGCGGCCACGGCCTGCGGACCGGCAGCGCGGGTGGCCCCCGGTCCGGCGCCGGGCCGGGCGACGACCGCGATGTTCTGGCCGCCGGCCGGGATCTGTACGTGGCCCTCGGGCGCGGTGAGGTGCTGGCCGGACGGACGCTCGACACCCTGCTCGGCGCCTACCGGGTGGGTGCGCGGATCGCCTGGCGACGGCTGGCCGTCGCGGCCACCGAGGACGGCGGGCTCGGCACCGACGGGCTCGTCGTCCTGGCCGAGATGATGTTCGCGTACATCGACGAGATCTCCGCTGCCTCCGCCGAGGGCTACGCGCAGGCCCAGTCGAGCGCGGCCGGGGAACGGGAGCGGCTCCGGGAGCGGGTGGCGGAACTGCTGCTGGACGGGGGCGACCCCGAGCTGATCAGAGAGAAGGCGCGGGCGGCGTCCTACCGGGTGCCGGACGCGGTCGCGGCCGTGGTCGCGGCGGCCACCGACGAACGGGCCCTGGCCGCCCGGCTGCCGGGCGGGACGCCGATGACGGTCCGCGGGCCGGTCGCCATCGCCCTGGTCGCCCACTCGGTCGACCCGGGTTGGCGCGGGAGCCTCGAGCGGACGGTCAGCGGCCTGCGCTGTGTGGTCGGGCCGGGGACCGACTGGGCCGGGACCCCCGCCGGGGCCGAGCGGGCCGTCTTCACCCACCAGGCGCGGACGCTGGGCCG
>JAMFSN010000133.1 GCA_026225295.1 Frankia alni
GTAGGCATAGGGCGACCGTACCGCACAGACTGTCATCATTCGTTTCGCAACCACCCACTGAGGGCGGAGTCACTCGCCAGCGGACAGTCAGGCCCGGGGATCGTGCCATGATCCCGGAGTGACCGCACCCGCGCCGCCGACCGTTCCGCCGCCTTTCCCGTCGCCGGCCGACTGGCGCGACCTGTGGATCTACTTCCTGCTGGTCGACCGGTTCGACAACCCGGCCGCCCCGCCCCGACACGCCTGGGACGAGCCGTACGGCGGCTTCCAGGGCGGAACCCTGGACGGCATCACCGCGCGCCTGGATTTCCTGCGGGACCTGGGGGTCGGCGCACTGTGGCTGTCGCCGATCCTCGCCAACGTCCCGTCCCAGGACGGCACCTACCACGGCTACGGCATCGCCGACTTCACCCGGGTGGAGCCGCGGTTCTGCGCCGATCCGGCCCGGGCGGCGACCGATCCGGCCTACGCCGACACCCAGCTGCGGACCCTGGTCGACGCGGCGCACGCCCGCGGGCTGTACGTCGTGTTCGACATCGTCCTGAACCACGCCGGCGACGTGTTCGCCTACGACGGGCTGGGCGGGCAGGCGCCCTGGCACCAGGACGGGCCCTACCCGATCCACTGGCGCGACGCGGCCGGCAACCCCGATCCCGACTGGCCGACCGCGCCGGCCGATCCCCCGACCGGCGCCGCCGTCGGGCCGGCCGCGCTGCGCCGCGACGACGCCTTCCGCCGGCAGGGCAACGCGTTCGGAACCGCCGGCCACGACCCGGTCAGCGCCGGCGACTTCTTCACCCTCAAGGAGATGGTGACCGGGCTGACCGACGAGGCCGGTCGGTTCCCGGTCCGGGACGCGCTCATCGCCGCCTACGCCGATCTCATCCGCCGCTTCGACGTCGACGGTTTCCGCATCGACACGCTCATGTACATCGAGCCGGACTTCTCCCAGTCCTTCGGCAACGCGATGCGGGAGTACGCCGAGGCCCTGGGCAAGAAGAACTTCTTCACGTTCGGGGAGGTCTACGCGGACGAGGCCCGGATCAGCGGGTTCGTCGGGCGGCGGGCCGGCTCCGGCGGCGACCTGGTCGGCGTGGACGCGGCCCTGGACTTCCCGCTCTTCTACGCCCTGCCCGGGATGGCCAAGGGGAGCACCGTCCCGCGGGCGCTGGTCGACCTGTACGCGCTGCGCCGGTCGCTGGAGGACGGCGTCATCTCCAGCCACGGGGACGCGAGCCGCTACTTCGTCACGTTTTTGGACAACCACGATCAGGATTCCCGGTTTTCCTACGTCGACCCGGCCGACCCGGCCCGCTACGCCCCGCAGACCACCCTCGGGCTGGCCGCCCTGATGACCCTGCAGGGGGTGCCGTGCGTCTACTACGGCACCGAAGCGGGCCTGCACGGCTCGGGATCCGCGCCGGAGGCGGTGCGGGAGGCGTTGTGGGGGGCGCCGGACGCGTTCTCGCTCGACGCGCCGGTCGCGACCGTGCTACGGGCGTTGACGGCGGTCCGGGCGGCGTCCCCGGAGCTGCGCTACGGGCGGCAGTACTTCCGGCCCGTCTCGGGGGACGGCGTGAGCTTCGGCCACTCGCCGTACCCGGGCGGGGTGGCCGCCTGGTCCCGGATCCTCGCCGACCGGGAGGTCGTCGTGGTGGCCAACACCTCCACCACCCAGGCCTGGACGGGCCAGGTCGTCATCGACGCGACCTTGTCCGACACCGTCCGGCCGGTCGGTGCCGGCGTCGGGCCGGCGACCGGCCCGGTGCGGTCACCGCGGCTGCTGTGGAGCAACCGGCCGGCCGGTGCGGTCGGGCCGGGCGCCCCGGTGGACCACCCGAACGGGTCGGTCAACATCGATGACGGCGTGACCCGCACGCTGGGCCCGGCCCGGGCGGTCCCGGTGACCCTGGCGCCGATGGAGCTGCAGGTCTTCACCACCACACCGTGAGCCACGGCGGCGGGCCGCCCGACCGCGGCCCGGGCGGGCGCGTACCGCCCGGCCGACCCGCCACCTTATCGCCTACCATCAAGAGAGCCGTACCCACCGATCCGCCGCGGTTCCCCGCGTCGCGGGCGTGATGCCGGATCATTGTCCGGATCATTGTGATGTCGGATCACGATGTGAGAGACACGAGGCGAGGAGCCGCCGCATGACCCAGACCGACACCGCCGGGCTCGATTTCAAGGTCGCCGACCTGTCGCTGGCCGAGTTCGGCCGCAAGGAGATCGAGCTGGCCGAGCACGAGATGCCGGGCCTGATGGCCGTGCGGGCCGAGTACGCCGCCAGCCAGCCGCTGGCCGGGGCCCGGATCACCGGCTCGCTCCACATGACCGTGCAGACCGCCGTCCTCATCGAGACCCTCACCGCGCTGGGCGCGCAGGTCCGCTGGTGCAGCTGCAACATCTTCTCGACCCAGGACCACGCGGCGGCGGCCATCGCGGTCGGCCCGACCGGGACCGCCGAGAAGCCGGCCGGCGTACCGGTCTACGCCTGGAAGGGCGAGTCGCTCGAGGAGTACTGGTGGTGCACCGAGCAGGTGCTGCGCTGGCCCGACGGTGGCGGCCCGAACATGATCCTCGACGACGGCGGCGACGCCACCCTGCTCGTCCACAAGGGCGTCGAGTTCGAGAAGGCCGGCGCGGTCCCGGACCCGGCGTCGGCCGACAGCGAGGAATTCGCGATCATCCTGGGTGTCCTGACCCGGTCGCTGACCGAGGACACCAACCGGTGGACCAGCATCGCCGGCGGCATCCGGGGCGTCACTGAAGAGACGACGACCGGCGTCCACCGGCTGTACGAGATGGAGCAGGCCGGCGAGCTGCTGTTCCCGGCGATCAACGTCAACGACTCGGTCACCAAGTCGAAGTTCGACAACAAGTACGGCTGCCGGCACTCGCTGATCGACGGCATCAACCGGGCCACCGACGTGCTCATCGGCGGCAAGGTCGCGGTCGTCTGCGGCTACGGCGACGTGGGCAAGGGGTGTGCCGAGTCGCTGCGCGGCCAGGGCGCCCGGGTCATCGTCACCGAGATCGACCCGATCTGCGCGCTGCAGGCGGCCATGGACGGCTACCAGGTCACCACGCTCGAGGACGTCATCGGCACGGCCGACATCTTCGTCACCACGACCGGCAACAAGGACATCATCACCGCCGCCGACATGGCCCGGATGAAGCACCAGGCGATCGTGGGCAACATCGGCCACTTCGACAACGAGATCGACATCAGCGGCCTCACGAAGACCGACGGGATCGAGCGGGTCAACATCAAGCCGCAGGTCGACAAGTGGGTCTTCCCGGACGGCCACGCGATCATCATGCTGTCCGAGGGACGCCTGCTGAACCTCGGCAACGCGACCGGTCACCCGAGCTTCGTGATGTCGAACTCGTTCACCAACCAGACGATCGCCCAGGTCGAGCTGTTCACGAAGCCGGACGCGTATCAGAACAAGGTCTACGTGCTGCCCAAGTACCTCGACGAGAAGGTCGCCCGGCTGCACCTGGACGCCCTCGGGGTGAAGCTCACCACCCTGAGCAAGGAGCAGGCCGACTACATCGGCGTGCCGGTCGAGGGGCCGTACAAGGCCGACGCCTACCGGTACTGACCGGTCCTGGCCGGTACTGACCGGCCGTTCCCGGTCCTGACCCGGCCGCCGGGGTTACCAGCCGGCCCGGACGGCCGCGACGCCGGCCCCGCCTTCGGGCGGGGCCGGCGTCGCGCTGTTCCCGGGATGGTCAGCGGTCGTGCTGTTCCGAGGGTGACCGGGCGGCGCACCAGCCAGCACCCAGCCATCACCCAGGTGGCGCGCCACGGGTCGTTCCTGGACGGGCCATCGACCGGAGAAGTACTATTTGTGGTGCAACGGTCTGTCCGCCCTGTGTCTGCGGTCGGGTCGCGTGATCTCACGCACGCCCAACCACAGAAGGACATTACATGGATTCAGGACAGTCGGATTCAGACCTGATGGCGGCCCTGCTGAGCGGCCTCGCCGATGACGACCGCTCACAGACCGCCGAGCTCATCCGCGTCCGTGGTGACGAGGAGCGCGAGGCCGCGCTCAAGGGTCACCCCGAGCGGAATGTGGATGTCGGTCCCCGTCAGCGGGCCTCCCGGGCCGCGCCCCAGACCGATCTGGCGGGTGCCTGAGCCTCGCGACGCGGCGGGCTCCGGTCGGGATTCCGGCCGGGGCCGCCCCTCCGTACGCGCGACGCCGACCGATGAATACCCGTGCCGAAGGCAATGACGTCTCAACCGATGGCTGGATGGTCCTCGGGCGCCCCCCGCTCACCTGGCTGCGCACCTGCCCGGTCGGAAGCGACCTGGTCATCACGCTCGTCGGCGAAGCCGACCTGGCCGTCGAGCAGGACCTGAAACGGGCGCTCGCGGCCGGCGTGGACGCCCGGCCCCGCATCCTGGTGCTCGACGTCGGCGAGCTTTTCGTGGATGTGCGGGGCCTGGCCGCCCTCAGCGCGACCTGGCACCACGGTCGCGGCCGCGGGGTGGAGGTGGTGCTGGCCCGTCCGTCGTCCCTGCTGCGCCGGATGGGCAGGATGATGTTCTCGGACGGTCGATTGACGGCCCATGAGACGGTGGGGGAAGCCCTCGGCCAGACCCACCGTACGGTGGGGTCGCCCGGGCATCCGCCCCGGTCACAATGAGCAGCGAGGAACGATGGAGATCGACAGGGACGCCCTCGACCAGAGCCTCGACCGGCTGTCGAGGCTCACTCCCGACACGGTCGAACTCGCGGACCTGCTGGAGGAGATCGTCCGGTCGGTGAACCTGGTCTTCGACATCACCGGCGCGGGGATCCTCATGGCCGACGGCTCGCGGGTGCTGCGCAGCATCACCTCCGGCGACCAGGCCGGCAAGGTCCTCGAAAGGGTGCAGGAGCAGCTCGGCGAAGGGCCGTGCATCGACTCCTACTTCTACGACCAGCAGGTGTCGTCCGGCGATGTCCGCACCGATCCGCGGTGGCCGCGGTTCACCGCCGCCGTCCTGCCGCACGGCATCCACGCCGTGCTGGGGATGCCGGTCCGTATCGGCGGCGGCCCGGTCGGGACGCTCAACGTCTGCTCGGACACGCCGCGGGCCTGGACCCCGACCGAACTCGACGCGATCACCTCGTACGCCCGGGTCCTGGAAAACATGCTGCTGGCCGGCTCCATCGCCCACCGCAACGACCGGTTGGCCCGGGACCTCCAGTACGCGTTGGACTACCGGATCCCGATCGAGCGGGCCGTCGGTTACCTGATGGCGGTGCACAAGATCGAACCGGCGGGGGCCTTCGAGCTGCTTCGCCGGGCCGCGCGCGACAGCCGACGCCGGGTGGCCGACCTGGCCGGTGAGGTGCTGGCCGGCGAACTGCGCCTCTAGTTCTCCCGCGACCCAGCTGAGACCCCTTGGGGGACCAGCCTCCGAAGCAGGTGGCGGACGCGGGGGGCGGGGCGCCGGCCATCGGTGAAGGGGGCGCCAAAGAGGCGGCCCACCCACTTCCGAGCGCGCGCCGGAACCCGAGATCCCCTTACAGTGTAAGGATTCTGGCCTTTCCATACCGCGCGGAGGAACGTTATGCCCGAAGCCGTCATCGTCGCCGTGGCCCGCACCCCGATCGGCCGCGCGCTCAAGGGCTCGATGGTCGATCTGCGCGCGGACGACCTCGCCACCACGATTGTGGCCACGGCGCTGGCCAAGATCCCGGCTCTCGACCCGCACGACATTGACGACCTGATCCTCGGCTGCGGGCTTCCCGGCGGGGAGCAGGGCTACAACATGGGCCGGGTCGTCGCGATCCAGCTCGGCTACGACTGGGTGCCGGGTACGACCGTGACCCGGTACTGCTCGTCATCGCTGCAGACGATGCGGATGGCGTTCCACGCCATCAAGGCCGGCGAGGGCGACGTCTTCATCGCGGCCGGGGTGGAAGCGGTGAGCCGCTTCGTCAACGGCAGCAGCGACGGCCTCCCGGGCACCCACAACCCGGTCTTCGGAGAGGCCGAGCAGCGCACCGGGGAACGGTCGAGCGCCGGGGTCGGCACCTGGACCGACCCCCGGATCTCCGATCGCCTGCCGGACGTCTACATCGCGATGGGTCAGACGGCCGAGAACGTCGCCCAGATCAAGGGCGTCTCCCGCTATGACCAGGACTTCTTCGCCGCCCGCTCGCAGAACCGGGCCGAGCAGGCGATCGCGAACGGTTTCTTCGAGCGCGAGATCACCCCGATCACCCGCCCGGACGGCGTCGTCATCAGCAAGGACGACGGTCCGCGGGCCGGCACGACCGTCGAGACGCTCGGGAACCTCAAGCCGGTCTTCCGGCCGGACGGGACCGTGACGGCCGGCAATGCCTGTCCGCTCAACGACGGGGCGGCCGCCGTCATCGTGATGAGCGACACGAAGGCCCGGGAGTTGGGACTGACCCCGCTGGCCCGGATCGTGTCGACCGGCGTCACCGGGTTGTCGCCGGAGATCATGGGCCTCGGCCCGGTCGAGGCGAGCCGGCAGGCCCTGGCCCGGGCGGGCCTGACCATCGGCGACATCGACCTGGTGGAGATCAACGAGGCGTTCGCGGCGCAGGTCGTGGCGTCCCAGCGCGAACTCGGGATCGATCTGGACAAGCTGAACGTGCATGGCGGGGCGATCGCGATCGGGCACCCGTTCGGCATGACCGGCGCCCGGATCATGAACACCCTCCTGAACGGCCTGGCCGCGACCGACCAGACGATCGGGCTGGAGACGATGTGCGTGGGCGGCGGCCAGGGCATGGCCATGGTTGTGGAACGTCTGAACTGACCGACCGGGCGAGGTTTTATCGACCCCGTTCAGGCTGAGCTGGCACGACGCCCTCACCGACGGGCCGCGCGCACGTAGGGGCGGCCCGCCCCGGTGGGGGCGCCGTTGTTTGTCGGTACGGATCGGAAAAACTGTGGTTTAGACGAACATGACGGTGGGGTATCTCCACTGCGATCATCCACTATGGGAGGCGGAAACAAAGTGGTTACCTTCATCGTCGTCACACTGCTGCTCGGCCTCGTCGCCGGAGCGGTCGCGCGTCTTCTCGTTCCCGGCCGCGACCCGATGGGCGTCGGCGGGACCATCGTTCTGGGAATTGTCGGTTCGTTCATCGGCGGATTCCTCGGCTACGTGCTGTTCGGCAAGGACCTGGGCCAGGGCGCCCTGCAGCCGTCCGGCATCATCGGCTCCATCATCGGCGCGGTCGTCGCGCTGCTGGTGTACCGCAACTTCTCGAGCCGGGGTTCGGGCCGGAACAGCCGGCGCTACGCCCGGCGGTAAACACCGGGGTAGCGCCGCGAACCCAGGCCGCCTTCCGGGCCCACCGGTGCCGGGACGGCCCGGGCACCAGGTATCGCGAAGAAAGCTGGGAGCGGATAGTCGCTCCCAGCTTTCTTCGCGTTCCGGCCCGGTTTTGCGCCGCCGGCATCCGGGTGACGAAGAGCGAAAAGTCAGAGTTTTACCTGACCGACATCCGGGTAGATCGTGAGCAACGGGGAACGTCCGGCGATTAAAAACAGGAGGCCCCACTCATGTCAGCGGTGATATGGATTCTGGTCGTGGTTGTGGTCGCGTTTATCGCCGCCGCGGCGGCGGTCGCGGCGACGAACGCGCGGCACCGTAAGAAGCTTCAGGAACGCTTCGGACCGGAGTATGACCGGGCCGTCGAGCAGTCCGGTGACCGGCGGGCGGCCGAGCATCACCTGTCCGACGTCGCCGACAAGCGGGACGCGCTGACCATTCGTGACCTCAGCGCGGACGAGCGGACGGCATTCACCGAGCGCTGGACCGCCGTGCAGAGCGAATTCGTCGACGAGCCGGCCAGGGCCGCGCGGCATTCCGAGGAGCTGATCGCGGAGGTCATGCAGACCCGCGGTTACCCGACCTCCGATGACGACGAGCGGACCGAGCTGCTGACCGCCGACCATCCCGAGGTCGTCGCGAGCTACCGCGAGGCCCAGGCCCTGCGGTCCGGCGACTCCGCCGACGGCCAGGGTGGCGACACCGAGGCGCTGCGGGGCGCGGTCGTGCGTTACCGGACCCTGTTCGAGCAGCTCGTCGGGGTCGACTCGGCGAAGCCGGAAGCTCCGTCCGCCGTGGTGGACGACGCCCCGGCCACCGTCGGCGGGCCCGACGGGCCGGTTGACCCCCCGGAGCCGACCGTCCGGGGCGAGGAGGCGGTTCCCGTGGCCGCCGCCCACCACGGCGCCGACGACCGCTGACCCCACCTTTCGCCGGCCGCGCCCCCGGCGCGGGCCGGAACGCCCGCCCCCGACGGCGCGGATCATCCCCGCGCCGGTGACCAGCAGACCATCCCCGGATCACCCCGAAGCTCCACCAGGAGGCCCCTCATGTCCTCGTTCCTCGGACACACGACCACCGACCACTCCACCGACGAGCCGACGACCCTCGAGCCCACCGAGCACGGCGTCTCCGACGAGCACGGCGTCTCCGACGAGCACGGCGTCCCTGACGAGACCGGAGACGGATTCGACCGCCCGGCCGACACCGGGAAGTTCGGCGCCCCGGCCGCCGACCTGGTCGACGCGGACGCGACGGTCCACCCGGCCGACGAGCTGCCGGCCGTCCCGGTGGCGGTCGCCCCCAGCGACGGCTTCAGCAGCGACAACTTCAGCACCGACAGCCCCACCACCGGCGACGTGACCACGGCGGGTGCGCTCACCCCCGACCCGGCCACGACGGACGAGGCCGCGACCGACGCCGTCCCGACGGCCACCGACGTCCCCGTGACGGGCGGCCCGCTGCTGGACGGCGCGGATCTCGAGCGCCGCTGGCAGCAGGTCCAGGCGTCGTTCGTCGACGAGCCGCGGCAGGCCGTCGTCGAGGCGGACGCCCTCATCTCCGAGACCGTCACCCAGCTCACGAGCGCCCTGGCGGCCCGCCGGCCGGGGCTCGGCGCGACCGGCGCGAAGGACGGCTCCGACACCGAGAGCCTGCGCATCGCGCTGCGCGGCTACCGGGATGTGTTCCACAAGCTTCTGGAGGTATGACCCAGCCGTCGGCTGGGCGGCCGGGACCTCCGGGGGGGTACGGCCGCGACCAGCCAGCGAGCCGCCCGGTCCACCCTGGGTGGGCCGGGCGGCTCGTTGCTGTCCGGCCCCGGGTCGCCGCCCGGGGCGGGCGGCGACCCGGGCGGAACGGTTCCGAGGTCGCGCCGGACGGGTAGTTTGCGCGATGTGGAGCTAGCTGAGGTCATGCGGACATCGGGCGCGGCCCGGGCCTTCACCGACGAGCCGGTCGGCCACGAGACGCTCTACCGGATCCTGGACAACGCCCGCTTCGCCCCGAGCGGCGGCAACCAGCAGCCGTGGGTGGTCCTGGTCGTCGAGGACCCGGCCCGGCGCCGGAAGATCCGCGACCTCGCCCAGCTCGGCTGGCGGGAGTACAAGGCGCAGGTGGACGCGGGACTCCGCCCGTTCGCGCCCGGCCCGGACGGCCGCTGGCCCGGCCCGGGCGTGGATCTGGCGCAGGCCCGGGCCACCCCGGCCCCGATGAGCTTCATCGACGGCCTGGACGAGGTTCCGGCGCTGCTGGTCGTGGCCGTGCGCCTGACCGCGCTGGCCGTGATGGACGCCGATCTCGACCGGCAGAGCATCGTCGGCGGAGGTTCGATCTATCCGTTCGTCCACAACATCCTGCTGGCCGCGCGGGCCGAGGGCCTGGGCGGCACGATGACCACCTTCATCGCCCGGAGCGACGCCGAGGCGACCGCTCTCCTGGGCGTCCCGCCCGACCACGCCATCGCCGCGACGGTGGCGCTCGGCCGGCCGGTCAGGCAGGTGACCCGGTTGCGCCGCCACCCGGTCGAACAGTTCACCCACATCGACAGCTGGACCGGCCCGCCGCTGCGGCCCACCCCGTAGCCGGCCCCGACCCGGCCGGCCCCGACCCACGATCCCAGGCGCCCCCGCCGGACGATCGGCGGAGGCGCCCGGTGGTGGCCCGGTCGGGCCATCGGTCAGAGGCCGGCCCGTCGGGCCAGCCGGGCGGTATCGAGCAGCGTCACGGTGCCGGTCGCGTGGGTGATCCAACCGCGGACGGTGAAGTCGGCCAGCGCCTTGTTCACCGTCTCCCGGGACGCCCCGACCAGGTGGGCCAGCTCGGACTGGGTCAGCTCGTGGTCGACCCGGACCCCCTGCGGGGTGGTCACACCGAACCGCTCGGCCAGGTCGAGCAGCGCCTTGGCCACCCGGCCGGGCACGTCGACAAAGACGAGATCGCCGATGACCGCGTTGGTCCGGCGCAGCCGCCGGCCCAGCACCTGCAGCAGCCGGCGGGCGATCACCGGCCGGGTCTCGGCCCAGCCCAGCAGGGCTTCGCCGGGCAGTTCAGCGAGCCGCGCGTCGGTCAGGGCGACCGCGGTCGAGGTCCGGGGACCCGGGTCGAACACGCTCAACTCGCCGAACATGTCCGGCGGACCGAGCACCGCGATGGTGGCCGTCTGGCTGCCCGGGCCGGACCGGGACAGCGCGACCCGGCCGTCGATCACGACATAGAGCGACCCACCCGGGTCGTCCCCCTGCCGGAAGATCTCCGTGTGCGGTCGGGCTGTGACGACCCGGAACTTGCCCAGCAGTGCGCCCACGTCGCCATCGTCGACGCCCCGGAAAATCTGGGCCCGACGGACGGTTTTGATGTCGACGTCGCCCAGCGCGAAAGTCGGCGTGGTCTCTCCCTGTCTCACCTGTACTCCTAGAGGGCCGGCCGCGACGCGATCGACGCGGACCCACCCGATCGCGTCGGCGACCTGGTGGGCTGTTCGTCAATCGCACCGCCGGAGGCCCATATCCCCGGTTGTTCGTGGGACGCCCCAGGCCTCCCGAACGCCGAGTCTTTCACCGCATGGAGAGCTGGGCCACTGGCAGGCCCGCCCGACCCGACCCTCGCAACCCGCTTCATTCGTATCATTCAGGATAAATATTGCTCGAAAACGTGACCTAGGTCACATTATGTGGAGCCTGAAAGGCGCCTTCCGGAGTCGTTCCGCGCCCGCTGAGGCACCGACGGCCGACCCGGAGGCCACCGATCGAGGCCGTCCGGCGGCTACCCGGCGGCCGCGATCGCCCGGGCCGGCCCGGCGCGGCCTCAGAACCGCGGCACCTCCTGGTACGAGCCCCAGACGTCCTTGAGCGCCCCGCAGATCTCGCCCAACGTGGCCTCGGCCCGGCAGGCGGCCAGGATCGGCGGCACCAGGTTCCCGGTCCCCCTCGCCGTGGCGACCACTGCCTCCAGCGTCGCGGCGACGGTCGCGGCGTCCCGGTCCCGCCGCCGACGTTCGAGGACGGCGCGCTGGTCCCGTTCGACCTCGTGGCTGACCCGCATGATCTCCAGCGCGTCGCCCCGCCCGTCGTCGGCGTGGACGTTGACCCCCACCACCTGCTTCTCGCCCTTCTCGAGGGCCTGCTGGTAGGTGAACGCGGCCTCGGCGGTCTCGCTCTGGAACCAGCCCGCCTCGATCCCGGCCAACAGCCCGGACGTCATCGAACCGTCCGAACCCCGATCGCGGATCCGGGCGAAGACCGCCTCCGCCTCCGCCTCCAGCCGGTCGGTGAGCGCTTCGAGATACCAGGAGCCGCCGAGGGGATCGGCGACGTTCGTGACGCCGGTCTCGGCCATGATCACCTGCTGGGTCCGCAGCGCGATCTGGGCCGCCCGCTCCGAGGGCAGCGCCAACACCTCGTCCAACGCGTTGGTGTGCAACGAGTTCGTCCCGCCCAGGACCGCGGCGAGCGCCTCGATGGCGGTGCGGACCACGTTGTTGTCGGGCTGCTGGGCGGTCAGGCTGACCCCGGCCGTCTGGGTGTGGAACCGCAGCCCCTGGGCCCGGTCGGTCGTCGCGCCGTAGACGTCGCGCAGCCACCGGGCCCAGATCCGCCGGGCCGCCCGGAACTTGGCGATCTCCTCGAAGAAGTCGATCTGGGCATCGAAGAAGAACGACAGTCCCGGGGCGAAAACGTCCACGTCCAGCCCCCGGGACAGCCCCAGCTCGACGTAGCCGAAGCCGTCGGCGAGGGTGAAGGCCAGCTCCTGCGCGGCCGTCGAACCGGCCTCGCGGATGTGGTAGCCGGAGACCGACAGCGGCTTGTACCGGGGAATCTCGGCGACGCAGTACTCCATCAGGTCGCCGATCAGCCGGAGGTGCGGCTCGGGGCCGAACAGCCACTCCTTCTGGGCGATGTACTCCTTGAAGATGTCGGTCTGGAGCGTGCCGTCCAGGACGCCGAGGTCGGCCCCCTGCCGCTCGGCGGCGACCAGGTACATGCAGAAGATCGGGATCGCCGGCCCGCTGATCGTCATCGAGGTGGTGATCCCGGCCAGTGGAATGCCGGCGAACAGCAGCTCCAGGTCGGCGGCCGAGTCGATGGCCACGCCGCAGTGCCCGACCTCGCCCTCGCTGCGCGGGTCGTCGGAATCGCGCCCCATCAGGGTCGGCATGTCGAACGCGACCGACAGCCCGTTCCCCCCGGCGGCCAGGATCGCGCGGTAGCGCTCGTTGGTCTGGTCGGCGTTGCCGAACCCGGCGAACTGGCGGATGGTCCACGGCTTGCCGCGGTAGCCGGTGGCGTGCCGGCCCCGGGTGAAGGGGAACTCCCCCGGCCAGCCGATCCGCTCGAAGTCAGCCACCGTGTCGCCGGGCGCCGGGCCGTAGGCGGCCTGGACCTCATCGCCGGACAACGTGGTGAAATCCGCGTCGCGGACCCGGCCGGCGGCCTGGGCCTCGTCGTACCGGGCCTGCCAGCGGGCCCGGGCGCCCGGCCCGGGGTCGTCCGGCCCGGGGTCGCCGGAGGGCGGTTCCGTCATCGAGCGTTCCGTCATCGAGCGCACCTCCGGTCCGACCCGGGCACCGGCCCCAACGGTACGTCCAGCGGCGGCGGTCAGCCCGGGGTGAGGCGGGCCAGCGCGCCCGGGACCGGCCCCGGGCACAGGACCAGGAGGCGGTTGGTGGTCCGGGTCAGGGCGACGTAGAGGTCGTTGCCGCCGCGCGGGCCGGAGGCCAGCACCGCCGCCGGGTCGACCAGGACGACGGCGTCGAACTCCAACCCCTTGCCGGCGGCCACGGGTAGGACAACCACCTCGGCGCCCGGTTCGGGGGCGGCCGCGGGGGCCACCCGGCCCGGCAGGGCACCGGCCAGCGCGGCGCGCAGGGCGTCGGCGGACCGCCCGTCGGGGGCGAGCACCGCGATCTGCCCGTCGCCGAGCGCCGCCCGTTCGTCCCGCACCGCCGTCAGCACGGCCGGCGCCACCGGGCGGTCGGCCGGCACCGGGCGCACCCGGGCCGGCACCCCGGCCGTCCGGATCGCGCGCGGGGGCACCAACGACGGGTCGACGCGCTCGAGCACGTCCCCCGCGATCGTCATCACCTCGGCCGGCGTCCGGTAGCCGATGGTCAGTTCCTCGACCCGCCACCGGCCGGGCGCAGTGTCCTCCAGGACCTCTTTCCAGGTCGACGGCGACCAGGCCCGCCCGGCCTGGGCCAGGTCGCCCACCACCGTCATCGACCGGCCCGGGCAGCGCCGGACCAGGCAGCGCCAGGCCATCGGGGACAGGTCCTGGGCCTCATCGACCACCACGTGACCGAAGGCCCACTTCCGGTCCCCGGCCGCGTGATCGACGGCGTTCCCGACCCCGGACCGGTCGGCGCCGCCGTACCGGGCGGCCAGGGTGCCGGCGTCGACGAACCCGCCGCCGGCCGCGCCGACCCCGCCGAGCACCTCGGCGGCGTACCCCTCCTCGGCCCGTTCGCGGGCCGCCGCCCGGTCGGCGGCCCGCCGACCCCACGGATCGGTCTCCCCCAGCAGTTCGGCCGCCTCGTCCAGCAGCGGCACGTCAGCCGGGGTCCAGGGCGAGCCGGCCGGCCGGGCCAGCAGGTGCCGCTCCCGCGGGGAGAGGCCCCCGCCGCCGTCCGCGTACAGCTGGGTGAGCAGTGCCTCGGCCGTCAGGTGCGGCCACAACCGGTTCACGGCCCAGCGGATGTCGGGGGTCCGGATGAGGTCGCGCAGCAGGCCGTCCCGTTCGCCGCGGTCGAGCTCCGACCACAGCCCGACCTCGATGACCTGCTGGGACAGGTGGGTCAGGACGGTCCGGACGAAGATGTTGCGGGCCTGGTTGTGGGGCCGGCGGGACGCGCGGGCCCGGCGTCGGGCGTCGTGGCAGACCCCGCGCGGCAGGCGCAGCGGCTGACCCTCGTACGGAAGGGTCAGATCCCGGCGCGGGACCCGCTGGCGCTCGGTGACGGCCGCCGCGATCACGCCGGCCATCCGCCGGCCGCCCTTGACCGCCGCGACCTCCTCGGCCTCGGTCCCGGTCGCCTCGATGCCCGGGACCAGCTCGGCCACCGTGCGCAGGACGACCGAGGTCTCCCCCAGCGACGGGAGGACCTGCTCGACGTAGCGCAGGAACGCGTTCGACGGCCCGACCAGGAGCACGCCCGACGATGCGAGCCGTTCAGCGTGCGTGTAGAGCAGGTAGGCGGCCCGGTGCAGGGCCACCGCGGTCTTGCCGGTACCCGGGCCACCCGCGACCACCAGGACGCCCCGGGCGTCGGCCCGCACGATGCGGTCCTGCTCGGCCTGCAAGGTCGCGACGACGTCGCGCATCCGGCCGGTCCGGGCCTCGGCCAGCGCCGCCAGCAGGGCGGCTTCGCCGGTCAGTTCCTCCCGCTCGCCGACGGCGAGGGTGGTCAGATCGAAGATCTCATCGTCGAACCCGGTGAGCCGGCGGCCCCGGGTCCGCAGGTGCCGGCGCCGGCGGACCCCCATCGGGCTGGCCGCGGTGGCCCGGTAGAACGGTTCGGCGGCCGGCGCCCGCCAGTCGACCAGCAGGATGCGCTGGTCGGTGCCGGACACCCCGATCCGGCCGATGTGGACCGGCTCGGAGCGGGCCCCGCCCGGGCGGTCAGTCCCCTCGGGTGGCCGGTCGGGGTGACTCTCGGAGTGACCGTCGGGGTCGGCCTCGGCGCCGGGGGCGAGGTCGAGCCGACCGAAGCACAACCCCTCCTCGACGGCATCCAGCCGGGCCAGGCGCTGGGCGAACGTGGCGGCGAAGACATCGCGTTCGGTGCGGGCCTGCGGCGATCCACCGGCCCGGCCGAGCAAGGTCGCGTCGAGCTGGGCCCGCGCGTCCGACCGCAGGCCGTCCAACCGGCGGTAGAGCGCGTCCAGGTACGCCTGCTCGTCCCGGTTGCGGTCGGCGCTGTCCGCGCCGCCCGGGGCCGACGACCCGGGGTCGGCCGGGACGATCAGGTCGCTGGCGCCGCCGTCGCGGCCGGACGTCGACACCGGAAGGGTCATGCCGATGACGCCTGGTCGGCCGGTCGCTCATCGAGCGCGGTCAGAAAGCGGGTCAGCTGCGCGACCAGACCGGCCGCGTGGACCCGCGGAATGTGGTGACCGGTCCCGGACACCTCGATCAGTTCGCTGTCGGCCAACGCGGCCCGCAGGGCGTGGGAGGTCCGCATCGGCACCACGGCGTCGGCCGGGTCGGCGATGATCAGAGCCGGGGCGCTGACCGCGCCCAACTGCCCGACCAGCGCCGGCAGTTCGGCGACCAGGGCCCGCTGCTCGACCAGGAAGCTGCGCCAGACGTGCCCGTGGTCGGCCCGGGTGCGGCCCCAGATCTGCAGGCTCACGTGTTCGTCGGGCGGGACCGGCCGGGCGGCCCGTCGCTCGACCCGGGCCAGCCGGGCCCGGGCGTACGGGGCCGTGGCCGCGAAGGCGACGACCGCCGCGATCTCCCCCGCCACCGGGGCGGCCAGGAGGTGATCGACCGGGGTCAGGCACTCCGGCCCGACGCTGGCCGCCAGGACCAGCGCCTCGACCCGCTCCGGGGCGAGCGCCGCGGTGGCCAGCGCCACCCCGCCGCCGAACGAATGGCCGACCAGCACCGCCCGCTTCGTGCCGCGGGCGTCCATCCCGGCCAGGACGGTCCGGGCGTTGGCCTCAAGACCGCCGGCCGGCTCACCGCTGCCGCCGTAGCCGGGGCGGTCGGCCGCGACCGCGCGGATCCCGCCCGGGAGCTGCTCCAGTACGCCCGACCAGTCGGCCCGGGAGCCCGGTTGGCCGTGCAGGAGGACTAGTTCGCGATCACGCATGGGGATACGAAAATACGCCTTCGGTGGGCCGGCAATTTTCGGCCCGGGTTCGCGGGCCGCATCGAAAGGCAACACGCCGGCCCGGCCGTCGGATTCCCCACCCCGGCCGGGCCGGGGACGCGGGCCGTCCCCGGGCGGGGACGCGGGCCGTCCCGGACCGGGCGGGGACGCGGGCGGTCAGGCCGGGACGTGGTTCCAGAGCGCCAGCGCCGGAATGGCGTGCTCGGCGCCCAGGATGCTGACCGAACCGGCCGACAGGATCAGGTGCGCCCCGACCGACGGAGAGAGCTCGAGCCACCCGGCCGCGAGGACCCTCAGCAGGTGGCCGTGGGCAACCATCACGACGTCCCCGCCGGCGGCCAGCACCGGGCGGGCCCGGTCGATCGCCGCGCCGGCCCGCCGGGCGACCTGTTCGATCGTCTCGCCCGGGGTCGCCCCGGGCACCACCCCGTCGGCCCAGACCGTCCACGGCTTGCCGAGGTCGGCGCTGATCTCGGCGGTCGTCCGACCTTCGTAGCCGCCGTAGTCCCACTCGGTGAGATCGCCGACGACCTGCGGGTCGTCGACCAGGCCGGCCAGCTGGGCGGTCCGCCGGGCCCGCTGCCGGGGACTGACCATCACCAGGGCCGGCCGCCGCCGGGTCCCCAGGAAGGCGCCGACCCGGCGGGCCTGCGCCTCGCCCTCGGCCGTCAACGGGACGTCGGTCACTCCGGTGTGCCGTCCGGAGACGCTCCACTCGGTCTGGCCGTGCCGCAGCAGGATCAGTTCGCCGGCCCGCACCTCATCGGCCACCCGCACCTCATCGGCCATGGGATTCCACCTGCCCTCCGGTCTGGTTCGGGGTCGCGGGCCCGGTCCCGGTCGGTCCGGTAGTCGGTCCGGGACGGATCGCGGTCCCGGTCCGGACCACGGCCGCGACGAGCCCGCCGAGGACCACAATGCCGTACGCCCAGCCGGCGGCCACGTCACTGGGCCAGTGCACGCCCAGCGCGACCCGGCTGGCCCCGACCGCCACCGCGATCAGGCCCCACCCGACCGCCGCGCCGACCAGCACCCCGCGACGGCCCGGCCGCCCCGCCGCGACCACGACGAGCAGGGCCAGCAGCCCGTAGGCGACGGTCGCGTTCGCGGTGTGGCCGGACGGGAACGAGTCCCCGCCGGCGGCGGTCAGCCAGTCGGCCCGGGGCGGTCGGGGCCGGCCGATCGCCGCGCACAGCAGCGTCCGGGCGTACGCGCTGAGGGCCACGACAACCGGCAGGACCGCCACCACCACCGGCCGCACCCGGCGGACCACCGCCAGCCCGCCCGCGGCGACGGTCACGACGACCGCCGCCACCCCGACCGAGCCGAACGTGGTCACCAGCCGGGCGGCGCCGGACCAGCTCCCGGACCGGTGGCGCGCGAGCCACCCGTGCGGGGCGCCGTCCCCCGGCAGCGGACCGCCGCCGTTGACGAAAACGGCGCCCGTCACGGCCATGAAGACCGCCGCCGCGACCACCGCGACGACGAGCCCGCGGCGAAGCGCGGATCTCGATCCATATACCGTTGGCGGCGCGCCCCGGGGCTTCCTGCGGCCGAAGGTGGGGACTTCTCGGGGGTTAGGGTGAACATTGCTCAATCGGTGATCCTCGGCGTCGTCGAAGGCTTGACGGAGTTCCTGCCCGTTTCCTCGACCGGCCACCTCACCATTGCCGAAGGGATCCTCGGCCTCAAGGTCGACGACAAGGCGGTCACCGCGTTCACCGCGGTGATCCAGTTCGGGGCGATCGTCGCCGTGCTGATCTATTTCCGGTCCGACATCATCCGGCTGCTCACCGCCCTCGGCCGGGGGCTGGTCAATCCCGAGGCCCGCAAGGATCCGAACTGGCACTTCGTGCTGTGCGTGCTGGCCGGTTCGGTCCCGATCGGGATCGTGGGGCTGGCCACCAAGAGCTTCGTCGAAGGCCCGCTGCGCAGTCTGTGGGTGGTCGGAGCGGCGCTGATCGCCTGGTCGGGGGTCATGGTCTTCGCCGAGCGGCACGCCCCGCAGGACCGCGGTGAATCCGAGACCACCCTGCGGGACGCGCTCACGATCGGCGTGGTGCAGTGCGCCGCGCTGGTGCCGGGCGTGTCCCGGTCGGGGGCGACGATCAGCACCGGGCTGCTGCGCGGCCTCGACCGGGTGGCGGCCACCCGGCTGTCGTTCTTCCTGTCGATTCCCGCGCTGACCGCGGCCGGACTCATCGAGTTGCCCGACGCGACCGGCAAAGGCGTCGGGGTCACCCCCACCGTGGTCGGAACGCTGGTTTCCTTCGTGGTCGCCTACGCCACGATCGCCTGGCTGCTGCGTTTCGTGGCCGGGCACAGCATCGCCAAGTTCGTCCCGTACCGGGTCGTGCTGGGCGCGCTGGTGCTGTTCTCGATGACCGTCATCGCGGTGACGAACTGAGCCCGACCCGCCTCGGGCGCCGGACCGGCTTCCTGATCGCGGCGTACGCCTTCGCGGTCACGATGCTGGGCACCACCCTCCCGACCCCGCTCTACCCGCTCTACCGGCAGCAGTTCGGCTTCTCCGAGCTGACCGTCACGATCGTCTACGCGACCTACGCCGTCGGCGTGCTCGCGTCCCTGTTGCTGTTCGGGCGGCTGTCGGACCAGATCGGCCGCCGCCCGGTGATGCTGCCCGGGCTGCTCCTGTCGGCGGCCAGCGCGGCCGTGTTCCTGAGTGCCCACCGCTTGGACCTGCTGTTCGTCGGCCGGGTGCTGTCCGGACTGTCGGCCGGGATCTTCACCGGGACCGCCACCGCCACCCTGCTCGATCTGGCCCCGCCCGGCCCGACCGGCCGCGGCCACGCGACGACGGCCGCCACCGTCGTGAACCTGGGCGGGCTGGGCTGCGGCCCGCTACTGGCCGGGATCCTCGCCCAGTACGCCGGGCCGCCGCTGCGCCTGCCGTTCATCGTCGATCTCGCGTTGCTGGTGCCGGCGGTGGTCGGGATCGTCCTGCTGGACGAGACCGTCGAACGTCCCCCGCGGCCGGTGTGGCGCCCCCGCCGCCCGCAGGTCCCGGCGTCGGTCCGGGCCGTGTTCATCCGGGCCGCGCTGGCCGGGTTCGCCGGCTTCGCGGTGCTCGGAATCTTCACCGCGGTGGCCCCCGCGTTCCTGGGCGAGGTGCTGGGCGTGCACAACCGGGCCGCCGTCGGGCTGGTGGTCTTCGCCGTGTTCGCGTCGTCGACCGTCGGGCAGGCCGCGCTCGGCCGGCTGCGGGGCCGGACCGGACTGCTCGTCGGCTGCGTCGGGCTCATCGCCGCGATGGGGCTGCTCGCGCTCAGCCTGGCCGCCCGGTCGCTGACCCTGCTGGTGGTGGCCGGGGTCGTCGCCGGTCTGGGTCAGGGGGTGAGCTTCCGGTCGGGGCTGAGCGCCGTCGGCGAAGGCGCGCCGCCGGCCGCCCGGGCCGAGGTCGCGTCGGCCTTTTTCGTCGTCGCGTACATCGCGATCTCGCTGCCGGTCGTCGGGGTCGGACTGGTCGCCCGGGCGACCAGCCTGACCACCGCTGGTGAGACGTTCGCGGCGATCATCGCGGCGCTGTGCGGCGGGGCGGTCGCGCTGCTCGCCCGACAACGAGACCGGCCAGCCTGACGGCTACCGCCCAGGTTGTCAGCGTCCACGCAGCTCTCAACGTGCGCTGCCCCCGCCAGAACGACCAATACGACCACCCTGGAGGCGGTGCTGGTCAGGACGTGCGGGTCCGGGCGCGGACGAACTCGCCCCGCACCCGCACGCGGACCGTCCGGCCGGTCCGGCGGGACAGACCGACCACGCCGAACATCCGGCGGTCGAACGAGGCCTCGGCGGTGAACACGAGCCGCTCCGTCCCGTCCGCGCCGATCGACAGGACGTGGCGACTGACCGTCGCGCACAGCCGGTCGGTGACGTCGCCGATCGTCAGCATCCCGTCCACGCGCAGTTCCCCGCTCGGGGTGATCACGAGCCGGCGACCCTGGAAGACGGCCAGCGGACCGTCCGCGCGACGGAGGGCGGCCCGCAGCGGTCGCTCCCGCCGTTTGGCCGAACCACCCACCACGCCGTCGATCACGAGAACACAGGTACTGGCCCGGCCGGGAACCGTCATGACCGACGAGCCGGCCAGCTGCCGGACCACCACCGTGACCGGGCGGCCGAACCGGCCCCGGAAGCGGAGCGCGAGGCTGGTGCGGGCCGGGACCAGATCCCAATGCCCGGGGGTGGGTCGAGGCGGGTCGGGACGAGCGAACTCAACCTCGGGCCACCAGTTGCTGTTGGATGTCATCGCAGCCTCCCGACACCCATCAGTATCCCTCGCCGGGAGCGGTGGTACACCACGTTTCACCGGGACGGTGGGGGCCGGTCCGAGGCTCGTAAGCGCGCCCCGGTCAGGGGCGTCGGGGCCGACCCGGCCCCGGATTCGCGACCGGGCCGGCGGGCGGCGCGGGTTGACGGACCGGCCGGCCGGCGACCGACCGGGCCTCCAACGTGTCGAGGACGTGGTCCCAGCGGGCCGTCGCGCCGACCGCCGGGCGCAGCAACCATCGGGATCGGGGCAGGTGGGGATGGGGTCTGGTCGGGGCGTGCCGCATGGAAGCGTCGGTCTTGCGCGCGAAACGTCGACCCTCCTCGAGCGACCAGGTCGCCTCGAGCCGACCGACCAGGGCTGTCTCGGTCTCCTCGTGCACCTCGAACAGCGCCTTGAGGCCGGCGTGCAGTTCGCCCATCGACTCCCCCGGCCGATGGACGTCCCCGCGCAGGTGCTGCTCCATGGCCCGCATCACCGAGGCCATCTCGCGGGCTCCCCGTTCAAGGTCACGCACCTGATCCCGGGCCCCGGGCAGCGCCCGGCGGATCCGCGGGTACAACGCCAGCCGCATCGAGGAGAGGTGGGCGCTGATCGCCGCGACCAGCGCATCGAAGGCCCGGCCGCCGCGGCGCGGGTCGCTCACGTCGGCGCCCGGGTTCTCCAGCGCCCGGAACAGGTTGTGGACGTCGTCGTGGACGGCGGCGACCCGCTCACCGACGGGGGCGACCCGCTCGCCGACGGGGGCGGGTCGCGGCCCGCGCTCGCCGGTCGTCGGACCGGCCGGGCCGGGCCTGTCGCCGGCCAGCGGTGCTCCGTCCGTGGCTCGATCCATGGTCAACCTCCACCATCGATGGGCAGACACCCCTTCGGCCCGTTTGTCAGACAACGGTAACTCAGCGTTACGGACATCGCGACCCGACGGCGACCGTAATCGGGTGTTCGCGCTGCGCATAGGCACGTATTACCGGCATGGTCAACCGGGTACCCGGTGGCGTAGCGTTCCCGCTGCCGGGGGGTCCGGTTTCTGGGGGTGGGAACGTGGGCGACGCGGTATGACGACGTCCCGGGGTGGGCCGGTGGACGGCGACACGCCGGTGCACGGGGTGGGGCGGACGACCGGCGCACCCCCGATGCCGGCCCGGGTCCTGCCGCTGCGGGCCGCCGACCCCCGTCGACTGGGTCCGTACCTGCTCCAGGGGCGCCTGGGCCAGGGCGGGATGGGCACCGTGTACCTCGGCCGGACCGGGAACGGGCCGTGGCTCGCGATCAAGGTGATCCGCGATGAATACGCGAGCGACGACGAGTTCCGCAACCGGTTCCGCCGCGAGGCCGAGAACGCCCGCCGGGTGGCACGCTTCTGCACCGCCTCGGTCGTCGACGCCGATCCCGACGGCGACCCGCCCTACCTGGTCACCGAGTACGTCGAAGGTCCGACCCTCTCCCGGGCGGTCGCGACCAACGGCCCCCTGCGCTCGGCCGACCTCGAACAGCTGGCCGTCAACGTCGCGACCGCGCTGACCGCCATTCACAACGCCGGCATCGTCCACCGTGACCTGACGCCGGCCAACGTCCTGCTGTCGCCGGTCGGACCGAAGGTGATCGACTTCGGGGTCGCCCGCGCCACCGATCTGGTGACCGTCGCGCGCGAGGCGCAACGGATCGGCACCCCCGGGTTCATGGCCCCCGAGCAGGCGTCCGGGGCACCCGTGGGGGCCGCGGCGGACGTCTTCGCCTGGGGCGGGATCGTCATCTACGCCGGTAGCGGCCGACTTCCGTTCGGCGAAGGCGCCACCGACGCGGTGCTCTACCGGGTCATCCACGAACAGCCCCGGCTCGAAGGGCTCGACGGAACGTTGCGGACGCTCGTCCAGCAGGCCATGCGCAAGGATCCGGCCACCCGGCCGACCGCCCAGGAGCTCCTGATGCGGTTGGTCGGCGAACCGATGGCGGCCACGGTGCTGGGCGTCCCCGCCCCGACCCCGCCGCCCACGCCGGGTGCCCCGGCGGCCGCCGCAACCTCGACGCCGCCGGCCGTCGGTTCGGCACCGCCGAAGGCGAACCGGACCAGCCGGGCCGAGCGGAAGGCCGCCCGGGCGGCGGCGGCCGGACCCGCGTCCACCCCGGCCCCCGTACCCCCGAGCCCGGCCCGGCCGAATCCCGTGCCCCCGAGCCCGGCCCGGCCGACGCCGGTCGCGGCCCGGCGGCCGGCCCCGACCGACCCCGCCGACCCGACCACCCGCATCGCCCGGTCGCCGGTTCCGGCCCCCCGGCCGGAGTCGGGCGCCCGATCCGTTCCACCGGTGGCGACCCGGCCCGGGGCCGACCGGTCCGACGAAGGCGAGGGCGGCCACCGCAAGCGGGGCGTCGTGCTGGCCGGCGTCCTGGCGCTGGTGCTCACCGGAGCCGCCGTGGGGATCGTCGTGACCCGCGGATCCAGTGGGGGCGGCAGCACCACCCCGCCCCCCGACCTGGTCGCGGTGTCGAGGCGGTTGGCCGCCGACGCCACCGCCGTCCGGGGGACCAACCCGGCGCTGGCCCGACGACTGAGCCTGGCGGCGTACCGCGCGCACGACACCGCCGAGGCCGACCGGGCCCTGCTCGCGTCGATCCTCCCCGTCACGGGAACCACGGTGGCCATGCCGACCACCCGCACCTTGTCGGTCGCCCTGCGGCCCGACGGGGGGCTGCTGGCCAGCGCGGGCTCGGACCGCACCGTCCGGCTGACCACACTCAGCGCCTCCGGCCAGTCGGCGACCGCCGCGACGGTCGGCGGCTTCGGGGCGGCGGTGACCGCGGTGGCCTTCAGCTCCGACGGCCGGACCCTGGCCGCGGCCGACAAGGACACCACCCGGCTCATCGACGTGTCCGACCTGAAGCACCCGCGGATCGTCGCCACCCTGATCGGTCACGTCTCACCGGTCGAGGCGGTCGCCTTCAGCCCGGACGGCACGATGGTGGCCACCGGCTCCGACGACCGGACGGCCCGGCTGTGGAACATCCGCGACCGCGCCCACCCGGCCTTCATCGAGAGCCTGACCGGCCACTACGGACCGGTGACGGCGGTGGCGTTCGCCTCGACCCGACACCTGGCCGCGACGGCCGGTATCGACGGGCAGACCCGGATCTGGAACGTCACCAACCCCAAGTCACCGGTCGAGGTGTCGTCCGTGATGGGTGACTCCGGGGCGATCAACAGCGTGGCGTTCTCCCCGGGCGGCCAGTTGCTGGCCACCGGGGTCGACGACGGGACGACCCGGTTGCTCGACCTCACCGATCCGGCCAACCCGCGCCAGGTGGCCTCGGTGGCCGCCCACGATATGCGGGTCACCAGCGTCGCGTTCGCCGGCCGGTTGCTGCTGACCGGCAGCCTGGACGGCACCGTCACCGTGCACGACACCGCCGACGAACAGGCTCCCGTGCTGGTCGCCACGCTGCCGGCCGTGCCGGGCAGCGTCGCGGCGGTCGCGGTCAGCGGCGACCGCTCGACCGTGGCTACCGGGGACGGCAACCGGACGGCGATCGTCCGGTCGCTGTCCCCGGCCCGGCTGGCCACCGCGGCCTGCGCCGATCCGGCCAACCGGCCCGACGCCGCGCTGTGGACCGACTACGCGCCCCAGGTCACCCACCCGCCCGCGGCCTGCTGAGCGGGCCGGCGGGGCGGGCCGCCGGACGGGCCGCGAAGCGGCCTCGTCAGCGACCGCCATAAAGCGCGCCGACCCTGACGCACAACTCCCGACCGACTCCCGGCCGCGGAACCACCTGATCAGCTCTGGGCGACTGGTTTGACGCCCTTGGTCAGTTCCTTGATCTTCCCGGTCGCATCGGCGATCTCGGCGTCGTCGCGGGGGACGTAGTGCGCGTCCTCGGCGATGGTCTCCCCGTTCGCCAGGTAGAAGTTCAGGAAGGCGGCGACCGCCGGCTTCTTCAGCGAGGCCCGGTTGACGTAGATGAACAGCGGCTTGCACAGCGGCAGGTACTTGCCGTTCTGCGCGGCCGTCAGCGTCGGGTAGACGCAGCCGGAGCCGCTGTTGATCTCGACCCCGCGCAGCCGGTCGGTGTTGGCCGCGAGCGACGGGAAGTCCAGGTAGCCGACCGCGCCCTTGGCCGACGCGACCCCCCGGGCGGTCGCCGCTCCGTCACCGTGGCCCGCGTAGTCGTTGCGACCGCCGTCGCGGCTGCCGTTCACCGAGGCGTTGAAGAACGCGTACGGCACGGACGACTGGTCCGGGCCGTACACCGACAGGGGGACGTCCGGGAAGGACGGGTCGACCTGGTTCCAGCTCGTCGCCGGTGACTCGTTGCCGAAGATCTTGTGCAGCTGACCGAGGGTCAGGCACTTGGCCCAGGTGTTGGAGGTGTCCACGACGACCGGCAGCGTCTCGTGGGCGACCTCGAAGCCGACCACCTGCTGCTCACCGCAGCCCGGGGTGGGGTCCAGAGCGTAGGACGCCCCGCTGAGGTCGACCTGTCCCTTGCACAGCCGCGCGTAGCCGTCATCGGTGTTGACCGCGTCGACCGACACCGAGACGTCGTCGGACTTCTGCCGGTAGAGGGCGTAGGCGGTCTCCGTGATCGGCGCGACCTCGACGGACCCGCCGGCCAGCACCCGGTTGGCCACCGGCACCGCGCTCGGCGCCGCCGTGGTGGCGCTGGGCGTCGGGGTGGCGGCCGCCGCGGCCGGCAACGCCTCGGCCGCTTCGATCTGCCGCTGGTCGGCGGCCTCTTTAGCCGACTGGAGGGTCTGGCCGGTGCTGGCCCCGCCGCCACCCCCGCCACCCGAGGACGGCAGAAGGATCCCGAGGACGACGGCCGGAATCAGCACCGCGGCCGCGGCGACCGGCACCCACGGCCGGCGCCGGACGAACCCGCCCACGCCGCCGCCGGCCCGGTGGGACCGGTTGCCACCGCCACCGCCCGCGCCGCCCGCGCTGGCGCCGACCGCGGCCGGGACGGGGTTGTACTCGGTGTCGGGGTCCAGGTCGGCCTTGGAGCCGACGCCGGCCCCCAGCGCCGTGGCGTCCTCGAACGCCGCCACATCGGAGGATCCGCCGACGGCCCCCGGCACCGGCGTGACCGGCGGGTAGGAGCGCATCCCGGGCTGGGACAGGTGCGGGTCGGACGGCGGCAGCGACGTCGCGAGCGGCGCCCCGATCACGACCGTCTGCATCGGAACGACGTCGTCGGCGTCCACCCCGAGCGCCGGGAAACCGGCCGCCAGCAACGCCGCGCCCAGCGCGATCTCCTCGGGCGGGCGGAGATCGAACGACACGTTCGGACCGAGTTCCTCGGCGAGCAGCTGCTGGACGAGGGGGATGCGCGCGCACCCGCCGTGCAGCAGCACGCCGTCCAGCTCGGACGCCTCGACCGGGACCGAGCGCAGCGCCCGCCGCAGCCCCTTCACCGTCGCGACCAGGGCCGGGCGGATGATGCGCTCGAACTGCTCGCGGGTCACCGTGACGACCTGCTCGCTGCCGCCGCCGGTGTCGACCGAGACCTCGGTCTCGCTGTCCTCGCTGAGCAGTTCCTTGGCCTCGGCGCATTCGGCCCGCAACCGGGACCGCCAGGCCAGCCGGCCCGGGTCGGTGATCCCGGTCGCCGACCCGGTTCCGTCCGGAACGCCGGCCGCCGCCAGGACGTGCGCGAGCAGCGCCTCGTCCAGGTCGAACCCGCCGAACTGCTCCATCCCGGTGGCCGTGCCGAGCAGCGTCGGGCCGCGCCCGCCGACCACCGCCGCGTCGAACGACCCCGCGCCCAGGTCGTAGACGGCCACCAGATCCTCGGCCGACGCGCCGGTCCGGTGGGCGTGCTGGGCCGCGACCGCGACCGGCGCCGATATCACCTCGAGGTCCGGCGCACCGTCGAAGTCGGCCTGGCGCAACGCGCCGAGCAGCAGGTCCGCCTTGTAAGGCGACCAGCACGCCGGATAGGTGAGGGTGACGGCCTCGGGCGGCCCACCGAACCGGCGGGCCGCGGTCTCGGCCACCAGCCCGAGCAGATGGGCGATCAGCGCCTGAGGCGGGTAGGGCACGCCCGCGATCAGCAGCGGCGTCGGGTCACCGAGCCGCCGGACGAAATCCCGCGCGGCCCGGGCCGGCTCGGCCAGCGACCGGCGCTGCGCCGCGCGGCCCGCGAGGAACTCGCCGTCCGGGCGGACGAACAGCACGGCCGGCATCCGCGCGTCCTGACCGCCGAGCGGCAGGACCTCCAGCCGTCCGTCCCGCATGACCGCCGCCGACACATAGGCCGATCCGACATCGATACCCAGCCGATACACCACGCCCGCCCCCGAAACCGCCCACCCATACCGGCAGTGAGCGTAACCGGGCGGGCAGTCGGTCACCAGCCACGGTCGTGTTTGTGACGGCGCCGTTAAGATTTCGTCTACCGGGGGCCATACGTCCCTCACCAAGAGAGACGGCCGGCCGGAAAAATCGGTGCTACGGGCCGATCTGGGCGGCGGTCAGGGCGGCGATCGCGCCGGCGTCCCCGCGCAGTTCGACGGCGGCCGCTTCCCGGCGGCCGAAGGCGAACATCAGCAGCTCGAGGGGCGCGCCATACAAGGTCACGACCGGGGAGCCCCGGCGCAGTCGCAGCACCTGAGGTTCCGGCTCCGGGCCATCGCCGTCCCCGGAGCCGTCCCCGGCGCTCTTCTCGGCGACGTCGCTGCGTTCCGCCCGCGCGCCGACCTTGAGTCGACGGAAACCGAGCTTGCCCATCATCCTGACGCGCCGCCACAAAGCGTCGGCCTCGTCGGCCGGCAGCTCCCGGGGGGTGTCCATCCCGACCGCCCGCCGCACGTCCTCGTGGTGGATCGCGAACTCCACGAGGTTGAGGTTCTCGTCCACGGCCGCGAAACGGGCCGGGTGCCGGCGCGACGGCCCCTCGCGCACCATCTCGACCAGGCGCGGGTAGGAGTGCGCGTCCCGCTGGGCCCGCTCGGCCCGTTCGGTCCGGCCGTGGAGGGCCGGGATGATGAGCCCGGGACCGGCCGTGGGCACCCGGTCGCGGGTGACGATGTGAGCGGCCAGGTCATAGGTGGTCCAGCCGGCGCACAAGGTGGGGGCGTCCGGACCGACCTGCGCGAGCAGATCGCTCAGGGCCTGCCGCTCGGCGCGGGCGTATCCAGCCATGTCGATGACCCTAGCCCGCTACCGGCGTCCCCGTCGTAGCCTGCGGGCGGGCCTGCGACGATGAGCCGGCGGGGCACAGTGGGGCGGACCGGTCGCCGGGGCGCGCAAGGACGCACGGGAGCGCGGAGGGGATGGCGATGCGGGGACGGAACGGACGGTCCGAGGACGGTGGAGCGGTTCCCGCCCCGCCCCCGGCCGCCGACCTCGACGGCGGCCGGGCACTGCTGCACGACGTCGCGGCCGGGACGGCCGCCGGGGCCGCCCGGCTGACGTCGGCGTTCAGCACCCGGGTGTCGCTGGTCCGGACCAGCCGGCGCCGCCGTGCGGACCCGGTGGACCGGTCCGCGCGGCGGCCGAACAGCGTGGTGGCCTGCGCGGTCTATGCCGACGGGCGACGGCTCCCGGAGCCGGTCCCCTATCCCGACGCCCTGCGCCGCGCCCACGAATCGGGCGACGGATTCGCGTGGCTCGGCCTGTACGAGCCGCACGCCGATGAGCTGACCGACCTGGCCCGCGCCTACGAGCTGCATCCGCTGGCCGTCGAGGACGCCGTCGACGCCCACCAGCGGCCGAAACTCGAGCGCTACGGCGACACCTTGTTCATGGTGTTCAAGACGGCCAGCTATGTGGACCACGAAAAGCTGACCGCCACCTCCGAGGTGGTCGACACCGGCGAAGTGATGGTGTTTCTCGGCCACGATTTCGTCGTCACCGTGCGGCACGGCCGGCACGGAGGGCTGCAGGCGCTACGAGCCGAGCTGGAGGCATCCCCGGGGCAGCTCCGGAAGGGACCGGCCGCCGTCCTGCACGCCATTGCCGACCGGGTCGTCGACGACTTCCTGTTGGTCACCGAGCGGATGCAGGACGACATCGACGAAATTGAGCGCTCGGTGTTCGACCGGTCGGTCCAACCGGATGCCGGACGGGTCTATCAACTCAAGCGCGAACTGCTGGAACTGAAGCACGCGGCGCAGCCGTTGGCGGTACCGCTGCGCACGCTCGCGGACGGAACGGCCACGATGATCCCGCCGGCCGTCCGGGAGTATTTCCGCGATGTCGCGGACCATCTCGAGCGGGTCACGATGCGGATCAGCGGTTTTGACGAGCTGCTGGACTCGATTCTCACCGCCACCCTCACCCAGGTGACGATCTCGCAGAACGAGGACATGCGGAAAATCAGCGCCTGGGTGGCGATCGCGGCCGTCCCGACGATGCTGGCCGGCATCTACGGGATGAATTTCCAGCACATGCCGGAACTACGCTGGACCTACAGCTATCCGGTGGTGCTGGCCGGCATGGCCACGATTTGCCTGCTGCTCTACCGGGCTTTCAAGCGCAACGGGTGGCTGTGAGCGGACCGGCTCCCGCGGTGTTGTCTGCACCACAAAGCAGTAGCCAGGTTTCCCCACAACGGGTCATTGCGAATTTCACTTCCGACCCCGACCGCCGCGCTATGACCAGGCGGCCGCGTTGTGTTGAACCTGCGCGCCATGCCTTCCCGGTGGGCCGGGGCATCACCCGAGCGCGCGATCCCCGCCTTCCACCGGTCGTAAGGGTGACTCTTCGGTGACTGTTGTCAAACGGCGACCGGGCCCGGCCGGAGCGAAGAACCATTCACCGCTCCCGGTCGGTCGGCTACCGTACGAATCGTGAAAAGGTTCGGATCCGGGGGTTCGGCGGACGCGCCCGCGCGACCCGGCGCGAGCCCGGCCGCGCGCGATGATCGTCGCCCGGCGCGGGTTTCCGGGCCGCGGTGGTCCGGATGAGTTCGCTCGTACCCGAACCGGAACGTCGCGACCTGATCGCCGAACTCGCCTCCCGCCTGGCCGACCTCGACCAGCTGCTCGGCCGCCTCGAGAACGCCGAACGCCAGGCGGCGGCGGCCAGCGACGCCCTCCTGCACACCAAGGCCTGGCAGGAGGAGACCCGGCGGACCCTGCAGGAAGAACGGGCCCGGATGCAACGCCAGCAACGGGCTATCGACGATCTTTCCCGGCGGGCCCGGGCCGCGGTCGACGCCTTGTCGTCCTACCGGTTCCTGCCCGCCGAGGTTCACGAGCTCGCCGTCGAACTGCACGTGCTGGAGACGGCCGGGCTCATCCCGCGGACCGCGCCGCGGCGGCTGCCCCCGTCATAGGGCGTAAGACGCGCCGGGCGCGGCCCCCTCAGCCGCGGCCATAGCCCGGGTCGTGCAGATAACCCCGGATGTCGATCGCCATCGTCTGCTCGATGAGGTCGTTCTCCTCGAGCAGCGGCCGCATGTCGATCGCCATCGTCTGCTCGGGATCGCCCCGGGCGGCATCGGACGGGTCGAGCACCCGCACCAGCGGTCGGTCGCCGGTTGCCGACCAGGGCCGGCGACCCCGGCGACGGGGACGCTCCTCGTCCGCCTCCGGTCGTTCGTCGAAACCCGGATCGCCCGGACCTTCGTCGCCGCCCCACTGACCCACCGCCAGCGGCTCGCCGTCCGGTTCGAAACGGTCCGGATCCGGGTCGTGACCTTCGGCGCCGTAGGGGTCCGGTGCGCGTGGGTCGGCGCGGCCAGGCTCGGTCGGGCGATGCTCGGTGAAATGACCGTCGGTCGGGCCGTTGGCGGTCGGGCCGTAGGCGGTGGGAACCCAGCCGGCGTCGTCATGGTCGCCCCGGGTGCGGTCGGCGTCGTAGTAGTCGACCCGGCCGCCTTCGTCCGGGCCGGCGCGGTAGCCGGATCCGGAGTAGGACGGGTCCGGCCGTCCAACCGGAAGCGTCGGCGGGCCCCCGTCCGGGGAAATCTCGGCCTCCGGCATCTGGGCCAGCGACTCGCGGGCCGCGTCCCACTGACGCACAGAAGAGTAAGGAACGCCGGACCGGGCCGCCCGGGCCCGGCGAGCGGCCCGTCGACGGCGTCGCGGCGGGCTGAGGGTGGCCGCGACCGTGGCCAGCAGCACCACGCTCGGGCCACCCAGCAGGAACGGATGCCAACGGGTCAGCACCACCAGCGCGAAGACGCACAGCACGATGGCCGCACTGGCCGAGCCGCGCCGCGCCGGGGGGACGGGCCCGTCCCGACCGCCCGTCCGCGGCACCGGGGTCGACGTACCACTCATTACTGAGAAGTATCGGCCCTTGGGAGCTCTGCCTCAATCGTCCGGACGGGCGGCGCGCGGTCCGGCGGGGTGATGCCTTTCACCTTGCGCCGCTCCGGGTCACCTTTGCGGTGCTCCGGGCCACCTTGCGCTGCTCCGGGCCCACTCCGAGACCGTTGCGTGCCTCACCACCCGGCCGGACGGGTTCCGGGAAATGGTCCGATGGTGCGTCCGGGTGAGTGGCCAACCCTTTCGAACCACTCACTCAAGCCTGAAGCGACGACCCTGTGACGCAGGGTGGCCAATCATGGCGTAGGGTCCCTCCACATCTCTCGGAAGGTAGTCGATCCGTTTCGCTTGGTAGTTTTCGAGCCCAGGTGGCCAGGCCGCTCGCTGGTCGGGCAGCACCCCGGGAGACGATGGTAAAGCGGGCGAAAGTGCCCGGACGCCGACACGAGGAGGGTGCCGAAATGCGGTACTTTGCGGGATCTCGCCGCGCTTGGTCGGGGATTGGGTTTACCCCCACCACCCAGATGGACTAGTCTTCGCGCCGACGTCACGAACAGCACCGGACCGAACGCCGAGTTCTGCCCACGGTCCGGTGTCCCCTCCAAGTCGTCATCTGGGCAGAAGCGGGGGAACCATCCTCCACCGGTCACCGCCGAACGCGACGGCGACCTAGGGGTGAAGCCGCCACAGCGTGAAAGTCACGCGCGGCGGCCGGGCAGCCCAGCCCGAACCCGACAGCTCACCTCGTAGGCGTACGGGAAGGAACATCGTTGTCTGCGCAAGATGTGCAGCTAGACACCTCCACCCTGGACAAACCGTCGCGCGGCCGGCACCGTGCGGTCGCCACGCCTTCGACGATGAGTCGGATGTCCACCCGGGCCGCGGTCGCCGCGGTGACCACCGGGACGGTGGCGGTCTCCGGAATGGCTCTGGCCGGATGCGCCACCGGCTCGCCGCACAACGGCGCGGGTCTCGACGAGGCGTCCGTGACGTCCCCGATCCGGCTCGGTGCGGTGGCCGCGTTGACGAACAGCGGCACCCAGGGCACCACCGTGCGCGTCCAGCCGGTGCAGCAGACGATTCTCAAGGCCAAGGACTCGGCGGCGCTGGCGTTCACGCGGCCCACCATCACCGTCCCGGCCGGCCAGGGCGTTGACGTCGGCGTACGCCTCACCGACGCGACGACCCACCAGCCGCTCGCGAACCAGAAGGTTCGCATGGTCGTGAAGCTCAAGAGCAACCGCTGGCAGACCTTCCGGGTCCTGCGTACCGACCAGACGGGCCTCGCGCACTACACGGCGAACGTGCTGGCCACCACCAACCTGACGGCGGTCTTCGACGGTGGCGACACCGTGCGCGGCGCCCAGGCCAAGGTCGCGACGCTGACCGTTCCGGTCGCCCAGCCGGCGCCGAGCGTGGCCACCCAGGCCTCCCGCACGACGACCCGTGTGGCACTCACGACCCAGACCGTGGCCAGCACCGCTTCGACGACCGCCAGCACGGCGGGCGCCGCGGTCGGCAGCTCGCTCGGCGACCGGGCGGTGTACGTCGCGTCACTTCAGCAGGGCAAGCCCTACGTCTACGGCGGCGCCGGACCGTACAACTTCGACTGCTCGGGTCTGGTCCAGTACGTCTTCAAGCAGCTCGGCCGGAGCCTGCCGCGCACCGCTGAGGAGCAGTACGAAGCCACCACGCACGTCTCGCAGTACAACAAGCAGGTCGGCGACCTGATCTTCTTCGGCACCCCGGGCGACATCTACCATGTGGGCATCTACGCCGGTAACGGCAACATGTGGGACGCGCCGCACTCCGGTACGACGGTCCAGCTGCAGGCCATCTGGTCGTCGTCCTACTCGGTGGGTCGCGTCTACTAGACGAACGTCCGCCGATCCGTGATCGGGTCGAGACGCGACTCCCCCCTCCGGTCGTGGATCGACCCAGGCCCACCGGACCGGTGCTGTTGGGATCAGCACCGGTCCGGTGGCGCATTCGGGTTACGGCCTGTTTACTCCCCAGACCTACGTCACATCGGGCGACGTCGTCAATCGAAGCCTCAGCGGGCCGTTGGTCCTGGCTTCGGGCCGGAGCGCTACTTCCGGAGCGGCTTGGAGAAACTCCAGAACGTCTTGTTGATCGATGACGACCAGGACGAACCCGGCTGGTGGTTCACGTTCCCGGCGTTGACGCAGCGCGCCGGGGTGACCCCGATCGAACCGGTGGTGGCGACGGCGGCAAAGACGCCGACCTTGGCCGCGCAGGCGGTCCGCAGTGCTTCCGCCCCGCCTTCCGACAGACCCCACAGGTAGATCCGGCGGGGATCCACCTTGGTCCGGGTCTCCGCGTAGTGCGCGACGTCCACCAGGTACTGCGGATCGGGCGAACCAGCCGACGGGTCCCAGTGCTCAGCGACGCCGTCGACGTAGGCGACCGTGAAGCCGTGAGCGTCCGCGTAGGACGACGCACCACTGGTCTTCTCGATCTGGCTGTCGGACATCAGTTCGTCAGCCAGCACGATGACGAGCGGCCGCGGCGAATCCACCTTGGGCTTGATCCGGAGCAGCAGCTCCCGACCGTGCGAGGGGTAGTTGGAGGGGATCGTCTCGCGCTTCGTGGACGCGGAACCGCGCGACACCCACAGGGCGATGACCACGACGACCACGACGACGGCGATGACCCGGACGCGGTACTTCTTCCAGACGGCGGGGATCGGGTTGGAGACCACAGATCAGACCGAACCACATGTCCGGGCCGCGCCGTGCGCAGCGCGGCGCAACCGGCCCTTCGGCGCGTCAGAATTCACCGGGCGACGCCAGCGTCAAGCGACCTCGAGCGCGCGGGCCCGGGCCGCCCGCAGGAGCTCGATCTCCGGCGGTTCGGCCAGGGCCGGCAGCCCGCCGTGCACCCAGGTCAGGAGCAGATCGGCGAGCGCCGGATTCTGGGCCAGCACCGGGCCGTGCAGGTAGGTCCCGACGACCCGACCGGACACGCGCCCGTCGGTCCCGGCCGCCGTGCCGTCGCCGACCCCGCGGCGCACCCGGCCGAGGGCCTCGCCGCCGGCGCCCGCCACCGGTCGGGTCCGCCCGCCATGGTTCTCGTAGCCGAACAGCGGCGGCAGGCCGAGCGCGGGACCCGGCTCGACGACAATGTCGCCCACCGCACGCGGGGGCACGGGCTCGCCGGCCGGACCGAACGACCGTCGGGTCTCGATTTCCAGGAGTCCGAGACCGTCGTGCAGCAGACCGTCCGAGCCGGGGAAACTTTCGCCGACGACCTGGTATCCCGCGCAGACGGCCAGCACCACCGCGCCGCGTTGGACCGCCGCCGTCACGCCGCCGGTGCGCCGCATCCCCTCGGCCGCGAGCACCTGCGGTTCGTCCTCGCCCCCACCCAGTAGATAGATGTCACAGTCGGCCGGGACCGGATCACCGGCCCGCACCGGGACGATCTCGGCCGGCAGCCCGCGCCAGGCCAGCCGTCGCTCGAGCACCAAGGCGTTACCCCCGTCCCCGTAGGTGCCGAGCAGCTCCGGGTAGATGAGCGCGATCCGCGTCGCCGACAGCCCGCTCATGGCCTGCTCCCCGCCTCGTCCGCGCCGCCGGACCGGCCCGGATACCCCTCGTCACCGCGGTATCCGCCCTCGCTCCGATACCCGCCGCGGCTGTCGTACCCGTCGTGATTTTCGTATTTATCGGGACTGGCGTACCCGGTGCGATCGTCGTACCGGCGGTAGCCGTCCGCCGGCGCGGTCTCGTCCAAGGTCGCGACCGCGTCGGCCACCCCCGCCGGGCCGAACGCCGCGGTCGGCGGCCCGGGCTCGCCCCGGGCCCGGGCCGCCGAACGGACCAGCAGGTCCCGGAAGGCCGTGTAGTTGGCGACGACGTCCACCAGGGCCGCGCCGGCCCCGGCCGCGGCCTGCTCAGCGGTGGGGTGCACGTCGTGCGGCACCTGCGCGTAGGCCAGCCGCACGCTCATGTCGTGCCGCCGCTCCCCGGCCACGTGCACCTCGCGGCCGATCAGGCGCTCGAACGGCACGTCCCAGATCCAGGACGGGTCCCGGCCGTCGGCCGTCTGGGAGTTGAAGTCGACCACCACCGGACGGGGCGGCGACGAGCCGAGCAGTTCCATCATCTCGACCCAACCGGCCGGGTTCTTGGCCAGCAGCATGCGACCGCGCCGGCCGGGCCCCAGCGGGACCTCCTTGTAGCGGCCCTCGACGTCACCGAGGCCGGTCATCGCGGCCAGCGCGTCGTCGACCTCGACACCGAACAGCTTGGCGGCGGCGGCCGCCATCGCGGCGTTGCCGAGGTTGACGCGACCGGGCAGATCGAGCTTCGCGTGCACGTGACGGCCGAACCAGACCAGTTCGTCCGACCCACTGACCAGCACACTCGGCTCCGGACGGGCCAGCCCGCAGTCACACCACCAGCCGAAGTCGTTGCGGTGCAGAAGCTGGGCGCACGACGGGCACACCATCCCGTCGGCCGTCCAGTTCTGGCCGGCCGACACCCACAGTTGACGGGACCAGCCCTCGGCGGCCCAGGCCACGAGCGGGTCGTCGCAGTTGGCGACGGCGGTCGCGCCGGGCAGTTCCGCCCCCAGCTGGCGCCAC
Organism: Frankia alni; assembly: GCA_026225295.1. Taxonomy (GTDB): domain Bacteria; phylum Actinomycetota; class Actinomycetes; order Frankiales; family Frankiaceae; genus JAMFSN01. Next base: position 35,253 of record JAMFSN010000133.1, read on the forward strand.
AGGGCAGCGATCCGGCGCGTCTCGTTCGATCGGTCGAGCTGGTCGCGGCTGATGTTGAGCAGGACCACCGCGCGCGGCCTGACCTCCCGGGCCACCTTGGGCAGCCAGATCTCGTCCACCTCGAGGGCGGCCGGCGCGTCGAACGGCGGCCGGGCCAGCGCGGTCAACACCCCGGCGGCCATGTTGGCGCCGCCGGAGTTGCTGACCACCGGGCCGAGGGTGCCCAGCGCCCGGGCCAGCAGGCGGGTGGTGGTCGTCTTGCCGTTGGTCGCGCTGACGCAGACGCAGGGGCGTTGCGCGGCCAGCTCCCCGAGGGCGCCCGCGGACACCCGCAGGGCCAGCTTGCCGCCGATCATTTCGCCGGAGCCGCGGCCGAACCGGCGGGAGGCGTCGGCCGCGAGACGACCGACCGTGATGGCGGCGCGGGTGCGGGGCGTGAGGCTCGTCATAGCTCCTACAGCGTCCCATGCCCGGCCCGGGAACATCAGCGCACCCGGGCGATCGGGTGGCATTCCCGGTCCCGGGCGGTGGGCCAGCCGTGGGTCGCGGGGTCAGCCGTGGGCGGTGGGGTCCGGCTGGTCGGCGGCCGGGTCGGCGGCCGGGTCGGCGTCACGTTCGAGCCGGCGTTCGAGCGCCGACACCGTCGACGGGCCGCCGCCCCGGCGACGCTGGACGAGATGCCGGGCCACCAGACCGACGACGATGACGGCCAGCAGGACGGTGCTGACGTTGCTGGTCGCCTTCTCGACGGTGTGGAAATGGGCGCCGGCGACGTAGCCGAGCACCACGCAGGTCGTGGCCCAGCCGACCCCGCCGATCACGTTCGCGATGAGGAAACGCAGATAGTGCATCCGGGCCATGCCGGCCAGACCAGGGATGAAGGCCCGCAGGGCCGCCGTCCAGCGCCCGATGACCACGCCCTTGGCGCCCGCTCGCCGGACGAACCGCTGGGTGCGTTCGATCCGGTCGGCGTCGAGCAACCGGTCCGGCAGCCGGCCGAGGATCTGTACGCCCCACTCCCGGCCCACGATGTAGCCGAGCTGGTCGCCGAGGACCGCGCCCAGGCCCGCGGCGACGATGACCGCGGCCAGCGGCACCTTCCCGTTGGAGGCGGCGACGCCCCCGACCAGCACCGCGACCTCGCCCGGGAAGATCACTCCGATGAACGCCGAGGCTTCCAGGGCCGGAACCAGGAAAACGAGGGTGACCACCAGCGGAGTCGGCAGGTTCTGGATCTTTTCGACGATCGTGTCGATCCCGATGCCGTAAATGACCCAGAGCGCCACGGCGATGACCGCCGCGCCGATGATGATGGCGGCGGCATTGCGCAGGAGCCGGCGGCGGCGCTCGGCCCGCGGGGCGCCGTCACTCGCCGGGGCGCCGTCGCTCGCCGGGGCGGCAGTGGGCGGCCGGGCATCGGTGGGGCCCGCGCCGCCGTCGTCCGGCGAACTGGTGGCCGGGCCGACGGCGACGCTGCCGGGCACCGCGGGGGTACCGGTCGGGCCGGCGCCCGCGTCCCTGCTGTCGCTGCGCACCGCCCAACGGTATAGGCAGCTGTCGATGACCTCGACGCCCCGGGCACCGGTCCGCCCCACCGGCCCGGTGCCCGCGGAGACCCGAAGCCGGCTTTTCCGCCCCGGAGCGGGGGTGTGGTGGCAATGGTGGCGGTCGGCGGTGACAATCGGACGCGGAGGCCCCGCCCAGCCGCGGTCAGCGCAACGATGACCACGGTGGCGGAGCCGGACATCCGTGACCGACGTGCAACCGAGGTGAGGACGACCGGTGTCGCAGACCGCCATCGCGATCGCCCGCAAGGGCGGCAGCTGGAGCGCGCAGGAGCTGGACCCGGCCGCGGCCGAGGATCTCGACGCTCTCGCCGACCTCCTACGTGACCTGTCCGAGGAGGTTGTCCTCGGCTTTGTCGAAGAGGACGATGAGTATCTCGGCATCATCCGGGTGGACGGAGACAGCGATCCCCGCGTCTTCCTGTCCGATCGGCGGGTCCTGACGTCCACGGAACTCGCGGCGCGCCTGTTCGCGGACGCGCTGCCGGCCGCAGCCCCCGCGGAGGACGACGACGAGGCGCCGACCCGGATGTCGATGCCGGCCGGCGACAGTGACCTGCTGGCCGATCTCGGCACGCCGGCCGACGTTCTGATCGAGCTGATCGGCGAGGAAGGCATGCTGCCGGCCGACGTCATTGCCGCGCTCGGCGAACGGGCCGGGGTCGGCGACGCGCTCGACGTCCTGGAATCCGTCGGTGGCTGACCGGACGTGACGCCGGGGCCGGAATCCGGGGCCCGGTTCGGATTCCCGGCCGGGTTCGATGCCTCAGCCGGGTTCGATGCGCCGATGGGGCTGGCCCTCGACGAAGCCCGGGGCGCCCTGGCCACCGGCGACGTGCCGGTCGGAGCGGTGGTCATCGGCGCCGACGGAACGGTACTGGGGCGGGGACACAATGCCCGCGAGGCGGACGGCGATCCGACCGCCCACGCCGAGGTGGTGGCGATCCGGGCCGCCGCCACGCGGGTCGGATCGTGGCGGCTGTCGGGAGCCACGCTGGTCGTCACCCTCGAGCCGTGCACGATGTGCGCGGGCGCGATCGTGCTCGCGCGGCTCGACCGGGTCGTGTTCGGCGCGGACGATCCGAAGGCCGGTGCGGTCGGGTCGCTGTGGGACGCCGTGCGCGACCGGCGACTCAACCACCGGCCCGAGGTCATGCGGGGCGTGCGGGCGGACGAATGCGGCGCGCTGCTGGCCGACTTCTTCGCCGATCGTCGGACCGCCGCCCGCCGGCCGCGCGGCGGGCCACCCTCGGTCAGAGCGGCTGGGCCGTCTAGTAAGCTGGATGACGGTGGAGTCGCCTAGTGGCCGAGGGCGCACGCCTCGAAAGCGTGTGAGGGAGCAATCCCTCCGTGGGTTCAAATCCCACCTCCACCGCTCCTCACCACGGCGGCCCGAACCTCGGACGTTTGCTGTCCGGTAGCGGCTTCACACTGGCTGACCAGCTCTGGGATCACCCGGCCACCCAGCGGTGATGGGTGGCTGTTGAGTATCGAATGGTCCTTCGAGGGGCATTTCTTCGACTTGTAATCTTTGGACGCACGCACCTGTGGGCGCCGCGGTTGCGGGGCCCGGGCCGAGGTCGGATCGCGACGGAACAGGTCACGACGAGCGGGCCGATGAGGAACAGAACGCCGACAGTGGAGGGGATCCAGCGCGTGCCGGTTTGGGGGCCGCAGGGCCAGGGTGGTCGACGGCCCGATGGCGTAGCCTCGTCGTACCGGGGCGGCGCCGCCGCCGGGGAGCCGTCCGGCGGGCCGGAGCCCGCGACCGCCCCGAGTCCCGTACCGACGGGAAGCGCGGGGCCGACGGGAAGCGCGGGGCCGGCCGGAGGGGTCGGGCCCACCCGGGGCGTCGGGCCGATCCACCTGGCCGTTCCTGGACCACCGCCGCTCGGCGCTACTTCCTTCGCGGCCGCCGGTTCGTCGCCGAACAGTGGCTCGTCGCCGGCCGGACCGCTCGGTCCGTTCGGCCCGTTTCCCGCGGGCCGGGTGGGCGGCGCCGGGGCCTCGGTCCCGGTCGGCGATCACAAGACGCCCAGCGATGCGGTCGCGGCGGCGGGAGGCGTGCATCCCGAGGCGCCCGTCTACCCAGACGGCCCCGACTACGACGATGGCCCGCTCGACCCGCCGACCGACCCGGCCGGTAAAGGGATCTTCATCGACCTGGCCCCCACCCGCCCCGGACCGACGTCCATCCCGCGCAGCGTCGACGCGGAAACCGGGCCGATGGCCTATCCGGCCGGCGACGAACTGCCGATCTTCGCCCACCTGGCCGCTCTCGAGGGCGCGTCAGCGGCCGACGGCCGGCCGAACCCGGCCCGCCATCGGGGCAGTCATCGCGGTCCGAGCCAAGGCGTCGCCGTCAGCCTCGGGCTGCTGGCTCTACTGATCATCATCGTGGCGGCGGTGACGCTGGTGGGCGCGAGCCAGGGTTCGGGGCAGGACACCGCCACCGGCGAGACGGAAACCTCCGCCGTCCAGCCGGCGACCTCCGGGCCGCTGACCAGCACGCCGATCCCGACGTTCACTCCGCCGCCGGCCGTCGTCGCGCCGCCCACCCACCTGGTGACGTCGGTCGCGCCGGTCCGGTCCGCGCCCGCGACCCAGTCCCACAAGACGCCGAAGGCCACCGCTACCTGCCACGTGCTGAGCGGCGACCCCTCGGCCAGCGAGCGCCGCCGCTACGAGAAGAAGCACGGCATCCCGGTGTGCCGCCACCACGGCAACTGAGCGGGACGGACCGGCCGGGGCGAACCCGGCCCACGACCATTGCCGGGGATCGGCGGCGGCCGCGAGAAGAACGACGACCCGGGCGGGTCACGACCTCCCGGCCGTGACCCGCCCGTGCTCTATCTGATCGCGGGGCTCAGGCCTCGCTGCCGCCCCGACGACGCAACAGCAGTCCGCCACCCACGAGCGCGGCGACCAGGGCAACCATGATGAAGCGCTTCACTGCGCACCTCCGAGACGAAGTCAACATGAACGACCCGCGAGCCCGGCGACCGGATGTCCCGGACCCCGTGCCAACGGATGCCCAGAAGCATGCCACGCCAACGGCTGGTTGCCCCTGTGGCTGAGCAGGTTTCGAGATCGAACCGCCACCCTCGTGGCAAATAGGCGCGTCAGGCGAAGATTTTTCCGCACCATCGGCCGCGCCCCGGATCATCAGCGGGGCCGGGGCCCGGACACCGCCCCGGCCGGGCGCCGAAGGCGGGCCGACGCGCCCGCGTTCCGCGCCACCTCGCGAGCATCCCATCGAACGCCCGTGACCATCAGCGGTGTAATTACGCTGAGTAACATGGTCGGTAGAACTGCGCACTCGGCATCGCCCGCGCCGAGGTGGGTAGACCCTGACCGTTGGGCGGCTGTGGTTCGGAAGCCGGTACGGGGCAATCGCGACATCCGCGCCCCAGTGTCCGGGCACCCGGTCGGAGTCCTCCGAATTCGATGAGGCGGGGTCGAGGTGGTGAGCGCGCTATCAGTACCAGCTCCACCGCTCGCACTCCCGGAGCCGGACATGGCGGTGGTGGCGTTGCTGGGTGTTCTGCGCCAGCAGCTGTCGATGGACCTGGGCTGGTTGTCCCGGTTTGACGGGGATCGGGTGATCTTCCAAGCCACGCACGGAGATGCCGAGTCCTTCGGCCTGGGTACCCACACGACCATCCGAATCGACGAGCACCGGGCCGACCGGTTGGACCTGAAGGTGCTCACCGGAGAACTGCCACCGATCATTCCCGACACCCGCGCGGACGTTCGCACGGCGCGCATGCTCGCCGTCACGCGCGCCGGAATCGGCGCCTTCGCGGCGATGCCGATCCACGACGACGACGGCCTCTACGGCATGGTCGGCTGCCTCGGCCACGCTGCCCGGCCGGAACTCGGAGACCGCCATCGCGAGACACTGAGCCTGGTAGCCCGTCTCCTGAGCGTTTCCGTCCGGGATCTGGACGGAATGTGGCAACGCGGCAGCCAGGTCTGGCATGCCATCCGGCGGATCCTTGACGCCGGCGGCCCCCGCGTCGTCTACCAGCCGATCGTGGACCTTCACAGCGGCGACACGGTCGGGGCCGAGACGCTGGCCCGCTTTCCCGCCCCGGCCGACCCCGAATGGTGGTTCACGCACGCGTACACCGTCGGGCTCGGGGTCGAGCTGGAGCTCTCCGTCGTTCGGAAGGCTCTGAAGGTGCTGCCCACCCTGCCGGCCGGTGCCCGCCTGGGGGTCAATGCATCGCCGTCCGCTCTGACCGGCGGTCTGCTCGACGTCCTCACGAACGCCGGAGTCGACCTCACCCGGCTCGTCGTGGAACTGACCGAGCAGGAACGCAGCCTGGACGACCCCGCCGTCCTGAGCGCGGCGGACGACCTGCGCTCCCGGGGGATCCTGATCGCCGCCGATGACGTCGGCTCCGGCTATGCGGGCCTGAAGCGGCTCACCCACCTCCGACCGGAGGTGATCAAGCTGGACCAGGGCCTGGTCCAGGGGATCGATGTCGACCCCGTTCGCCGCGCCGTGGCGACCGCGGTCGTCGACATCGCCGAAGCGATCGGCAGCCTGGTCGTCGCCGAGGGCATCGAAACCGCCGCCGGACTTGCCGCCGTCCGCGACACCGGGATCAGGTACGGACAGGGGTTCCTTCTCGCCCGGCCCCAGGTCACCGTGCCGACCCTCGTCGCCGCGCCAACCCGCGTCCGACCGTGACCCGGCGACCGGCCGGATCAGGACGCCCGGCCGGCCGTCGCGGGCACACCGCGGAGTTCCGAGGACCCCGACGTTCCGGGCCGGGACAGTTCCACCCGGGCGTACCCGGTACCTTTAGGATAATCAGATGGAATATATCCAACTGCTGCGGCGGCTCGAGCGGGTCATAGAGGAAACCGATTTCGCGTGGTCGCTGTGCCTGGTGGGCGAGGACCAGTCCCGTAAATTGGCCGACCTGACCAACGCGCTCAAACGCCCGGCGTCGGCGAGCGGCGACGAGAAGCAGATCGCTTCGGGATATTCCTACTGGGGCACCGAGCCGGCAATCAGCTGGGAACAGGCCTGTCGGGACCGCTACTATCCGGTGATGAAGGAGGGGATCGATACCTTCGGGCGCCGTTGGCGTAGCCTGTGGTCCACCTTCGGTGGGGACAAGAAATTCCACTACGTAAGCCTTGGGCCCGGCACCGGAGAGAAAGATCGGGCAATCCTCGCGCTCCTTCATTCCGAGAATCCCACAATGTTCTACGCGCCGGTGGACATGAGCGCCGAAATGCTGCGGATCTGCCTTCAGCCGATGAACACGCTGCCATTTATTCGTAGGTTTCGCAGCCAGATCCTTCCGATTCAGCTCGACTTCTCGTTCGAGGAGAACGTCGATGAACTGAATGAGCTGCGCGAGCGACTGGTCGCCGATGAGCCGGTCCTTTTCTCACTGCTGGGCAACACGATGGCGAATTTCGAAGATGACATCGCTCTGGTGGAACGACTCAGTCGGCACCTGCTCCGTCCCCAGGACCGGCTTTTGATAGAAGTGGCGACCGCGTCCCAACTCGACGACGTCACGGCCGAGGCGGCCGGCCGGGAGTACCAGGAGAGCAACGCTTTCTGTACCTTCGTCACCAGCGCGCTCCATCAATGCACCGATCTCTCGATCGACATGGAAAATCTCCAGTTCGAAACGGAGATAGCCGGCGACCGGTCGATTCTGATCAAGATGCTCTACCGTAACCGCTCCGGAATCACCACGACGATGACGCTGCCGGACCGACAGGTGGTGCCGTTTCCCGCTGACGACACCATAAAGCTCTACATCAGCCGGAAGTACCGCCGGGATGCGCTGGAGGTGGACCTTCGCAACCTCGGCCTGAGCGTCGAAAGCAATCTGCACCACAGCCAGACCGGCCGTGGGCGGGCCCAGTTCGGACTGGATCTGCTGCTGCTGTCAAAGCAACCGTCCACGCAGCCCTCGACCCCGGCCCAGGACGTGTTCCGGCGGCCCCGGTGACGGTTCTGTCCGGCGCCCGCCAATGGTTGGGCCGGCGGCCCGCCGTCACGCCTCAGCTGCTCATCATCGGGGTCACGGTCAGCAGCCTGATTCTGTCCTTCGCGATCAGCGCCATCTGGTTCAGCGAGACCAACGGAACCAACCGCTTCGAGCCGACGGTCGAGAGTTTGGGCCTGCTGGCGGGTATCGCCGGGGTGGTTCTGGAGCGTCGAGCGGCGGCCCGGGAAAGCCGGGACCAGTCACTCGATGCGGTGCGTCACGAGCTACTCGACAATAAGACGATTCTCAACTCGAGCGCCTTTATGGATCAGGCAGAATCGGCGCCGATCCGGCGAATATTTCCGACCTTGCATCTGTCCGCGGTGGATTCCATTCTGACGGCCGGGGGACTTTCCTCAGCACCGGACGCCGAACTGGCGATGCTGTTACACCGATGGCGCGACGAGGTCGGCGTCTTCAACCATCAGCTGCTGCTCGCCGAGATCTTGGCGTTCACGGCCGACTCGCACGACGTCCTGCGGGATCTCCACAGCGGTCTGCACAGCCCGGACGGGCAACTCGCGGAGATCCGCACCCGCCTCGACGCACTACTCGCCCGACTTCCCTGACCCGGACGTCGCCACCCGCGCATCACGCCCGGTGATGCCAGACGGTGCCGGACAAGACAAGGCGGGATGAGGGGCACCTTCCGTGCCCACATCATGCCCACAACGATCATGCGATGATCAGCCCCGGCCACTGTTACAGCGGTCCGAGTCGCTCGTGCCGTCCCCGGAAAGAACCAGCTCTGGCGCTCTAGCGCCGGCCCGGCCGATTCTCGACCCATCCGTACTTCTCCGCGATCCCGGTCAGCTGACGTCGAATCTGTATGATCTGCGCCCCGGTCAGCGTCGGCTCGGTCTCCAAAAGAAGCTCCGTGATCTCCTCCACGAAATCAGCTGTTGCGAGCAGATCGCAGAAACCGTCGCTGTCCTTGGCGCCAGACGAGCCGGGGGCGGGCGGCGTATAGCCCCCCGAATCCCGTCCTGCCTGAGGAGCAGCCACGATACGCGCGGACGACGCCTTGAGACCACGATCGCCCATCTCGACCTCGAACTCCATCGTCGTTCCGGGCACGACGGCGCTCTTGTCAGCCAGCAGATCGTTGACATGGAGAAATATGTCATCTCCACCGTCGTCGGGTGCCACAAATCCGTAGCCCCGCACCTGATCGAATCGCACGACCTTACCTATCATTCAACACACCCACACCACTCGCCGCAACAACCGCACCGGAGATCTCGTGACGATCCTACCGGACCGCCACCCGCGGCCAAGAGCAGAAGTCGTCGTCCCTTCGACGGTGGGGAGCGCCTGCCGCCTCGAACCGGGCCCGAGCGACCCGCCGGTTCCCACCGCCGGGCGCCTGAATGTCCCGGGCGGGGGCCCGTCCGGGCGACAACGAACCCGCCGGCCGGATCACGTCCACCAACACCCGGCCCGGTCACCCTCCCTCAACGGTGCTCGGCGTCACCGGCCCTGTCCGCGGCGGACAACGCCGGCACCTACCTCGCGGTGAAGTACTCGCGATCGCGTCCCGACGCGGACCGGCCACAGCGATCGTCGCGGTCGGACACGCCATGCTCGTCGCCAGCTGGAACATCGTCAAGACGCCCGCTGTCCCTTGGTTCTTCCGCAAGCGAGTGCCAGAGGTCGGCGTAGCCGAAGAGGACATCAACGAGGGCCTCCCGACAGTGTGGGGGGACGTTTTCGATGACTTTTTCCCTCTCACGCGTTACGGCGACGCAGTGGTTCAGCGCGTGAAGCAACATTCTTCCGATCTCGTTGTACGTGATGGATCCTGTCGCAGCTTTGTGAACGATCGGGCAATTACCTGATCGTTCACACCTGGCACGGCATTCGACAGAGCTGGAGCCGCCGGTGATTCGATCGGCCAGCGCGGTAGAACGCCGGATCCTCCGCCGCGCCGACCGCGCGGGCGGCCAGGGTGGCGACACCGACGAACACGACGGCCACGACCCGGACCGCGAAGTTCGCCACCCGCAGCATGACCTCATTGTCTCGCGACCTTCGGCAACGGGCTCCGCGAAGACCGCGAGAGGCGCTGGTCATCGGATGGGCCCTCGCGGCGGGCCGGATGGACCGTCGCTCTTCGGGATACGCAATACACGGGTGGCCAAGAAGAGGCGCTGGATACTGAGAGAGAGACACCGAAATACAGCACGGCAGTGGCGGCACCCAGGCCGCGAAGCGTCGCCTTGCGGGCGATGAGGGCGTCATAGAGCAGGTGGACGCCGAGGGACACGATCCACAGCACGACCGTCACCGCACTGCTCTGGCGCCAGCACTCGCCGTCCTGCCGCCAGAGCCGGAAGGTCGGGGCCCGTATCGCGCCGGAGGCCAAGGCGATAACGAGACTGCCCAGCAACGCCACGATCACGGTCTCACTGACGGGGACCGTGAGCGCGAACGGCCGCTGACCCTTCACGACCTCCGCGAACTCCGGTCCGCCGCCCACGAAGAACGCGCAGACCTCCAACACGCCGATGACCAAGAGCACGAGCGGCAGCGTGTAGCCCGACAGCGGCTTGGGCCTCACCTGCGAGCGCATCAGCAGGAACAGCACGAGGATATCGATGACGATGCTCACCGGCCGCCTCCCTACGTCCCCCGCCGCCGTTCGGGGGCGTGACCGACGGTAGGGCCGGTTCCAACGCGCTCCATCAGCCCAGCGGGTTGATCTCCGGTATGAAACCCGGCCCGCAACTCATACCGAGACTCATGCCGGCTCTTACCGAGATCAGCCTGCTGCTTCGACCACCCAGCCCTACGCGCCAGCCGCCGACCGGCCCGAGCTCTACCGTGAAGCGTTTGTGACCTCCCGTCCGCACGCGGTCGCGGGATCGGTCGGCCGGCGCTACGAGCCGACTGCTGGGCGGGTGGCGAGCGGAGACTCGTGCGCTACGACGACCAGCAAGGCTTCACACCCAGCCAAACTTTGCACAGCGGCGCCTGGGCCGGACGGCTCCTCGTCGGTGGGCCACCTGGGACTCGAACCCAGAACGCTCCCGACCCCCTGGTCGCCACGCTCCCCCCGCAGTTTGCCGTGCTCGATCGGACCGGTGTACCAGGTCACCGGAGGTTTCATCCGGCCGGTGTGCGGCCCACGGGGCCGCGAGATTTCGCAGCCAGCGGCGTCGCAACCGCTTGCCCTGGCAAGCCGGCAGACGTGATCATCGTGAACGGTCTGGCGAATACCCGACCCTCTCCGGACGTCCCTCGTCCGTGGATGCCGCCGCCACCCCGTGGACACGCGCTCCGAACTGGGCATTTGCAGCGCGCGCGCCGGCCGGGCCCGTCGCTGTCGAGGCAGCCGGCGAAACAGCGGGCGTTCCCGCAGGTGCTACGTGAACGCGCCTGAACGCTGGCGAACGAGACTGAGACTTGCGGTATGGCAGGCAACGCAAGATCGTCAAGGTGACGGTGACCAGGTGTCCTTGCGGTCAGCGGCCCGCCGTCCTTGAAACAGATCCGGGGGGCGGTGTCGGATCGGGGCGGAGGCGTTCGTAGCAGGGGTGCGCGGCCGCCCACGAAGGGCGCCCAAACCACAGGAGATGATCCAGGATGCAGTATCTGGTTTCCGTGATCCACGACTCAGCCAGCCTCGCCACCCCGGACGAGATGGCGGCCATCGACGTGTTCAACGACCGCCTCCAGGCGGAGGGTCACTGGGTCTTCGCCGCCGGCCTCGCGGCGCCCAGCTCGGCCACCGTCATCGACAACCGGGACGGGGAGGCGATGGTCACCGACGGGCCTTTCCTGGAGTCGAAGGAGTATCTCGCCGGCTTCTGGATCATGGAGGCCCCCGACCTCGACGTGGCGCTCAAGCTCGCCACCGAAGGGTCGAAAGCCTGCAACCGGAAGATCGAGGTGCGGCCGATCCTGTGATCATGATCGACGTCCGGGCGGCGATCACCCAGGCCCATCGTGAGGAGTGGGCTCGGGTGGTCGCCGCCCTGACCAGGCGTTTCGGCGACCTCGACATCGCCGAGGAGGCGTCGGCCGAGGCGTTCGCGACCGCGGTCGCACGGTGGCCGGCCGACGGCGTACCCCCCAACCCCGGCGCCTGGCTGACGACCACCGCCAACCGCAAGGCCATCGACCGGATCCGGCGCGAGAACAAACGGGACGGCAAGCAGAAGGAGGCTCAGCTGCTGTCCGACGACGACCCACCCGAGCCTCCCGGCGGCATCGAGGACGAGCGGCTCCGGCTGCTCTTCACCTGCTGTCACCCGGCGCTCGCGGTGGAGGCCCGCGTGGCCCTGACGCTGCGCCTGATCGGCGGTCTGACGATGCCGGAGATCGCCCGGGCGTTTCTGGTCCCGGAGAGCACCATGGGGCAGCGGATCACCCGCGCGAAGGCCAAGATCAAGGCGGCTCGCATCCCTTACCGGGTGCCGGCCGCGGCGGATCTCCCGGCCCGCGTCTCCGGCGTGCTCGCTGTCCTGTTCCTCGTCTTCAACGAGGGCTACCTCGCGACCAGCCCCGACACCGATCCCGTACGTCACGACCTGACCGGCGAGGCGATCCGGCTCGCCCGCCTGGTCCGGACCCTCCGGCCGGCGGACGGTGAGGTGGCCGGGCTGCTGGCGCTGATGCTGCTGACCGAGGCCCGCCGCCCGGCCCGGGTCTCGGCGAGCGGCGAACTGGTCACCCTCGACGAGCAGGACCGTGGTGCCTGGGACGCGGCGCTGGTTGCCGAGGGGCACCGGCTGGTCCGCGAGCGGCTGGCCACCCGGGTGGCTCCGGGCCGCTACCAGCTGCTCGCCGCGATCAACGCCGTGCACACCTCCGCCCGCGACGTCCGCGCCACCGACTGGTCGCAGGTCGTCGCCCTCTACGACCAGCTCGTCCGCCTCGACCCCTCGCCGATCATTGCCCTCAACCGGGCCATCGCGGTCGCCGAGCTGGACGGCCCGGAAGTGGCGCTGGCGGCCGTCGACCGTCTCGAGCACCCGTTGGCCGGTTATCACGCCTACCACGCGACCCGCGCCGACCTGCTGCGCCGGCTGGGCCGCGCTCAGAAGGCCCGCGCAGCGTACGACCGAGCCATCGAGCTGGCCGGCAACTCCGCCGAGACCGCCTACCTGACCCGCCGCCGCGACCAGCTGAACCTCGATCCACCCCAGAGGTCGTGACGCTCGCCGGTGGGGTTTCGTGGTGAACGGCCCGGCTGACGCCGTCGCGGGCCGGTTACCCCGTTCGGCGCTCGTCGATCCGGGCGGCGCCCAGTACAAGAAATTGCTGGGTCCTCGCTACGAGATTGGCCGGAGGATCCGGCCCCCGCGTGGGGCCACACCCGCGTTCGAACACACGTTTGAGGCAAGTCGCGGTTTTCGGCAACAAAGCTTCCGTTTCCTACCTCGACAGACTCCGTCGAACTCAAACAGTGGCAAACGCTGGCTGATCGACCTATTCTGGGACGTGACGCGAAGTGATGGAGTTGTGACGTGCCTGACCGTGGATCGCCGGTGCACCGCCCCGGCACGTCCCTTCCGCCGCTCGGGACATCGACAGCACCCCCGTCGCCGGCCCCGGAGCCAGCGACGGGCACCCGCCCCCGGCCGGAGCCGTCCGCTCTCGGTCAGGCCGTGCTGCTCGGCATGGAGATGGCCGGAGTCGAGCGACAAATCCAACATCTGAACAACACGCAGCGGCAATTGAGCCGTCACTACCGGCGGTGGGAGGCCGGCGGCCGGGCTGAACAGAGCGTGGCCCGATCGCTGGTCGCCATGGAGAGCGCCGGGTGGCACGTGCTGCCGGACCGGCGGTGGCCAGGCACCCGCCGCGCCAATATTGACGTCATCCTGGTGGGCCCAGGCGGCGTCCTCGTGGTGGACGTAAAAAACTGGCGAGAGGTCACCGTCGAACGTGACCGGCTGTGGCGCGGCGGCGTCGACGCGGACGACGACCTCCGCAAGCTCGTCGACCAGACCGTCGCCGTGGAGGAGGTTCTCGCGGAGGCGGGCCTGCCTCCGACAGAGGTGGTCGCGCTGCTGGTCCTTTTCGGACGCGCGAACATCCGGGCACCACAGGGCCGCGTGACCGTGCTGGGAGAACACGATCTTGCCCAGGAGCTGGCCCGGCGGGGCGCCCGTCTGCCATCCGACCTCGTCGAACTGCTGCTGGAGCGCCTGGAACGCGCCTGCCCTCCGATGGCCCGAAGGCAGGCCGGGCCGGCACCGGCACCGGCGACGCGGCCCTCGTCCCGGATCGAGGCCGTCGGCGACGGCCTGCCACGTCAAGCCGCGCTGCTGAGCCGCGACGACGTGTGGCGGGAACTCCTCGACGCCGCCGCCCGTGAGCCCATCGAGACCTGGATGACCTGGCTACATCCGGCGCAGGCGCGACTCACCGGCCGTCGGTGGTCCGGTCCGGCCCGCGTCCGGGGTGCCGCGGGTACCGGCAAGACGGTCGTCGCACTGCACCGCGCCAAGTACCTCGCCACCGATGGTCGACGGGTGTTGTTCACCTCGCTGGTGCGGACCCTGGGGCCGGTCCACCGCGCTCTGCTGGCCAGGATGGCGCCGGACCACGTCGACCGGGTCGAGTTCGCCACCGTCCACGGCGTCGCCGCGCGTTGCCTTCGCGAGAACGGCCTGGCGGGCCGGCACCAGCAGGACGCCGCCGACACCTGCTTCTGGCGGGCCTGGGCGCAGGTCGGGCAACTCTCGGGCCTGTCCGGCCTCGGCGTCACCCCGCAGTACTGGAAGGACGAGATCGCGACCGTCATCAAGGGTCGGGGCCTGATCTCGTACGCGCAGTACGCCGGCCTGGCCCGAGTCGGGCGGAGCATCCCGTTGCTGCCGGCCCACCGGCGCGCCGTGTGGGAACTGTACGAACGGTACGAACAGCTCCGGACGGCCCGCGGCGTCCTCGATCGCGACGACGTGCTGCTCCTGGCCCGCGACCTGGTGCGCGCATCGTCCGACTCCCGCTACGACTCGGTGATCGTTGACGAGGTCCAGGATCTGACCTGCGTCGGTCTGCAACTGCTGCACGCCTTCGTCGGCGACACACCCGACGGCCTGTTCATCGTCGGCGACGGCCAGCAGTCGATCTATCCCGGCGGATTCACTCTCGCCGAGGCGGGGGTAGCCGTCGTCGGACGCTCCACCGTGCTGACGAAGAACTACCGCAACCGGGCGGATATCCTGCGCTACGCCCAGGCCGTGGTCGCCGACGACAGTTTCGACGATCTCGACGGCGTCCCGGAACGCGGGCGGCGCGAGGTCGATGTGGCCCGTTCCGGAGGCGAAATACACGAAGTCTCCGTGCCGGACGCCACCGCGCAGGAGCTGGCGCTGCGCGAACACCTCGTGGACTGCCACGACCGACGGGATGTCCGGTACGGCGACATGGCCCTGCTGGTGCCGACGAATTTCGCGGTGTCGCACTGGCTACAGATCCTCGCGGAACGCGGTATTCCGACGGTCTCCCTGCGGGACTACGACGGAACCAACGGTGAGGCCGTCAAGGTCGGGACGTACCACCGAGCCAAGAGCCTCGACTTCGCCCACGTCTGTCTCCCCGACCGCAACCTCTTTCCGAATCCACGAAGACAGTCTGAATCGGCCGACGCGTTCAGCGAACGCGCCCAACTTGAGCGTCGACAGCTGTACGTAGCCATCACCCGGGCGCGCGACACCGTGTGGGCCGGCATTCGCCGGCCCACCGAACCCAGCGGCGTACCCACATCGCGCCCGTAACGATCAAGGACGGATCGTTACCAAGGTCGACGTTCCGCCGGATCAACCGGGTGATCAAACGCTTGTTCAAGATCACTCAAGGGCGGAGGATGAGAGATTCGAACTCGACAACGACCCTGACGGCCGCTGATACGAGGTGACGCCCGAGACCGCCCACCTGCGCCGATTACGTTCTGTCGTGCCGTGTCGTGCCGTGTCGTGCCGCACGATGACGGGTCTTTACGTCCCCTCTGCGGGCACGGTGTGGGCAGCCGGGTTAGCGAAGACGACAGGGTCGGGAGGCTGACCTCCGCTGAATGCGCGGTGCTGGCGGCGTCGGCTCGGTCAAGGTCGTTTTTTGTCGATCGTTAACAGACGGCCTCACAGCACGCGGCCCCGGGCGTGTCTATCTGCTTGACAGAGGAGCCGGAAAGTCATTCAGCCTGGGCGGCTGGCTCGCTCAGCCACCCTTGGTCGTGAAGACCACCTTGGATCCCTCCGCGCGCCGATCCGTCAACGTTCGGGACGAAGTGGCCGCAGGTTCAAATCCAGTCACCCCGACCATAAATGCCAGGTGAGAGTCCCGGTCACTGTGACGGATGACCGAGACTTGATCGTTTGACCTCGTTCGACCCTCCGACGTGACGTCACTCATCGACTCCATGTCAGTGGGAGGCCAGAGGGGTCCCTGCCTTGAGCCCCGCTCGTGGACTCTCGCGCGCACCGGGGGATAAACGCCCGCATCGGCGCCGTCCCAGGGTCGCCTTCGCTTCAGCGGCTACGGTGCGTAGTCGCGGTCGATTTGGCGCAGCCTCGACTCGCGGCGTTGCATAGGTCGTGGTCGAGCTATAGGAAGCCGAGTGGCTCGACCACACTGCCGGCGCGACGGCGCCGATGGGATCATGGGGCTATGTCGAACGCGGGAGCCGGCGGTACGACCGCAGGGTGGGACTTCTTCATCACCAACACCCAGACGCATCGCCTTTGTGCGGAGTGGGTGGCCTGGCAGTTTGAGAGGGGAGAACTCCCGTGTTCTGATCTGATCCAGGCTTGGGACTCCGTTCCGGGATCAGACTGGAACATTGGGATGCCGCCAGCCGCATCACGCATCGGTCAGCTATGCGTACGACCGGCCACGTCAACCTGCGTGGAGATTTGCCCGAGACGGCGGGCGACGTTGAAACGAGCGCGACGTCGACGAACGTGACGCACGAGATCAACCTGATTTGGCCATTTAGTGCGTGCCGTGGATGGTATCAATTGTTTTGTTGCAGGGGGCTGTTATGATGACGAGTAATAGACATGAGCAAATTCGAGCGATATGGCACGACCTTACCGATGATGACCGCGAATGCCTCGGAGTGATCTGTCAGGCGGACGAAATCGAGAGCCACTGGGCAGCGAGGCGTCGGCACGCATGGCTCGAGTCTACGGAAAATACGCCGCCGGAAGGCGGCTGGCGGTGGATTACGTATTCAATTCACACCTCGAACGAATCACCTATAGACGGTCTACCCGGTGCTTATCGGATTCGCAACGACCTCGTCGTCCACTCCAGGCTCGCTAAATTACGGCGGCTTGGTTTGGTGGACCTTCGCGAGGAACTAGTTGATACGCCAAGCGGTATGGCTACTAGTATATGTTTCAAGGTAAAGCTGCGCCCTGCGGGAAAGATCGCAGTGAGGGGGCCCGAAAGGCCTCTCGCTAACCATTCTTCGAACGAGGCACATAATCTGATGTCGCGCCAACTTTGGCGGGCTCTTATCCGGGTTGCAAAGGCCGAGCCGCGGGGTCTTCCCACAGGGCTACTGAGGCCCAAGGTCTACCTCGAGCTGAATGGCAGGCGGCGCTACCATTTCATTGATACAAATTCGGTTATACCTCGGCAGCGCTCGAAGGCAGCTTGCTTCTTTCTGACGGCCCATGGGCGCGATCACATCTCTACGTGTCACGAGAGTTATCAGCTCATGTACCCGGAGGTGTCTTAGGTGGCGGTGTTCTCCCAGGAGTAGATGACCTACAAGTGTCGTTCCTGGCCGGCTCGTCGGCACCTGGCCGCTCTGCTACGCTTGTGATGTAGGGGATTCCGATCTCCTCCCCGCCGAACGCCCTACCGGCGGCGCTGCCCTAGCAGCGACCTGAGTCTCTTCCCGAGAGGGGAGGGGCGGGTTGGGAGGATGTAGTGATGGAGGACATCTGGACGTGGCTGTGGCCTTTCTTTGAAGCTCTGCTCGGGCGCTTGGCGGGGGACCGCATCTCTAGGTACCTCGCCGACCGAGAGGGTAAGAAGATCGGGCGTTAGCCCCGGATGGTTTAGGCCCACCCCCGAAGGGGGTGGGCCTAAACGTTTTCTGCTGGTGGGTGCCGCCATCAGTTCGTCGTTGATCGGCGCCCTTGGGCAGGTGTAGACGGTGGCGAGGTCGAGCGCGTCGAATCGCTGCATCTGTATCCGTATCAGAGATGCTATCGATCTAGTGTCCTGAGTCGTTGATTCGCTGGCAGTAGGCGGCGAGGGTCTCAAGGATGTCGTCGGCGGTCTTGGTCCAGACGAACGGTTTGGGTTCCTTGTTCCAGGCGTTGATCCACATGCGGATGTCCTTCTCCAGCGCGACGACGGACCGGTGGGCCGAGCGGCGCAGTTTGCGGTTGGTCAGTTCGGCGAACCAGCGCTCGACCAGGTTCATCCAGGACGCGGACGTCGGGGTGAAGTGCAGGTGGAACCGGGGATGGCGCAGCAACCAGTTCTTGATCGCCGGGGTCTTGTGGGTGGCGTAGTTATCCAGGACCAGGTGCAGGTCGTAGCCGGCGGGAACCGACGCGTCGATCAGTTTCAGGAACCGCAGGAACTCCTGGTGGCGGTGCCGCCGGTAGTGCTGGGCGATCACCGACCCGGACGTCGGGTCCAACGCGGCGAACAGGCTGGTGGTGCCGTGGCGGACGTAGTCGTGCGTCATCCGCTCGGGCGTGCCGGGCATCATCGGCAGCACCGGAGCGGTCCGGTCCAACGCCTGGATCTGCGACTTCTCATCGACGCAGAGAACGATCGCCTTCTCCGGCGGGTCGAGGTAGACCCCGACCACGTCACGAACCTTGTCCACGAACAACGGATCCGTAGACAGCTTCCACGTCTCGGCCAGATGCGGCTTGAGCCCGAACGCCCGCCACATCCGCGACACCGTCGACTGCGACAACCCCGACGCCTTCGCCATCGACCGGGTCGACCAGTGCGTGTCACCGTTCGGCGGCGTGGTCTCCAACGTGCGTGCGATCACCGCCTCGACCTGGGCATCGGTGACTGTGCGCGGCCGACCCGGCCGCGGCTCGTCCGACAGCCCGTCCAGCCGATCAGCCGCGAACCGGTTCCGCCACTTCGCGACCATGTCCCGACTGACACCCAGCTCCAACGCGACCTGCGCGTTCGTGCCGCCTTTCGCGCAGGCCAACACGATCCGCGACCGCTGCGCGAGCGCCTGCGCCGCCTTCCGGCGCCGCGCCCACCCCCTCAACACCTCGCGTTCGGAAGGAGACAACTCGATCGACACCCCGCGTGGACCAGGCACCCACCAAGCCTACGATCAGACGCCGAACTTCGGACTCAGGACACTAGTACTACAGCCGCAGTGAGCTCTTCGTAGTCTTGATCGGCCGACGCCGCGTGGCTAGGCGCGCATAACGGCCACCGCGTGATTCTTCGGGCGTGTGAAGGACCTCGAGAAAGACGCGGTGGCCGCGTGGCCAGGGTAGACGACGTCGATCCGCCCGGGTGGGACAGCGGGTTCGATGTCATGTTCGGCCAGGTCGCGGGCCGTTTCGTTACCCAGGCGTGCCGGGATCAGGCCCGGTTGTTCCTGGCTGGGTTGATCTCGGCAACCGAACGGAAGAACGGCTGGCAACTCGCCGAGCACGCCGGTGACACCCGTCCCGACAAGATGCAGCGGCTGTTGAATGCCTACGCGTGGAACGCCGACGAGGTCCGGGATGACCTGCGTGCCTATGTGACCGGGCACCTGGGTGAGGCCGGCGGGGTCCTGGTCGTGGACGAGACCGGGTTCCTGAAGGGCACCAAGTCCGTCGGGGTGCAACGGCAGTACTCCGGGACCGCCGGGCGGATCGAGACTGTCAGCTCGGGGTGTTCCTAGTCTACGCCTCGACCAAGGGCCGGGCGGCGATCGACCGACGGCTGTATCTCCCCGATGAGGCGTGGATCCGTGACCAGGTTCGGCGGTCGGAGGCGAAAGTCCCCGATGCCGTGGTGTTCGCGACGAAACCCGCCCTGACCCGGGCGATGATCGCCGATGCGGTTGCGGCGGGTGTCCCGTTCGGCTGGGTCACCGGCGACGAGGTCTACGGCGCCGACCCGGACCTGGCCGACTGGGTCGAGCAGCACGACAAGGGCTACGTGCTCGCCGTCGCGTCGAACCGGCGGATCACGACCGCCGCCGGCCGGTTCACCGTCGCCGACCTCGCCCGACTGATCCCGGCCGCCGGCTGGCAGACCTTCTCCGCCGCCGACGGGGCGAAAGGACCCCGCCTTTACGACTGGGCGCTCGTGGCGACCACCGGTACCCCCGACCGGTCCGACCAGCCCCGCATGGTGCTGATCCGCCCGTCCCGCGACCACGGCGAACTGGCCTACTACCTGTGCCATGCCCCTCATCCGGTGCCCCTGGCCACGTTCGTGACCGTCGCGGGTCGCCCGCTGGGCGATCGAGGAAGTCTTCCAAGCCGGGAAGAACGAAACCGGACTCGATCACTACCAGGTCCCACACGAGATCGTCACGCCGCCACAGGTCGGTGTCTTGCACCATCAGCGCCCCGACCCGGCCGCAACCGCGCACCTCAACACAACTGCAGCGGATCAGGCGTGCCTACACCTCCGCTATCGCGCGATCCTCCCCCTCCTCCTCCTGGTCCAGTTCCACCACTTGGCCAGTCCCTTCCGTATATCAGCTACCCTTTCTCAACGTTGCCGTGTCTGTGGTCTACACAGCACCAAACGTGGTTCTGGAACGGGGGTAGACATGGAGGAACAATCACCCGACTTTTTTGTCTCTTACACCCAGTCCGACCGTAGGTGGGCGGAATGGATCGCATGGCAATTGGAGAGTGCCGGATACGGCGTCATTATACAAGCATGGGATTTCGTGCCCGGCTCTAACTGGGTCGTAGGCATGGAAATCGGTATGACGCGAGCGGCGCGCACCATAGCAATTCTGTCGCCGTCCTATCTCGAGTCGGTCTTTGGAAAGACCGAGTGGCGCGGCGCTTTTATATCGGACCCCGATGGTTTTAGGCGAAAACTTGTCCCGATTAGGGTTCTCGAATGTGAAAGGCCGGGCCTGCTCGGCCAGGTAGTCTCATTCGACCTCATCAACCTTTCGCAGGCCGAGGCGCGTGAGTTACTAATAAGCATGATTCAGGCCGTCCTTGACGGTCGCGCGAAGCCGAGCACGGAACCGGCGTTTCCAGGCGCACGTGGGGACATTCCCGAGCGGGCAGAACACCACATATCACCGGAAGTGCCGAAATTCCCCGGCCGGGGGGTAGGTGATTCCTCGCCGGAAGAAAATCCACGGAGGTCGAACGACGACCATATCCCGACGGAATCCGGAACGCGAACAAATGTGGAGGATCTACAGCCGTCCGTTCGGTCGTATACGAGTCCTTCTGGTCGCCCGCATGAGCGGCCAGCCGCCCATCGGCAGCCAAGATCGACCGTAAGTACGTTCTACCCGGAGCAGGATTGGCGGTATGGAAATCTGCTAATCATGTTGGGAATACTTTTCGCCATCGAGACGCCGATATTCTTATTTTCTCTTCGTCTCTTTGATTATTCACACGTATACCCATTTCTCGGGCTTTCTGCCGTGATAGTCGCCACCTTGGCCTGGAGTACGATAGATTTTCGCCGAGACCCAACATCGCGGTCAATGGACGATATCCATAATCGTCGTCCAAATCTACGTTTGACGCGAGAGAATCTCCAGGTTCATTACAATAATCATCTTGCGAAGATCTCGTGGGAGAATATCAAGTCCGCACGCGTCGAGCGGGCGGTGCTCAATTTAGAAGTGACCGGCCTGGACTGGTACAACTCGCAGGGACTGGAGAAGCGAACGAAAATGCCACGAATGGTCAAAGGTGGGGCCGAGATAAAGGTATGTCCCGTGCGCCCACTCAGAACTCGGGAGGGAGATCGACCAACTCGCGGCCGTACAACGGAAGCTCTCTCCGAGCTTGAGAAGGCGTTTGGGGAATTTGCGCCTCTCAGTATCGTCTCTACTAGAAAATATAGCTGCATACCGACGAAAGTATGGCGACGATCAAAGTGAGATTCGGATGGCGGAGTGTCTGGCCCGGTTGTGCGCGCCGAGTCAGAACCTGCCGACTTTGGGGTAGCGAGTTTCGTCGGTGATCTAACTTCGCCATTGGCAGGAGCCCTGCTTGGGCTAAATCGCGCGGTGTCGTGATCTTCGCGGAAGTGCCTGCCAAGCAGGCCGAACCCGGCGGGGTTCGGGGAGAGGGGCGAACAGGCTGCATCGATCGCACTCCACACCCGACTGCCAGCTGGACGGTGACGCCCCGCACCCGAGAACCTGAGGTAGGAAGTGAATGGGCACGGGCTTCGGAAATTATTCCCATGCCCTATTGGGGGTGTGCAGTCTCGTGGCATGGCCGGTCGCGTAGAGGTTCATGTCGTCTACGGCATGGATAGCGGGCAGGGGATCGACCGGCAGTCGAGGTCGGGGCCGCCGTCGGAATACCAGGTTGTGGGATGGTCGGGATCGAGGGTGCGGTGCGGGGGCCAGTCAGCGCGGGTACGGAATGCGCCGGTGTCGATCCATGTCCGGTCGGCGTGTGCGGTGATGAAGGCGTCTTCGAGGGCGACGAATGTTCGGCCAGCTCCGGGTGTGTTCATGAGGTCGTCCCGGTGAAGGGACGCCCTCGTCGGCAACCCGTCGTAGTCGCGGGCACCGATAAAAGGAATCGGGCGTGTCCGTGGGTCAGTCCGTTGAGGAACATCCATAGTCGCGGGGGATCGGTGCGCTGTGGTTTTTCAGCGCCTCGATCGTGTCGCCGGCGAGCACGGTTTCAAGCGCGAGAAGAACATTCGCGTCGGCTGGGGCGGGCGATTTCAGGGAGTCAGTGCATCACTAATGAGATAGTATCACTTTGTTGAGTCGTTCTGCGGGAGTGTCGTATTCA
>JAMFSN010000134.1 GCA_026225295.1 Frankia alni
AGCGGCCGAGCAGGAAGTTGACGATCGGGGTCGCGGCCGGGAAAACCTCCGTCGCCCCCGCACTGAAATACCCCGCATCCGTGATCAACGTAACGCCGTTGACGGCCGACGCCGCGTCACTCCCCAGGAACACCAACGGATACGCCTGCTCCAACGACGTCGCCGCCTCAATCCCCACCTCAGCCCGGTAATCCGCCCCGAACCCCAACCACAGATCCTTGTTCGCCTGCGCCAACGGCGTATCCGTCGGCCCCGGGCAGATCGCGTTGATCCGGATCCCCTGCTTCAACAACGGCATCGCCTGACTGGCCACATACGCACACACCGCCTGCTTCGACCACATGTAATCAGCCTTACCGTGCCCCACCGCCCACGCCGACGCCTCAGCCACATCCGTGATCGCCAGATACTCCCGCAACAACGGCAGATTCGCCTCCCACCCCAGACCGGCCGCCGACGAAATGAACCCGATCGACGCACCCCGCCCCAACAAACCCCCGGCCAACAAACTGTCGATCAGGTACCGGTGACCCAGAAAGTTGATCTTTTCGATGCCGGGCGTCCCGTCCGCCACCCCCGCACACGAAAAGAGCGCATCCACCGGCCCACCCAACTGCGCGACCGCCGCGTCAATCGACGCCACCTCGGCCAGGTTCACACCGATCGCCTTCGCCCCCGGCAACGTCACCTCCGCGAAGTCCATCACCACCACCTCCGCGCCGGCGCTCTGCACCAGCTCGGCCACCCCCGCCCCCATCCCGGTCGCCCCCCCGACCACCAGAGCCCGCTTACCGTCGTACCGGAACGCATCAAAAACCGTCATGTCATCTTCTCCTGAGGTAGGGATCGGCGACCGGGACACCACCGCGAACCGTCCGCTGCCCGTCGCCGTCCGGCGGGGGCCGATCAGCGGTACTCTCGATGACGGATATTGATGTCGACGTCGATAACAGCACCAGCAGGCTAGCACCGCACCGGGGCGCAGACCAGCAAAGTGCCCGCCCGTCACCACGCACTTCCAGAAGGAGCAGCAATGAGGCCTCTGCCGGAACTCACCCCGGTCAACGAGTGGTTCTGGAAGTCCGGCGCCGATGGCACGCTGCGGATCCAGGGCTGCGGCGACTGCGGCACGCTCGTGCATCCCCCCACCCCCATCTGCCCGGTGTGCCGGAGCCGGGCCCGGGTGCCCACGGAGGTCTCCGGCCGGGCCACGGTGGTCGGCGTCACCGTCAATTCCCAGGCCTGGTCGCCGGATCTGCCCCCGCCGTACGTGATCGCCAATGTCGCGCTGGCCGAGGACCCGCGGGTCCACCTGACCACCAACATCGTCGGCTGCGAGCCGGACGAGGTACACATCGGACAGGACGTCACCGTCCAGTTCGAGCAGCACGAGGACGTGTGGTTGCCGCTGTTCACCCCGACCGGCGCGCCGGACAATCCGCCGCCGGTCCCGGAGCCGGCCCGGCCCACCCCCCGGGCCCCGCTGAGCAGCGACCGGTTCGAGCACAAGGTGGTGCTGTCGGGGGTCGGGCGGTCGGCCATCGGCCGCAAGCTGATGGTCGACCCGCTGTCGCTGGCCGTCGACGCCTGCCTGGCCGCGGTGGCCGACGCCGGGTTGACCCTCGACGACATCGACGGCCTGTCGACCTACCCCGGGGCGGTCGGGATGGGGATGAGCGAGGGCGGCGTCACCGCCGTCGAGGAGGCCCTGCGGCTCCACCCGACCTGGATCAACGGCGGCGGTGAACTGCCCGGCCCGGGGGGATCGGTGATCGCGGCCATGCTGGCCGTCTCCGCCGGGCTCTGCCGCCACGTGCTGTGTTTCCGGACCGTCTGGGAGTCGACCTACCGGACCCTGGGCCTCCGCGGCGGCGGGGGCGGCCGGGCCGCCGGGCCGATGTCGGAATGGCGGACACCCTTCGGAGCGCTGTCGGCGGCCAACTGGATCGCCCTGAACGCCAGCCAGTACCTGCACCGCTACGGCGCCACGCGCGAGATGCTCGGGGCGATCGCGGTCAACGGTCGGGCGGGCGCCATGCGCAACCCGGCCGCCATCTACCGCGACCCGATGACGATGGACGACTATCTGTCGGCCCGACCGATCACCTCACCGTTCGGGCTGTTCGACTGCGACGTGCCGTGCGACGCCTCGATCGCGGTGATCGTGTCGGACGCGTCGGTCGCCGGCGATCTGCCCCGGCCGGCCATCCGGGTCGAAGCGGTGGGGACGCAGATAACCGAGCGCATTTCCTGGGACCAGGACACGATCACCCACGAGCCGCAGGTGCTCGGCCAGTCCGCGCACCTGTGGACCCGGACCGACCTCCGCCCGTCCGACGTGGATCTCGCCCTGCTCTACGACGGATTCACCTTCAACGCCATCACGTGGCTCGAGGCGCTCGGATTCTGCGGGATCGGCGAGGCCCAGGACTGGCTGGACAAAGGACGCCGGATCGCCCTCGACGGGGAACTGCCCGTCAACCCGCACGGTGGCCAGCTCTCGGAAGGACGGACGCACGGCTTCGGGTTCATCTACGAGGCCATCACGCAGCTGCGGAATTCAGCCGGCGAGCGGCAGGTCGCCAACGCCGATACCGCGGTGGTCACGTCGGGGGGCGGCACGCCCTCCGGAGTCCTGCTCCTCCAGCGTCACGGCGCGTAGGGGTCTTTCCCCTGGTCGGCGGCGGTCGGGAGGCCGGCCGCCGACCAGACCTCGCTCAGGCCGGCGCGGGCACGTCGAGCACCATCGCGGTGGCGATTCCGCCGCCCGCGCACATCGCCGAGACGGCCCGGCCGCCCCCGCGACGCCGCAGCTCGTGGATGAGGCTGATGATCTGGCGGGCCCCCGTCGTGGCGATCGGGTGCCCGAGGCTGCACCCGCTGCCGAGGACGTTCACGATTTCGTCGTCGATACCGAGGAGCCGGGTCGTGGCCACCGCCACCGACGCGAACGCCTCGTTGATCTCCCAGAGGTCGATGTCCGCGATCGAGAGCCCGGCCCGCTTGAGCACCTTCGGGATCGCCAGCGCCGGGGCCGTACCGGTTTCGGCCGGGTTCACGCCCACCGACGCCCACGCGCGGATCTCGCCCAGCGCCTCCAGGCCCTGGGACTCGCTGAAGGCCCGGTCGGTGATCACCATGGCCGCGGCGCCGTCGTTCACGCCGGCCGCGTTACCGGCCGTGATGCTGAAGCCCTCGATCTCGGGATGCAGCACCTTGAGCTTCGCGAGCCGCTCCAGGCTGGTGGTGCGCCGGGGATGCTCGTCCACCTCGAACGGGAACGCCGTACCGTCCCGCCGGACCACGTCGATCGGGAAGATCTCTTCCTTGAAGCTGCCGGCGTCGATGGCCGCCACGGCCCGCTGGTGGGAGCGCAGCGCCCAGGCGTCCATGTCCTCGCGGCTCACGCCCGCCTTGACCGCGGCGTTCCAGCCCACGGTGATCGACATGTCGGTGTTCGGCGCCTCGGGGCTGTCCCGGTGGCTGGGCGAGAACCAGGGCGCCCAGTCGTCGGTACCGAGCACCCGCCGGGTCGACCGGGGTCCGGTCGAGGAGGAGTTCGTGCCCCCCGCGACGACGACCCGGTCCATGCCGGACCGGATCGACGCGGCCGCCGACTGCACGGCGGCCATCCCGGAGGCACAGTGCCGGTTGTGCGCGACCCCGGGCGCACCCACCAGTCCGGCTTCGATCGCGGCGTAGCGGGCGATGTCCCCGCCGCCGTACAGGACCTCGCCGAGGATGACGTCGTCGAACAGTTCAGGATCAAGGCCGGACCGGCGCACCGCCTCAGCGACCGCCTTCGTACCCAGCTCGAACGCGTCGACGTCCACCAGCGAGCCCTTGAGCGCCGTGCCGATCGCTGTTCTCGCCGTCGAGACAATCACCGCATCGTTCGCCGCCAACGTGAGCTCCTCTGGTAGATCAGCGGCCGGGCGGTCCCGGCCCGCCTCATCTTCGGTACTGCTGGGAACCTGGATGGTGCTAGAGCCCGCCGGCGCGACCGGAACGCATGGGCCGGATGAGGCTGTCCTGTACGAAGGAGGCCACCAGGTCGCCGTTCGCGCGGAACACCTCCCCTTGACCGTACGCGCGTCCCCGGCCCGCGTAGGGGCTGTGATGGGCAAGCAACAGCCACTCCCCCACGGGCGCCGGCTCGTGGTAAGTGAGCGTGTGGCTGAGCACCCCGGTGGTGACGGTCACGTGGGCCTGCGACTGGCCTACCCCGGGGTGCGGCCGCATCGCGGTGCCGATCAGGTTGCCCTCGGTGCTGAACGCCAGCAACGCCTGGTTGAGCGCCGGATCGTCGGGGGCCCCCGGCCACCGCGTCCACACCTCGAGCTCGGCCGGCCCGACGAACTCCGGGTCGTTGACCTCACCCATCGACCGGATCTGCCAGGTATCCGGCCCGTCGTCGGCGGGCCCCCCAGCGTCGCCGGGCGCAGCTGAGTCCCCGGGCGCAGCTGAGTCCCCGGGCGCAGCTGAGGCCGCCTGGGACGGCTCGCCGTGCCGGATGAAGTCGGGTTCGTCCGCGGACAGCAGCACCACCGACCGGGCACACAGCCGGTCGCCCTGACTGATCGTCACCGTGCTGCTGGCCAGATTGCGACCGGCGTGCATCCGATCGACGGTGATGTCGACCGGCGCGTCCGGCTGCGCGCCCCGGGCAAAGACGGTGTGCAGCGTCTTGACGGTCTTACCGTCCTGCCCGAGCAGCGCGGCCACCACCGACTGGGCCAGCAGCTGACCGCCGAACACCACGTTGTGGCCGATCTGCAGGTTGCTGCCCCGGTACCGGTCCGTGGCCACGGGCTCAAGCGTCAATGCTTCGAGGACTGCCGCGGTGAACACGGCGGCTAGACGCTGACCGGAACGCGCCTGAGGCGGGCCCGGCTGCCGCGGTCGTCCGCCTCGAACACAGGAAAATCGCAAGTCCGCGCCATGAACCGACGTTAACCCGTTCTTAACGGCGACGTCAATGTTGGTTTGAGCGGGCGGGCCGGGGCCGGACGGGGTCCGACGACCGGTACCCGGCCCCGAAAACCACCCGTCTGACGCGCTTACCAGCCTGGACGGCGGGTCGGCGTCAGCCCGGGGACCGGCCGGCCAGCGGCGGCGCGGAACTGACCCGCCGGCGGTACGACGACGGGGTCTCGCCGCAGTGCTGGGCGAAGGTGCGGGCGAACGCGCTGACGCTGTCGAAGCCGACCGCCGCCGAAACCTCCAGCACCGAGGCGCCGGTCCCGGGCAGCAGCGCCATGGCCCGCAGCATCCGGGCCTGGAGCAGGTAGGTGCGCCAGGAGATCCCGACCGTCGCGTGGAACTGACGCCGCAGCGTCCGCTCGGACACCCCGATGGCCCGGCCGACCTCGCCGACCGTCACCCCGGCCAGGTGGCCCCGGGTGTAGGCCATGGCCGCCGCCACGATCGGATCGGCCGACACCGGCAGGCTGAGCGGCGTCTCGTCCTCGATCGCGTCGGCGACCAGGTGGCCGAGGGTGCGGAAGAAGTCCGACGACACCGCATCCGGCTCCGGGCGCGCGATCGGCCAGCGCAGGGAGTAGACCATCATCTCCCGGATCAGCGGCGGGACGGCCAGGATGCGGGCCCGGTCCCCGGGGCCGGGGATCAATCCCGGGTCGAACAGCACCGCCACCGTGCGGACCGCGCTGTTCAAGGTGGTGCGGTGGTCGAGGCCGGCCGGGATCCAGGCCGCCTGGCGCGGGGGCAGCAGATAGTGGGCGGCCGCCGTCTCGACCTCGACCACGCCGCTGAGGGCGTACTCGATCTGGTGCAGGTCATGGGAGTGCCAGCCGGTCACCAACCGCTCGCCTTCGTACAGGTGGCTGCCCCCCAGGGCCCGGCCACCGCGCCGCATGTCGACCAGTCCGTGGTTGGCCGTTTCGGTGGCTTCATTGACCGGACGCGCAGAGACGGTCATAGCCAGGAAGCGTACAACTGTTTCCAGGGACCGGGTGTTCGTAGCGACCGAGCGTCCTGCGGCACCCGGGCAACCTGATCCAGCGGCCGAGGAGGCACATGAACATCGACGACATGGTCCTGGTGAGCATCGACGACCACGTGGTCGAGCCACCCGACATGTTCAAGGGACACGTACCGGCGAAGCTGGTCGACCAGGCGCCGCACGTGCTCACCGACGACGCCGGGGTCGACCGGTGGATGTACCAGGGCCGACAGGCCGGCGTCAGCGGCCTGAACGCGGTGGTCTCGTGGCCGGCCGAGGAATGGGGCCGCGACCCGGCCGGCTTCGCGGAGATGCGCCCCGGCGTCTACAACATCCACGACCGGGTCCGCGACATGGACCGCAACGGCATCCTCGCCTCGATGTGCTTCCCGACCTTCGCCGGGTTCTCCGCCGGTCACCTCAACCACTACCGGACCGACGTCACCGTCATCATGATCCAGGCCTACAACGACTGGCACATCGATGACTGGGCCGCCACCTACCCCGGCCGGTTCATCCCGCTCGCGCTGCTGCCGACCTGGGAACCGCAGCTCATGGTCAACGAGATCCGCCGGGTCGCCGCCAAGGGCTGCCGGGCCGTCACCATGCCCGAGCAGCCCCACCTGGAAGGCCTGCCCAGCTACCACGACATCGGCTACTGGGGACCGGTCTTCCAGGCCCTGTCCGACACCGGTCTGGTGATGTGCCTGCACATCGGGTCGGGCTTCGGGGTGCTCAACATGGCCCCCGACGCCCCGATCGACAATCTGATCATCCTAGCCTGCCAGATCTCCTCGCTGGCCGCCCAGGACCTGCTGTGGGGCCCCGCCCTGCGGAGCTACCCACAGCTGCGGGTCGCCTTCTCCGAAGGCGGCATCGGCTGGATCCCCTTCTACCTGGACCGCTGCGACCGCCACTACACCAACCAACGGTGGCTGCGCCGCGACTTCGGGGGGCGGCTGCCCAGCGAGGTGTTCCGCGAGCACGCGCTGGCCTGCTACGTCACCGACCCCACCTCGCTCAAGCTGCGGCACGACATCGGGATCGACAACATCGCCTGGGAATGCGACTACCCGCACTCCGACTCGATCTGGCCGAACGCGCCCGAGTTCGTCATGAACGAGCTGGTCAACGCCGGGGCCGACGACTCCGACATCAACAAGATCACCTGGGCGAACGCCTGCCGGTTCTTCAACTGGGACCCGTTCAGCGTCATCCCCCGGGAGAAGGCCACCGTCGGCGCCCTACGGTCGACCGCCACCGACGTCGACACCGCGATCCGGTCCCGCAAGGAATGGGCCAAGCTCTACGCCGCCGCCCACGCTGGCTGAGTCGGCGGGCCCGCTGGCCGGCCCGGCTCATGCCGGGCCGGTCGGGGGCCGTTCAGGACGCGAACGCGGGCCGGACCTCGTGCTCGAACAGGCGCAGGCTCGCCCAGGCCAGCTCGGGCGGCAGTCCTCCGCACAGCGGGTGGAACTGGGCGAACGGGAACGGCGCGGCCTTCTGCTCGGCGATGAACTGCTCCGGGGTCAGCACCCGGTACTGGCCGGTGGCCCGCAACGCGTCGACGTCGGCAACCGTCCGGTACGGGGCGGCCAGGTTGTCCTGGGCCTGCCAGAGGCCGTAGGCGTTGGTCTCGTGCAGGAAGTAGGGCGCCATCTGGTGCCACCCCTTCCCGGGGTCCTCGGCGAGCGCGACGACCTGGTTCGCGCCGACCGGGCTGGGCCCGGGATCGGGGCGCCCCAGCTTCTGCACCTCGTCGCGGTAGAACTCCCAGACCTCCGGCGCCGAGGGGATGAAGCCGTCCGCGATGCGGGCGGCCCGGCGCGCGGCCGGCTCGCTGCTGCCCCCCAGCATGACGGCCGGCCCGCCCGGGCGGAACGGCGCCGGCGTGAGGTGGGCGGTGCGGCCCCGGTAGTCGAACGGCTCGCCGGTGAACGCGGCTTTCAACGTGGCGACGGCTTCGGTCACCCGCCGGCCCCGCTCCTTCATCGGCACGTCGAACATCGCGAACTCTTCGTGCACATATCCGCCCGCGACGATCAGATCGACCCGCCCCCGGCTCAGGATGTCGAGCACGATCAGGTCCTCGGCCAGCCGCAAGGGATCGTGGAAGGGTGCGATCAACGCGGCGATCAGGAACCGGACGTTGGTGGTGCGGGCGGCCATGGCCGCGAGCATCGGGATCGGGCTGGGGAGGTACCCGTCCGGGGAGCTGTGATGCTCCGAGACCGCCACACTCAGGCAGCCGAGCCGATCGGCCCACTCGGCCATCTCCAGGGCCGCGGCGTAGCGGTCGGCCATCGTCGTGCCGGCCATCGCCGGATTCCGGAAATCGAAGCGAAGGGCAAAATGCACAGTTCGTTCCTCACAGGACATTCGGACAGGCGGCGGGCGGGCGGGGCCGGCCCCGCATCCTTTTTACAGCTGGAGCGCCCTTGACGGCGGCCCGGCGATTGACGGGAAGTATACGTCGACGTATACTTATGCCGTGGCGACCGGCGCGGAGACCGGGCGGTCGCGGACCGGGCGCCCCACCCAGGCCGAGGCGCTCCAGCTGACCGAACGGCTGCGCGAGGCGGCCGCCGACACGTTCCTGGAGTACGGGTACGACCGTACGACCATGGAGGCGGTGGCCCGGGCGGCCGGCATCACCAAACGGACGCTGTACGCCCGGTACCCCGACAAGCGGCGGCTGTTCATCGCCGTCATCGCCTGGGCGCTCGCCCGGCAGGAACGTCACCAACCGGTCGGTCAACCGGTGCCCGACGATCTCGCCGGCGGGCTGATGGCCATCGCTCGACCGACCGTCGCCGCGGCCGTGGCACCGGACGCCGTCCGGCTGCGGCGCATGGCCATCGCCGAGGCGGCCCGGTTCCCGGAATTCGCGACCAGTGCCCACTCCCTGACCTGGCTCCCCCGCATGCGGGAGGTCATGGACCTGCTGGGCCGGCACGCCGCCGCGGGGACAGTGACGATCGCGGACGTCGAACTCGCGGCCGAGCAGTTCATCGCCATGGTCGCGGTGATGCCGTCGCTGCTGGCCACCTTCGGGGTCTTTCGATCCGCCGAGGCCGAGGAACGCCATCTGCGGCACGCGGTCGATCTGTTTCTGAACGGTGTCCTGGCCCGATGACGGCGACAACGAAGGAGTGCGATTCATGACTGGGACAGCGGACGGGAAGGTGGCCGTCGTCACCGGTGGGGCCTCGGGCATCGGGCGCGGTATCGCCCTGCGGCCGGCCCGGGACGACGCCCGGGTGGCCGTGTTCGATCTCAACGGCACCGAGGCGAAGTCGGTGGTCGAAGAGATCCGGAGCGCGGGCGGGTCGGCGCACGCGGTGGCGGCCGGCTGGGGCCGGATCGTCAACATCGCGTCGTCGAGCGCCCACAGCGGCCAGCCGCTCATGACCCACTACGTGGCGTCCAAAGCCGGCGTCCTGGGGTTCACCAAGGCGCTGGCGCTGGAACTGGGCCCGAAGGGCACCACCGTGAACACAATTCCGCCGGGATTCATCGACACGCCGATGACCCGCCGCAACGAAGCCCAGGGCTTTCTCGGTGCAGGAGTCGATCACCACGCCGCCCAGACCCCGGTCCGGCGGGCCGGCCTACCGGAGGACATCGCCGCCGCGTGCGCCTTCCTCGTGTCGGAGGAGGCCGGGTACATCACCGGACGGGTGATCGGCGTCAACGGCGGCCGCAACACCTGACCGGGTCGCCGCTGGCCCCCGACCGGGGCCGGAGCCGGGGCCCACGCCCGAAGGGGTAGAACAGGGGGCGGTGATCCGGGGGGAGCTGCGCCTGCTTCGCCGCAACGCCTGTCAGGTCGCAGCCTGGTTAGCTGGCTGTGAGATGTCCTGTGCCTGACGAAGTCGCCGCCCGGTCGGCCGCGGAAACGGTCCGCGGTTTTCTGGCCGAGCCGGACGACGAACGGTTCGATCCCGACGCGGCCCTCCGCCATGAACTCCTCTCGCTGTGGGCCGATCTCGAGCAGGCGCGGCGCTATGCGATCAACCGGACGTGGTCGCGGGACTGCGCGCGGTTGGTCCACCGAATAAGTCGGCTGACCCTCATCGTCGGTTCCCCGTCGTGGGAGGAAATCGACATCAGCCTGCTCGAGACCGGGATCTACCAGGCCGTCCACGAGGCTCTCGCCGTCGACTACGAGGCGCCCGACATGGAGCAGGTCGCCGCGGTCCGCAAGCTGATCGGTCGCGGCTGACGACGATCACCACCCCGCGGTCCGGCCCGGGGCCGGACGCCTAGGCTCGACCGCAGACCTGACCAGGGAGCGTGACATGGCCGGTGATGGGCACGGGTATTCGGGCCGGGAGGCCGAGCGGCTCGGCGACCGGACCGCCGGCCGGAGATGAGCCGGCCGCCGGTTCCGCCGTCCGGTCGGGCCATCCGGGATGCGGTGACCGCGGCCGTCGCGGCCGTGGCCAACCAGGACCCGGCCGCGCTCCACGACGCCGGCGCCCGCCTGCGGACCGGCGACGAACTCCAGGCCCGGGACGTGCTGCACGTCCTGACGCTCGGGCTCATCGAGCAGGCCTTCCCGGACGGGCTCGACGGCGACGACGTGCGCACGCTGCTGTCCGACGTCCTGCGCCCCACGGCGGCCTGGCTTCCCGACCTCGATTCCCACTCGGTGGTCCTCGTCCTGGCCGGCACCCTGGCGGTCCTGGATCCGGACGCGCCGCCCGCCGGCACCGAGGCTGTGGTGATCGCCTACGCCCTGGCCGTGAACCACCTGCTGGGGATGCTCGAGGTGCCCCTCAACGCCGAACTGGCCCGCACCTTCGACACGATCCGCACGTCCCAGACGATGGACCTGCCCTGAGCCCGTAGCCGTCTGGACAGACAGCTCGGCAGCGTGACGACGGACGGGCCGCCGGGTCCGACCGCCGGAGCGGTCAGGGCGTGTGGCCGCGGAACGCGGCGAGGAGCTGATCGGCGGCGCTGGCCGGGGTGATCGTCTCGGCCAGGATCGCCTCCTCGAGCCCGGGCGCCAGCTGCCGGACCCGCGCATTGTCGTGCAGTTCGGTGAGCAGCCGGTCGTGGACCATCTTCCAGGTCCACCGGACCTGCTGGCGCCGTCGGCGGGCCTCCCGCCCGCCTTCGTCCCCACCCGACTCCTGGTGGGCGAGCACCTTCGCCCACACCTCGTCGAGGCCGGTGCCCTCCATCGCCGAGCAGGTCAGCACCGGGGTCGCCCAGCCGTCGTCGTCGGACCGCAGCATGCGCAACGCCCCGGACAGCTCCCGCGCGGCCCGGCGCGCGTCGGCCTCGTGGGACCCGTCGGCCTTGTTCACCGCGATGACGTCGGCGATCTCCAGGATGCCCTTCTTGATGCCCTGGAGCTGGTCGCCGGTCCGGGCCAGGGTCAGGAACAGGAAGGTGTCGACCATGTCGGCCACCTCGATCTCGGACTGGCCCACCCCGACCGTCTCGACCAGCACCACGTCGTAGCCGGCGGCCTCCATCACGACCATCGTCTCGCGGGTCGCCTTGGCCACGCCGCCCAGCGTGCCGGCCGTCGGGGACGGCCGGATGAACGCCGCTGGGTCGACGGCCAGCCGCGTCATCCGGGTCTTGTCGCCCAGGATGCTGCCGCCGGTCCGGGTCGAGGACGGGTCGACGGCCAGCACCGCGACCCGGTGGCCGGCGGCGGTCAGCCGGGTGCCGACGGCGTCGACGAAGGTGGACTTACCGACGCCCGGAACTCCGGAGATGCCGACCCGGCGGGCCTGCCCGGCGTGCGGGAGCAGGGCGACGAGCAGCTTCTGGGCCAGCTCCCGGTGGTCGGGCCGCCGCGACTCGACCAGCGTGATGGCCTTGGCGATCCAGGTCCGGGACCCGGCCAGCACCCCGTCGACGTAGATCTCGAGATCGGGCGTCGGCACCGGTCGGCCGCCCGTCCTTATTCCGGACGGCCGGGGGCCGGCGCCGCGGCCGGGTCGGGGTGACCGAGCTGGCCGCGCAGGGTGGCCAGCAGCTCGAGGGCCGCGTCGGCGATGACGGTGCCGGGTGGGAAGATCGCGGCCGCGCCGGCCGCCCGCAGCTCGGCGTAGTCCTGGGGCGGGATCACCCCGCCCACCACGACCAGGATGTCGTCCCGGCCGAGCCCGGCCAGCTCGTCGCGCAGGGCCGGCACCAGGGTCAGGTGGCCGGCGGCCAGCGAGTTGACCCCGACGATCTGCACGTCGGCCTCGACGGCCTGGCGGGCCACCTCCCCCGGGGTCTGGAACAGCGGGCCCACGTCGACGTCGAACCCGAGGTCGGCGAAGGCGGTGGCAATGACCTTCTGGCCGCGGTCGTGGCCGTCCTGGCCCATCTTCGCGACCAGGATCCGGGGCCGGCGGCCTTCGGCCTCCTCGAAGGCGTCGGCGGCGGCCCGGGCGGCCAGCACGTTCGTCACCGGCCCGGCCTCCGCCCGGTAGACCCCGGAGATGGTGCGGATCTGGCCCGAGTACCGGCCGTAGACCGCTTCCAGGGCATCCGAGATCTCCCCGACCGTCGCCTTGGCCCGGGCCGCGTCCACGGCCAGGGCGAGCAGGTTGCCGTCCAGGCTCGAGCCCGATCCGGCCTGGCTGCCGGCCGCCGCCGCGTTGGTGAGGGCCTCGAGCGCGGCCCGGCAGGCGCGGTCGTCGCGCTCGGCCCGCAACCGGTTCAGCTTTTCCACCTGCTGGGCCCGCACCGAGGTGTTGTCGACCTTCAGCACGTCGATCGGGTCTTCGTCGTCGAGCCGGTAGCGGTTGACGCCGATGACCGGTTGGCGGCCGGAGTCGATCCGGGCCTGGGTGCGGGCGGCGGCCTCCTCGACCCGCATCTTGGGGATGCCGGCCTCGATGGCCTTGGCCATCCCGCCGGTCCCCTCGACCTCCTCGATGTGGGCCCAGGCCTTGCGGGCCAGGTCGTAGGTCAGCCGCTCCACGTAGGCGCTGCCGCCCCACGGGTCGATCACGCCGGTGGTGCCCGATTCCTGTTGGAGCAGGAGCTGGGTGTTGCGGGCGATGCGGGCCGAGAAGTCGGTCGGCAGGGCGAGCGCCTCGTCCAGGGCGTTGGTGTGCAGCGACTGGGTGTGCCCCTGGGTGGCGGCCATTGCCTCGATACAGGTCCGGCCGACGTTGTTGAAAACGTCCTGGGCGGTCAGCGACCAGCCCGAGGTCTGGCTGTGGGTCCGCAGCGACAGCGACTTGGGGTTGGTCGGGTTGAACTGGGCGACCAGCTTCGCCCACAGCAGGCGGGCCGCGCGCAGCTTGGCGACCTCCATGAAGAAGTTCATCCCGATCGCCCAGAAGAACGACAGCCGGGGCGCGAACGCGTCGACGTCGAGCCCGGTCGCCAGCCCCGCCCGCAGGTATTCGACCCCGTCGGCCAGCGTATAGGCCAGCTCCAGATCGGCCGTGGCCCCGGCTTCCTGGATGTGGTATCCGGAAATCGAAATGGAGTTGAACCGCGGCATCCGCTTCGACGTGAAAGCGAAGATGTCGGAAATGATCCGCATCGACGGCGTCGGTGGGTAGATGTAGGTGTTGCGGACCATGAATTCTTTGAGAATGTCGTTCTGGATCGTTCCGGCCAACTGCTCGGGCGGCACGCCCTGTTCCTCGGCCGCCACGATGTAAAGCGCGAGCACCGGCAGCACCGCGCCGTTCATCGTCATCGAGACGCTCATCTTGTCCAACGGGATACCGTCGAACAACTGCCGCATGTCGTAGATCGAGTCGATCGCGACGCCGGCCATGCCCACGTCGCCACTGACCCGCGGGTGGTCGCTGTCGTACCCGCGGTGGGTCGGCAGGTCGAAGGCGATCGACAGGCCCTTCTGGCCGGCCGCGAGGTTGCGGCGGTAGAAGGCGTTGGATTCCTGGGCGGTGGAGAAGCCGGCGTACTGGCGGACCGTCCAGGGCTGGGTCACGTACATCGCCGGGTAGGGGCCGCGCAGGTACGGCGCCACGCCCGGCAGCGTGCCCAGGAAGTCGAGGCCGTCGAGGTCGGAGGCGGTGTAGAGCGGCTTGACCGGGATCCCTTCCGGGGTGTCCCAGACCAGCGCGTCGACGTCCTTACCGGTCGCGGCGAGGACGGCCGCGCGCCAGCGCGTCTCCTCGGCGGCCGGCGATCCGCCGGCCGGACGGCCGGAGCCCAGGTCGAGGTCGCCGAAGTCCGGAATGTCGGTGCCGGCCATCTCAGGCCACCTCCAGCTCGGTGAGGGTGACACGCAGGACCTCGGCCGCGTCGCAGCCGGTGAAGACGAAGCCGTCGATCCCGGCGGCGGTGAACGCCTCCCGGTCGGCCGCGTCTGGTTGGCCGGCCAGCCAGACCCGGCGGGCCCCGGCCGCCCGCAGCGCCCGGGCCACGTCGACGGCGCTGGCCGCGTAGATCTTGTCGCTGGAGCACAGGCAGGCCACCGTGGCCCCGGAGGCGGTGAACGCGGCCGCGATCTGCTCCGGGTCGGCCCCGGCGCCGCTGTCCGGGGTGACCAGGCCGCCGGCCTGGAAGAGGTTGGCGGCGAACGTGGCCCGGGCGGTCGACGCGGCGGCCGGGCCCAACGTGGCCAGGAACACCGCCGGGCGGGCCCCGCCCGCGGCGATCTGGACGGCCGCGTCGACCCGGTCGCGCAGCTGCTCGAAGACGCCGGCCGGGCGGAACCGCGGCAGGCCGCCGCTCGGCCCGGGCGCGGCCGGCCGGCGGGGCGGCAGGATCTCGGCCACGTTCGGGAACTCGCTGACCCCGGTGATCGGCGCCCGGCGGTGCTCGACATCGGCCTGCCGCCGGGCCCGGACCTCGGCCAGCTGCTCGGCGACCAGGCCCGACGCGAGCGCGGCGGCCATCCCGCCGGACCGCTCGATCGCCGTGAACCGCGCCCAGGCCGCCTCGGCGAGCGCCTCGGTGAGGCTCTCCACGTGCCACGAGCCGCCGGCCGGGTCGGCCACCCGGGCCAGGCTCGACTCCTCGGTCAGCAGGGCCTGGGTGTTGCGGGCGATGCGCCGCGAGAACGGGTCGGGCAGCCCGAGTTCGGTGTCGAACGGCAGCACCGTCACGGCGTCCGCCCCGCCGACCCCGGCCGCGAACCCGGCCACCGTGGTGCGCAGCAGGTTCACCCACGGGTCCCGGCGGGTCATCATCGTCGGCGAGGTCACCGCGTGCTGGCGCTGGGCGGCCACCGGACCGGCTCCCCCGGTGGTCGGGTCGTCGGCGGCCGCCGGGTCGCCGGTGGCGTCGTCGAGCCCGCAGACCTCGGCGATCCGGGCCCAGATCCGGCGGGCCGCCCGCAGCTTGGCAATCGTCGCGAACTGCTCGGCGGTCGCGGCGTAGCGGAATTCCAGCTGGCCGAACGCCGCCGCCGTGCTCAGGCCACCGCCGGTCAGCGCCCGCAGGTAGGCCAGGCCCGTCGCGGCGGCGTAGGCCAGCTCCTGCGCGTCCGACCCGCCCGCCCCGGCGTAGACGAGCGCGTCGACCGTCGCCACCCGCATCCCGGGCAGGTCGCGGCGGGCCCGTTCGGCCAGCGCCGGCAGGACGGTCAGATCGGGGGTCCCGCCGGTCCGGGCGGCCAACCCGAGGGGATCGGCGCCCAGATTCCCTCGGACCTGGGCCGGCGGAACACCCCGCGCGGCGATCAGGGCGGCGAAGGTGTCCACCGCGGCGGGCGTCCGGGCCCCGGCGTCGAGCACCACCGGCGCCAGGTCGAGCAGCACGTCGGCCAGTACCTCGGGCAGCGCCACGACCGGCAGCCCGCCCTCGCCCAGCACCAGCCAGAGCGACGTCACCCCGTGTTCCAGGTCGGCGATGATCGCCGGGGCGGTCAGGGCCGGATCGGGGTCGGCGTGGCGGGCCCGCACGTCCCAGCCCCCAGCGGCCGAACCGACGACCCGGCCACCGCGCACGAACGGCGCCAGCCCCGGCGCACCGGTCAGCGGGCCGACGTCGGCGGCGGTGGAGAGCGGGGCGACGCTGATCCCGTCGTAGGTCGTACCGGCCAGCCGGGCCTCGGCGTCGGCCAGCGGCAGGTCGCGGTCGGCCCGGCGGCCTTTGACCAAAACGTCCCGGACCAGGGCCCGCCAGTCGTCGCGGGAGGCGGGCGGGAAGTCGGCGGCCAGGCTCAGGCCGGCGGGCGGAGCGACAGGCGCGGGAACGGCGAGCGCGGGAACGGCGGGCGGCGGGGTGGTCATCGGCGCGGGCCCGACCCGGCCGTCGCCGTCGGCCGGGGCGCCCCCGTCAGCGGCGTCGTCATGACGGGGGTCGCCAGCTCGGGGGTCGCCAGCTCGGGGGTCGCCGACGCCCCCCAGCACCGCGCCGGCCTCGACATCCGCTGGTCAGGCATCGCCCACCTCTCGCCGAATACGCGTCCGCGCGGCGATCCCGG
This sequence comes from Frankia alni, assembly GCA_026225295.1. GTDB lineage: Bacteria > Actinomycetota > Actinomycetes > Frankiales > Frankiaceae > JAMFSN01. The sequence continues at coordinate 16,338 of JAMFSN010000134.1, forward strand.
TGGCGGGTTGGA